>CAYVGW010000010.1:0-51256 GCA_964450895.1 uncultured Occallatibacter sp. | reverse complement strand
TCGTTAACCATAAGAAAACAAGCGACTAATGGTAAGAATCATCGAATCGGTGTTGGCGGGTGGCCCACATCTGACCACCCCCAAAAAGCTGGGTTCCCCAGGTCTCGATTTTGAGACCTGGGAATCCTTGGAACTCAAAGTTTTCAAAACAAAATGCGGCAGGTTGAGGTTCGTGGTTCCCAGGTCCGAAAATCCGGACCTGGGGCACCCAATCATTTTTGGTTAATCAGATGTGGGCCACCCGCCGTTTTTTCGTCGATCTGCAAAGAAGCTCAACGCCGCGTCGCCCTGTTCCAGCAGCCGCGTGCATTCGAGCGCGCCGTAGCGCTCTTCCAGGCGCTCTTTGCGGCGATGCTCGGCGATCACCAAAGCGCCGTCCGCCAGCAGCCCGCTCGCCACGCCGCCCAGCGAGCCCAGCGTGGCCGCGTACTCCGCCGCCGCATCCCAGGGCGGATCGAGAAACACCAGATCGAAGCGCTGATTTTCCTTGCTCAAATGCTTCAACGCCGCTGCAACACTGCTGGAATCGATGCAAAAGCCGCTGGAAATTCCCAACTTCGCCAGATTCGCGCGCAGCGCCTTCAGCGCCGCCGGAGCGCGCTCGACAAAGGCCGTCCGCGCCGCGCCCCGGCTGAGCGCCTCGATGCCCACCGCACCCGATCCAGCATACAAATCCAGAAAAGCCGCGCCCTCCATGCGCGGCGCAAGCACGTTGAAGAGCGTCTCGCGCAGGCGGTCGCTGGAGGGCCGCGTGGCCAGGCCCGCGGGCGCCTCCAGCGTTCGAGAACGGAACTTTCCGGCAATAATACGCATCAACCTCCAGCATACGGGAAGCGCCCCATAGACTCGGAGGCTCGGCATTCTACAATCAAAGTTATGCGTGGCTGGTCAATTCCGCTGGGCCGTTGGATGGGCGTGGAAGTGCGCGTCCATCTCTTCTTTCCGCTTCTACTGGTGGTTTGCCTCGGTCTGGGCGGCACGGACAATGCGGGCGGCGGCTTTGCGCTCTTCATGATGCTCGTGGCCGCGGTGGCGGTGCGGGAGACTGCAAGGCTGCTGATGGCCGCGTGGCTGGGGTTGCGTCTGCGCGCCATTCTGCTGCTGCCCATCGGCGCGCTCTTCGCCTACGCCGACCCCGAAAGCCAGGAGGGCGCCTCGAACGGCGGCGGGCAGTTTGCCCTGGCATTGACCGGCCCCTTGGCGAACCTGGTGACCGCGCTGATGCTGGCCGCCGTCTTCTTGGGAGCCGGCGGAAACCTCGATTTGCTCAGCCGGCCATGGATCTCCGCTGCCTCTCTGGTGCGCAGCATGGTGTGGATGCAAGCCGGCCTGGGCCTGCTGCATTTTTTGCCCGCGTATCCGCTGGACGGCGGGCGCTTGCTGCGCAGCCGCTTCGCGCAGAAGCATGGCGTGGCTCTCTCCGCGCGCCTCGTCGCCGGTTTGGGCCAGGTGCTGGCGCTCGGCGCCGTGATCTGTGGAATGCTGCTGCACGACTATTGGCTGAGTTTCGCCGGCTTTTTCATCATGATCGGCGCACAGGTCGAGGATCAGGGCGTCTTCTTTCAGACGGTGGTGGACACGGTGCATATGCGCGAGGTGATGCTCACCGATTTTGCCACCCTCTCGTCCTCGGACACGCTGGCCGACGCCCTCGTGCGCTGCGTTCACTCGCTGCAGGAGGAGTTTCCCGTGGTGCGCGGCCCGCAACTGGTAGGCATCATCAGCCGCCAGCGCATTGTCGAGGCCCTGCGCAATGAAGGCAACGGCTACGTGCAGGCTGCCATGTCCAAAGCCTTCCAGGTGGCGCGCCCCGAAGACACGCTGGGAACCACGATTCGCCGCCTCCAGACCGGCCGGGGGCTCTCGCTGATTCCGGTCACCGACAGCGGGCGCGTGGTGGGCATTGTGAGCGTGCAAAACCTGATGGGGGCCATGTCGCTGCTGGCCGAGCAGCGCCGCATGGAGCGCGACCTGGCCAACGAACAGGCTCGTTAGGCATGCAATCGATTTTGTCGAAATTTAAGTGCCCCACCCTCGCTAAAGGTGGTTGGTCAGTTTAGGAATTGCAGATTTCATATAGTCTCATGGATTATTTGAATGAAAAATTTTGTTCCCAACCTGAGACACATTGGCACATCATTGAGAATTGAACTATACTGCCGTCAGAGCGAAGAAAAAGGGCAGTTTCCACCAAGCGAGGGATTGGACATGGCCCAAAAATTCAGCCAGGAAAAGGCCACGGCCGCGGCGGCATTCTTTCTCAGGCTGCGTGGTGGCCGAATGTCTTATTTGAAGCTCATCAAGCTTCTGTATTTAGCAGACCGTTTAGCCCTTGACCGCTGGGGATTCAACATCACCACAGATCGTTACGTGTCCATGGATCAAGGTCCAGTGGTAAGCAATATTTATAACCTTATCACTCAAGACGAAGAGCAGAAATCATTTTGGTCACGTTATATTTCTCCCCCATTAGGCGAATGGGAGGTCCAGTTGAAATCCGGGGATTTTCCAGAAAACCAGCTTTCAAAAGCGGAAGAAAAGCTTTTGCTGGAGATTTTTGGGACGTACGGCACGTGGAATCGATGGAAGTTAAGAGACTTTACCCATGATTTGCCTGAATGGCAAAATCCTCACGGTTCGTCTATCCCCATCCAGATCAGCGAAATCCTGAAGGCCCAAGGCGCATCGGAAGAGGAGATAGACGGAATCATTAGAGACCTAAAGGCAGACGAATCAGCCAATGATCTGATCGGGAGCCGCACTTGACCATGGACTGTGGCGATACATTCATGATCGAGGATGAGGATGGGGAAGATGAGCATCTTCACATTTTATTAACGGCTCCAAGTCTCGGCGGAGAAGTTGTAACCGCAAGCATATCTACCAAGCGCAAGCGATCGGAAACTCTAGTTTGTGTGCATCCGGGCGAGCACCCTTTTATCCGTGTAGAATCTGTAGTCCCCTATCATTTTTCTGCAATCCGTTCTTGCGCAGCAATTGAAGAAGCTATCAAGAGCGGCGCGGCAAGAGCCAAGGAAAAGGCATCTCCGGACCTAGTTCGCAGGATGCAATCAGGGTTGATAGATTCGGAATTCACGCCTCCCGGCGTACGCGCATATTTTATCGGTATCACGCGAGTCTGATTTTCAAACTGACCCACTGCCTCAGCGCGTCTTTGTTTTAGCAACTATCGTGAAATATCCTAGTATCTTCGCATTCCGAGAATCGGAAAAGTTCTCGAACAAACGAGGAGAGTTCATGTCCGTCGAACCCGCGTCTCCGCTCGCTTCGGGCCTCTATCTAGTGGCCACGCCCATCGGCAACCTGGGCGACATCACCCTGCGCGCGCTGGACGTGCTGCGCCGCGTGGACCGCATCGCCTGCGAAGACACCCGCCAGACACAGAAGCTGCTCAACCACTTCGAGATCACCACGCCCACGGTAAGCTGCCACCAGCACAACGAGCATCAGCGTGCCGCTGAGTTGATCGAGTCGCTCAAAGCCGGCGGGCGCATCGCCGTAGTCAGTGACGCCGGAATGCCCGGAATCAGCGACCCCGGAAGCCAGCTTGTCGCCGCTGCTATAGCCGCAGGAGTCGCGGTCGTTCCCATTCCCGGAGCCAATGCGGCGCTCAGCGCTCTGGTCGCCTCCGGGCTGCCCACGGAGGAGTTTCACTTCATCGGCTTTTTGCCGGAGAAGGCTGGCGCGCGCCGAACCAGGCTGGAAGCGCTGGCGGCTGAGGTGCAACGCAACCAGGCTACGCGCACGCTGGTCTTTTATGAAGCGCCGCACCGGATTCTGGAGACGCTGACCGACCTGGAATCCGTCTTTGGCCTTGCCGTGCGCGTGGTCGTGGCACGCGAGCTGACCAAGCTGCACGAGGAGTTTTTGCGCGGAACCGCGGCCGAGGTTCACCGCGATCTGGCCAGCCGGGATCGAGTTCGCGGCGAGATTGTGCTGCTGATAGAGGCGAAGCCGCAGGCGCAGGCCGAAGCAGGCAGCGCTCCCGTACGCATCGCCGACCGTGTGGCGCAGATTCAAGCGGAGTTCGGCATCGATGAAAAAGAAGCCCTCAAGCGCATCGCCCGTGAGCTGGGTCAATCCAAGAGCGACGTCTACCGCGAGCTGCAACGGGAGCGCGCGCGACGCCGCTGAGGTCTGTCCTTCGTGCCTATTCCTTGTTTTTCGCCGTGATCTCGGCAAGCAGCTCAGCCAGCTCCGCTTTGCGCCGGTCAGACAGATTCACAAATCGGATACCGATCTTTTGCTGTCCGTCGATCCATTGAATCTCGCCATCGAAGCGCAAAGAAACTCCGCGCAGCTTGAAGGAGAGCTCGACGCAGTCCCAAGCACTACCGGGGAAGCGCAGGCCGGTGCGTAACCGGCAGCCCGACAGGCTCAGATCAAGAACGTTGCAGCGAAAACCGACGCCCTGCTCCAGAGTCACGATCCCGGCAGCTTCTTCCACCGCCAGACGGGGAAATGCGCGACGTTCCTCCTGCACCGCCGGAAGTACTTCCGCCTTCTCTTCCACGATCATGGCTCACCTGCGCAACCCTGGGGAATCAATGACCTCCAGCCAGTTCCCAGGGGCGTTGAGCAGCCGGCGGCGGGGCTTCCCGGCCCTGCAGGCGGTCGTACTGGTACAGATCGCTGGTGGTTCCCAGGGCCTCATTGAATAAATCGGCCGCGCCAGTCAAAATCTTCAACTCTTCGCTGAAGTGGTGAATCGCCTCCAACTGGCGGGCCGTGGCGGGAAGCTCAAAATTCGCGTTTTTCAAGAACTTCTGATAGCCGCGATCCAGCAAACGCGCCACCTGCCCGCCGATCAGCGCTCCCGGAGCCACAACAAAGGCCACCGGCGCGGCGGAGTTCGCGGATGCCGCCAGGATAGCTCCAGCACCATATTTGCTCACCCGCACGCCACCAGCCTCAGCCTGCGCGGCCACCTCGAAGGAGTGGGTGCGTAGAGTTTCCAAAGCCTGCTCAAAGTTAGGATTACGTGGTTTTTTGCTCAAGATTGCCTTCCGTCTGCGAGGATAGTAGTACGGGGCGGCGGAGTTGCCTCACGAATTTCTCCCCGTACACCAATCTCGCACAACCGGAGCGCTGACCGCAATTTTTATGAAAAGTGAAGACCCGCAAGGAAAACTCGGCAACTCGCTGCCGGAACGCATCGGCCATACGCCGCTCCTCCGGCTGGAGCAGATTGTCCGTGATCTGCCCGGCATTACGTTGCTGGGCAAGGCCGAATGGACCAACCCCAGCGGCAGCGTCAAGGACCGGGCCGCAGCGGCCATCGTGCGCGACGCCATCGCCCGCAAGCTGCTGGTTCCCGGCAAAACCCTGCTCGACGCCACCGGCGGCAATACCGGCATCAGTTACGCCATGCTGGGCACGGCGCTGGGCTTTCCCGTGCATCTGGCGATTCCCGCCAGCCTCTCGCCGGAGCGCAAACGGGTGCTGGCGCTCTACGGCGCAACCGTGGACTGGACCGACCCGGCGGAAGGCTCCGACGGCACTATCCGGAGAGCTCGTGAGCTGGCCGGCAATGATCCGGCGCGCTTCTGCTACGTGGATCAATTTTCCAACGACGCCAACTGGCTGGCGCACTTTCACTCGACCGGCCCGGAGATTTGGCGGCAGACCGAGGGGCAGGTGACGCATTTTGTCGCCGGCCTGGGCACCACCGGCACGTTCATGGGAACCGCCCGCAGCCTCAAAGGCTTCAATGCGACCCTCCAGGCGATCAGCGTCCGGCCCAGCGCGCCCGATCACGGCCTCGCAGGGCTGATTCACTCGAACGCTGCGATCGTTCCGCCCATCTACAACCCCCATCTTGCCAACCGCTCCGTCGAGATCGAAACCGAGGCCGCCCGCGCCATGCTCACACGGCTGGCCCGTGAGGAGGGCTTGCTGGTTGGCCCGTCGGGCGCGGCAGCCGTTGTCGCCAGCCTGCAAATCGCCCAGGAGGAAGCCGCGGCGGGGCGATCCGCGATCATCGTCGCAATCCTGCCGGATGCGGCCGACCGGTACTTATCCGCCCCTTTCTGGGTGGAAGCATGAGTCTGACCCAACCGATACACACTTTGGGAGCCCCACCCTCGCGACGCCTTTGTTTTTGTCGCAAGGGTTGGATTCCAAGTAAACCGTACCAGACGCCAAGGAGAAATCAGTGACCAACGGAATCCCGCAGTTGTCCGCCAAGGAACTCAAGCGCCGCATGGATGCCGGCGAGCAGGTCTACATCCTCGATGTGCGCGAACCATGGGAATACAAAATCGCCCAGATCGGCGGCAAGCTGATTCCGATGAAAGAGATCCCGCAGCGGCTCTCGGAGCTGGACCGGGAGCGCGAGATCATTGTCCACTGCCATCACGGCGTCCGCAGCCAGCGCGTTGCCGAGTTTCTCCTGCAATCCGGTTTCCCGCGCCTCGTGAACCTCGCCGGGGGCATTGACGCCTGGAGCCGCGAGGTCGATCCTGCCGTGCCGAAGTACTAAGCATCTTCGCTGAAACGGCGCATCCCGCCTGGGATGCGCCGTTTTGCTGGCGGGAATTTTTCGGGAATCTATTTGACTGCCGTCTTTTTCACAGCCGGTTTGCTGGCCGGCTTGACTGCCGGCTTGGCGGGTACGGTATCGGCCAGCGCCTGATCGATGATCTGATAAAGATCCTGGTCGATTACTGGAACCTCCCGGAAGGGCGCGCCCTTGCCGCCAGCAGTGACGATGAAGACCGTCGGCGTGTGCCCAATGCCGGTGCGCCGGCCCATCTCGCTATCGGCCTTGACCTCGGCCAGCAGCTTGCCCTGCGGATCGATGGAGAAAGGCATCGAGATGCCGTGGTCCCTGGCAAACTTATCCGTGAATTTGCGCAGCGCGTCCAGGTTGTAGATCGAAGTCTGGTTGGCGAAGACCTGGTTGCGATACTCTTCGCCCACGGCCTTGCTCTTGTTGATGTCGAACCAGCGGGCGTTGACCGCCGCTTGCGTGCTCCAGATATGGCCAGGGATCAGAAAATCATGCCGCACCCAGGGAATCTTGTAGGTGGCTTCGGCCGCCATCAGGGTGGGATTGAAGTGCGCGCAGGCAGGGCACTCGAAATCCGAAAACTCGACCATGGCAACGCGCGCACCGGCCGGCGGGTGCAGGGCCGAGGCGTCATTCACCTGGGTTCCTGGATTGGAAGGGCCGAACTGAGCATGGGCGCTGGCGGCAAATAACAGCACTGCAGCAAAAAGAACCAGCAAGAGGCTGCTGCGCCGGGTGAGAACGGGAAGGCGACGGGCAAGGGTAAAGAAATCTGACATAACGGTTGGACGGCTCCCTCTATGGTATTGTAACCACCTGCGGTGGGGCCGAGCGCCGCTTGCGCGGCAGAAATTTGCTGGGCAACCCGGTTATTGGCGGTCACGGCGGCGCGCGGCCATCCATCGCCGCCATTTGTAGTCGGCAACGAGCGAGGCGGCGACGATCAGAACGGCAAGAACGCCCAGAATAATCTTCATGGCCTCTTTAGAATCGCATGAATTGGGTGAGGTACATCGTTTCCCCGGTCTCAGAATCGAGACCGGGGGCACCCAGAGGGTTGTAACCAAGAAAAAAACTACTTCTGCGGCGGATTGACCTGATAGTTGAGGAAGCCGACCAGATCGTCAATATCCTGCTTCGTGCCCACCATCGGCGGCATAAAGCTGCTGTACGGCGAGTCGGGCTTATGCTCGTGCAGCATGGTGATGAAGTTGGCGATGTTGGCGCGGTCGCGGCCGGCGAGCAGATGGCGGAGCGGGCGATAACCGTCCAGTGTGTGGCAGGAGCCGCACTCGCCGCGGAAGATGGCTTCGCCGCGGGAGTAGCTGGTGCTGGAATCGATTGAGGCGCATTTCCAGTAGGCTTTATAGGCTTCTCCAGTAAGAAATTCTGGATCATTGCCATTCTGGTTAACATATCCCGTATGCTCAGAATTGCAGTTATTCCAGATCCAGTTCGTATGCGCCAGATAACCCTCCTGGTTGATGCGCTCCACATACGGCTTGCGCACGCCGTTCGAGTACATCCAGCCGCCGATCACGTAGGGCTTGCGCAGCATCTCGCGGGAGTACTCGCCGGAGGCGGTGGCGACGAGCGCCAGCAGCAGCACCGCCAGCGCGTGCGAGAGTTTGAAATCCCGCGGGTTGCGATAGGCCAGAAAATATGCCACGCCTACAATAGTCGCCGAGGTAATGATAATCAGCAGCGACATGCGCGTGACCATGGAAAAGACACCGGCGTTGACGTTGTCGATGCCCAGCTTGAGCAAGGCCTGCTGCGAGGCCGGAACCATCCAGAGGTACCAGACCAGGATGAACGGCGTGGCCACAAACGACGGCACCAGCCACTTGACGCTCCAACGAACCAGGCTGGTCTTCAGCTCCGGCTGCTCGTCGCCATTGATGCGGCTGGCGGTGATCAGCGCCCAGACGCCAGCCAGCGCGCAGCAGACGCAGGAGCGCAGGAAGAGGCTCGGCCAGTAGGTCGGATTGAAGAAGGCGTACCAGAATTTGCTCGCCTCGTGGCCAGTTCCGGCGACATCAAGCCAGGTTTGGCCGGGGGTGAGCATAAAGGTAAGAATGCCGTTGATAATCACCAGCGTGCAGACCGAGGCCACCGAATAGACCCAGCCCACGGTCAGGTGCAGCTTTTCATCGATCCGGTCCCAGGTGTAGTAATAGACCGCGATGGTGGTCAGTTCGACGATGAAGAAGACCCACTCGATGGCCCAGCCGAAGACGAAGTTATGAATCAACGTGCTGGTGGCCTCCGGGTGCGTCAATCCGATGGCGAACCAGATGCCCACGCCGCTGATGGTGCCGTAGACGCCGGTCACGATCAGGAAGAACTTCGAGTGGCTGGCCAACTGCTTCAGCCACGCGGTGCGCTGCGGACCTTCCGGCATCTTCAGCGCCTTGCGCTCGGCCATCGGCAGATAGACGCCGCCGCCCACGGCAAACTGCGAGATCATGACATGGAAGATGGCGATCAGGCCGATCACCCAGCCCGAACCGAGAATTGGTATGTCCCAAAATGGGTAATTCATGCTTTGCCCCTCACTTCTATGGCATCAGTTCTTTTTGTCTTTGCATTGTCTGGTTGAGGGATAACCCTCAAGAAAATAAAATCGGGATCATCATTAGGTGGTTCGGGATGGCAATCTTCTCGCATGGTCCGCATGAGCGAACACAACACTCGTTCCATTTTGTTTGATTCACGCTTGAAATCTTCGGAATCCCGAGCATCCTGAAATGCTTTGAGCGATTTCATTACATTCGGTGATGCAACAAGTAACAAGTTACTTTCCGCATCGGCATATCTTTGCTGCTCAGTTGAATCAGAGCCTGTGCGAGCAACCCTCGAAAATGCGGCAAAAAATTCCTTGTAGTATTCAAGTTTCATCTTCCGCCAGTCCGCTTCGTGATCACGTTTCTTGCTACCCCGCTGTGTGAGGACAATTGCGATAATTCCACCAGCAAATGAAAGTGGGCCGGTAATGAGGGCTGCAATAACGGTTCCGTCCATCACAATTACTCCTCATGCAATTTGATCAGCCTGACTAAACGGGCCTTCCCTCAGGGGCTAAAGCCCATGTTTATTTTGATGCCTTTGCGGCACGGCTAAAGCCGTGCCCTTTCAAAACCTCGACTCATTCAAAGATTACAAACAACCGGCCTCTGATCCCTGTTCCCTGCTTTTTCTACCGGATCGTCCAGTAACCGATGATTGTTGTTGCTAAAAGCGCGAAAACAGCGACCAGGCCGAAGTAGTGCGCGTTGCGGGCGCGCTTGCCGATTTCCTTCTTCGTGTCATAAAAAGGAATCAGAATCCATAGCACAATGCCCAGCGTGAAGAGCAGAATGCCGGCAATCTCGCCCGGCTCGCCTTGCAGCCACTTCACCATCCCCAGCAGCTTGAGCATCTCGAAGGGACTCATGAAGTACCACTCCGGATGAATGCCCAAAGGCGCGGGCGCCAGCGGATCAAAGGGTTTGCCGAGCGACCAGGGAAAGACCGCGGCCAGCGCCGACAGAATAACCAGCGAGAACATCCACATGGCCAGATCTTGCTGGAAGAAGTTTGGAAAGAAGGGAATCGACTTGCGCTGCTCCGGCGGCAGAGCCTCGACGCTGGGCGGGACGGCGTTGCCATGCCGCTGCACCAGCCACACGTGAAAGCCCAGCAGCGGCAGGAAAACCGCCGGAAGCACTACGACGTGCAAGGCAAAGAAGCGCTGCACCGTGAACTCGCTCACATCCGGCCCGCCGCGCAGCATGTTGGCGATGGCCTCGCCGACAAACGGAATTGCCGAGGGAATCTGCAAGCCGACCTTGGTGGCGAAGTAGCTCAGTTCGTCCATCGGCAGCAGGTAGCCTGAGAAGCCGAAGACCGAGGCTATGCCTAATAGAGCCATGCCGCTCAGCCAGCCGAACTCGCGCGGCTTGCGGTAGGCCTTCATGAAGTACACCGAGAACATGTGTACCAGGATGGAGAAGATAAACAGGCTGGCGCTCCAGGCGTGCGCCGAGCGAATCAGCCAGCCAAAGTGCATCACAAAAGTGATTTGGCGAACCGATTCGTAGGCATCCGCGCCGGGGCGGTAGTAAACCAGCAGCAGCACGCCGGTAAAGCACTGCACCAGAAAGAGAAAGAGCGAGATGCCGCCCCAGTAGTACCAGAAAGACTGGGAGTGGGCGGGGACGGTCTTGTGGCGCGCAAAGGCGGCCAGCTCGGAAAGTCCCAGCCGCTCATCGACCCAATCGTAAATTGCCTTTGTACTCATTCCGATGATCCTTTTGCAGTTCGCAGTTCTTCGTTCGCAGTTCTTGGTTCTCAGTTGCCGGGCACCCCAGATTCAGAATTTGGGAACTGAGAGTGTTCACCTCAACGCATTTGTGGCTCTACCGGCAAAGCCACCCGCCATCCACGACCAGAATGTGTCCGTTCACATAGTTGCTGGCCTCCGAGGCCAAAAAAACCGCTGCCCCCGCCAAATCCGAAGGCTCCCCCCAGCGTCCGGCTGGAATCCGCGCCAGAATCGCCGCCGAACGCGCCACATCCGCCCTGAGCGGCGCGGTGTTGTCCGTCGCCATGTAGCCGGGAGCAATCGCATTCACATTGATTCCCTGGCCGGCCCATTCATTGGCCAGCGCCTTGGTCAGTTGGGCCACCGCTCCCTTGGCCGCGGCATACCCCGGAACCAGAATTCCGCCCTGAAAAGACAGCAACGAGGCCGTATTGATGATCTTGCCGTGTCCTTGCGCCAGCATCTTCCGGCCGGCGTACTGGCTGAGGAACCACACCGCATTCAGATTGGTGTCGATCACCGTCTTCCAAAACTCCTCCGAATGCTCGGCGGCCGGCGCGCGGCGGATGACGCCCGCGTTGTTCACCAAAATGTCAATCGACCCAAAGCTGGAGATCGTATCATCGACCAGCCCATGCGCCACCGTCTGGTCGCAGACATCGCCCGACCGGCAGAGGTATTGCACGCCAGTCTTCTTGACCTCCTCAAGCGTCGCGTCCAAAACCCTGCCGTGGCTGTGCAGAGTGACATTCGCGCCCGCCTGGGCAAAAGCGATGGCCATACCCGCTCCCAGGCCTTTTCCGGAGCCGGTCACCAGCGCGCTTTTGCCCTTGAGGCTGAACAGATCAAGAACTCCCACGAATCAAGCCCTTTCCTTGCGAAAATTACCTCTGTACCACCCTGAATCTCAGGCGCGCGAAACATCCACGCCGGCATCCGTGACGGCGACTTTGAAGAGCTTGAGCGGCTTGGGCGGCGGACCGCTGACGTTGGCCCCGGTGTAGGGGTTGTAAACGCCGCCGTGGCAGGCGCAGTGAATGCGGTCGGCCTGCGGCTCATATTGCACCGTGCAACCGAGATGCGTGCATACCGCGGTCATGGAAATCCAGCGGTCATCCTCGTGATGAATCAGCAACGCCGGAGAGGCGCCGAATTTGAACATCAGCACCGAACCCTTGGGCAGCTTCTGGGCGTCTTTCAGCGTCACCTCGGTGACCGCTGTCGCCTCCATCGCCATCTCTTCCGGCGAGGCCAGATAACGGTAGATGGGATAGGCCAGCGCCGCAGTGTAGGCCAGCCCGGCAGCTCCAGCCGCAATCAGAAAGGCGCGCCGCGTATTCCTTTCGCCCGGTTCCTCGACAATGTTTGCGGGAAGAATTGTAGATTCGCTCATGATTATGCCGCATCCTCCATGACTTTTTTGGCCCGCGCCACTACGGAGATCAGCCAGCCGATCACGCCCAATCCGGCCACAAAGAGAAGCAGAAACAGGCCCACCACCCACCAGTTGGTTTCAACGGCGCGGTCCCAAACGTTGTAGCCCTTGGAGAGCAGCGTCAGGTCGCGCACGCCATCGCGATAAACAGTGAACATGATCTCGATCAGCAGCGCCAGCAGCACCCCGGCCCAGCCAATCACGCCGCTCGTCAGCTTGCCGAAGCCGGCCACCGCGGCCAGCAGAATGGCGGCGGCCACCAGCGCCAGCCAGCCATATCCGGCCAAACCGAAATACTTGTAGAAGGGAAGCGCCGAGCGCCCTGCAAAGCCCTCGGCCACGGCCGCCGGCTGCACGCTATTGGCCCACACTCCAGCCGCCAGATAAACCACGCCGAAGCCCGCGGCCACCTTGCCGCCCAGTCCGGCCACAAAGCTCTTCTGCTCGGCGGTAAAGGTTGAGCGCCCAGACAGATAGAGCAGCCAAAGCCCGCCGATAAACAGCCCCCCGGCCATCATCAGCAGCCAGCGAGGAGTCAGCGTCGGGTCGCCAGCCGGCAGGTAAGCGCCCAGCGCCGAGGCGGAATACATCTCCTGCCACTTCTCCGGACGCAGCATCAGCGTCATGTTGGTGGAGAGCAGCCGCGCCACAAACCCCGCCATCAGCCACGCCAGCAAGCCAGCAACCCAGGCGCGCTTGCCCGCCTCAAGCTGCCACGAGAAGCGATACAGCATCCTGTAGATCAGCATGAGGATGAGGATGATCGAGATCCAATAGACGCCGATCAGCACACTGCTGGTGTAAAGCGCACGGCCATAGAGCACCTGGGAAAAGAGCAGCGGCGGCACGGCCAGGTTGATGACAAATGTCATGACGACCGTCAGCCGCCGGGCTAGCGCCCGCGCGGTGACCGCGGCGAGCGGCGAACCCTGGAAGAGGCTGAGCACAACCGCCAGCAGCAGCCCGCCCAGCAGCATCTCCACTGCTACAAAGTGCAGCGACAGCGTCACGATATGCAGTAGTTTCACCAGCCAGATAGGCGCTGGAATAGGAATTGGATCGACAGCAGGAAATGGTTGCATGATGCCCTTCAAAAACCCTCAAACTGTTTTACAGACTAACATTGCCCAAAATGCCGCATAGCAAAAAATGCATAACCAAGGTGCGGCAAATGAGCGCAGATAAAAATACGCACGAAGCTCGTCGTCGCTGTGGAGCGCGCTGACTTAACGCAGCGCACGGCGCGCCTTCCACTTCATCCTATCCTATCGATCCAGCGCGGAAGGAACGCCGCGCAGAGTAAGAAAATCATTTGCAGACACAAATTCCCCGCCTCCAGGAGCTTTCCCGGATCGGATCATTGAACTATGCAGTCAATCAGCTATAACTGGTCAAGTTTTTACAGTGATACCAAAATTAGATTCACCAAAGGCTCTCATGGTTGCAAAAAATTCGGCTGAGGATACTCTCCCCAGCCGGTTAAGGAGGCCAAAGGGGCTGCCCAGCCAGGCAACGCGGCCCAAGTGTAATGGCTTTCTCCATCAGACACCTTTTTTCGCCCCCTGTGTCGCGGCATGTTGTCGCATGGGTTGCGCTGCGACGATTTGCCGCATCACGCCGCGCCGCGCCGCGAGGGTCTGGTTCGCGTAGAATGATCCTTGTCCGCGCCCGCCTCTCTTTTGGCGACCGGCGAGCATTGAGACACTCCGCCATGCGCATCTCCGTCACCGAGCAACCGGATATTTTGGAACTGGATTTGCGTCCAGCCTCTGAGCTGGCTCCGAGTCTGGCCCTGCCCTGGATCTTGAAGCTGCGTTACGGCTTGCTGTCCGGCCTGATTGCGCTGATTCTGCTGACCGTGTTTGTCTCTCGCATCCAGCTTCCGCTGGCCTGGCTGGCTATTCCGCTGGCCGTGACCATGCTCTCCAACCTCTTTCTCTCCCGGCTCATCGCCAAACTCGGCGCGCGGCCCGCCCTGGGCATCACGCTGGCCATTGACATTCTCTGCCTCACCGCCATGCTGGCGCTCTCCGGCGGCCCGGCGAATCCATTGAGTCTCTTGTATCTTGTGCAGATCACTCTCTCCGCCGTCGTTCTCAGCAAAGCCTGGACCTGGTCGCTGGGCTTGCTCTCTGTTCTCGGCTTCGGCTTTCTCTTTCTGGCGCACGTTCCGCTTCCGGTCCTCGAAGGCCACCACCCGGCGCAGGGATTCGCCATTCACATGATCGGCATGTGGATCGCGTTTGTGGCCGCGGCGCTGCTGATCACTGTCTTCATCGGCAAGGTCTCCGAGGCGCTGCGCGCCCACGAGCAGCAAGTTCTTCGCCTGCAAAGCCAGCTCGGCCGGCACGAAAAAATCGCCTCCATCGTGACCCTAGCCGCCGGCGCGGCCCATGAGCTGGGCACGCCTCTGGCCACCATCGCCATCGCCTCCAAAGAACTGGAAATCTACGCCGCGCAGCGCTCCAGGGACGCGCACGTCGCCGAGGAGGCAAGGCTGATCCGCGCCGAGGTGGACCGCTGCGGACGCATCTTGCACGCCATGAGCGCGCGCGGCGCCGAGTTTATCGGCGAAATGCCCGTTGCGGTCAACCTCTGCCAGTTCTTCGACCGCCTGAAAAGCGGCTTTCCGGAATCCGAGCGGCGCGTCCTTCAGGCCTCCGCGAACCCAGGCCTGGAAGCCGTTTTGCCGACGGAATCCACGCGTCAGGCTTTGACGGCCCTGGTGCGAAACGCGCTGGACGCGAGCGTCCCGGGTGAGCCTGTCGATCTCTGCGCGGATTGCGGCGAAGGGAAATTGCGCTTCACCGTGCGGGATCGCGGCGCGGGCATGACTCCCGACATTCTCAAACGCATCGCCGAGCCATTCTTCACCACTAAAGCTCCAGGGCGCGGCATGGGCCTGGGAACCTTTCTGGCGCGCGCCTTTGCGGAAAACCTCAGAGGAAGCCTGGCCTTCGAGTCGGTTGCCGGCCAAGGCACGACGGTGATCTTGGAGTTGCCTCTTGAGTCATAAATTCGGGAAAAGACGCTCCGCGCTCCTCGTCGATGACGACGAGGTCTTCCGCACCCGGCTGGGCCGCGCGCTGGAAACCCGCGGCTGGCTGGTGCGCTTGGCGGCGGACGGCGAGCAGGCGCTTGCGGCGGCGCAGTTGGCCGCGCCGGATCTGGCCATTGTCGATCTCAAGATGGAGGGCGAAAGCGGGCTGGATGTGGTGCGCAATCTGCGCGCCTGCTGCGCCGACGCGGCCATCGTCATGCTGACCGGCTATGGCAGCATCGCCACCGCCCTGGAGGCGGTGCGTGGCGGCGCAGACCACTATCTGAGCAAGCCGGTGGACGCCGATCAGATCGTCGAAGTCTACGAATCTCTTCCTGATGCGCCCTTTCATTCCCAGCCATCGGCGGCGGTTCCCAGCCTGGCGCGCGTGGAGTGGGAGCACATCCAGCGCATATTGACCGATTGCCAGGGAAATATCTCCCAGGCAGCCAAGCGGCTGGGGCTGCATCGCCGCTCGCTGCAACGCAAGCTCGCCAAGTACCCGCCGCGCGTGTAACACGCCGCACCATTTTTCTCACAGCACAATCAAACTTCGCGACGCCCAGAGGCGCTGATGCGGAGCTTTGCGTTCCAATTCCATCAATCGGAGATTCCCATCGCGGAACTTCATCCATCCTCCCACGGCGTGCTTCCGGTTCCTCTCCCTGCTGATTTTGAAGTTGTTGGGGCTGCCGCCGATAGAGCCAGAGAGGGTTCAGTCTGAGTGTTCAGACCAGCCTTATCGCCAGCTAGCGGTTCGGATAGGTGTGTTTACGGCGTTTGATCGTCGATTCCGGCGCCGGCGAGTCGGTCTTCGAATGCGTTCAAGAAAGCCACAAAGGAGAAAAGTCATGAAACGACTGTTGATCAGTGCGCTGGCGCTGGCTTTGGGAGCAGTTCCCCTGGCGGCGCAGAGCCTGGAGGATTTGAATATTCAAATCCACGGCTACGCGACGCAGGGGTTCCTCTATTCCACGCAAAACAACTTCTTCACCACCAACTCCTCCAAGGGAAGTCCGGCGTGGACCGAGGCGGTGGTCAACGTGACTTCTCAGCCCACGCAGAAGTTACGCGTGGGAGTGCAGGGGCGCTATGAATTGCTGGGCAATATCGGCGGGACCAACCTTACGCTCGACTGGGCCAACGCCGACTACAAGTTCAACGAGAAGTTCGGCTTGCGCTTTGGCAAGGTGAAGACCCCCGATGCCCTCTTCAACGAAGTGCAGGACATCGATCCGGCGTACCTCTGGTCCCTGCTGCCCCAGGGCATCTACCCGCTCACCAGCCGCAACTCCTTCCTCTCGCACTATGGCGGTGTAGTCTATGGCACGCTTCGGTTGAAAAAGCCTCTGGGCAAGCTGGAGTACCGTGGCTTTGGCGGCGAAGGCGTGGATGTGGCCGGCGATCCGACCCTTACGCTGGGAGAAGAGGGATCGCCCGTGCAGCTTCCCAATGGCTGGAACGGCACGCTCTTTGGCGGCACACTGAATTGGAGAACGCCGGTTCGCGGTCTCATGATCGGCTCTTCCGATCTGGCCTACCAATACTGGAGTTCAACCGCAACCTATCAGCCGCCGCCCAGCGCCAGCCTGGGCTTGCAGACCGGCTATCAGTACTCCGAGCCATGCCAGTACTACTGGAACTATGCCCTCTATGAGAAAGACAAGATCATGGTGGCCGGAGAGTATACCCGCCAGCAGTACGCGGGTGGAACCGTCATGCCCACGGACCTGACAGACTTGAGCGCGAACTACACCTTTCGCGTGGATGTGCGCGCCTGGTACGCCATGGCAAGTTACAAGGTGACAGGCAAGCTCTCGCTCGGCGCGTATGACAGCCAGAGCTTCGATCACCAGCAGCCGCTGCAGCCGGCCCGCTATAGCAAGGACTGGACCGTCTCCTCGCGCTACGACTTCAACCAATATCTTTACGCCAAGGCCGAGCAGCACTTCATCAACGGAACCGCGCAGGGCTATGACACCAACACCAATCCCAACGGAGTCAAACCATCCAGCCGGCTGACCATCCTGAAAATCACCGTGAGCTTCTAAGCGCGAAAGGAGAACGAACCATGAAAAAGTTCATAGCAATTTCACTCTTCATGGCCGCGGGACTGGTTTTCGCTACGCGCATCCAAGCCCAGGTCATTGTGATCGCCAATCCCAGTGTGAAGGCGACCGAAGTCAGCAAAAGCGATCTGCGCGATGTCTTCACCGGCAACGCAACCTCACTGCCCGACGGCAGCCGCGTGGTGCCGATTCTGCTCAAGGCAGGCACAATCCACGAGGAATTCCTGCAAGTCTACATCGGCAAAAATGACACGGCCTACCGCGCCGGCTGGCGGAGCCTGGTTTTTTCCGGTCAGGCCAGTATGCCCAAAAGCCTCGATGGAGACGCCGCGGTCGTGGAATTCGTGGCCCACAACCCCGGCGCCATCGGTTACATCAGCAAGGCTTCCCCGCATGAAGGCGTCAAAGTGCTGACTGTCAAGTAAATTTCCGTGGGCAACTGGGATGAAAGGAAAACGAAAATGCCGGAAAACAGTACGGATGCAAGTTGAACGCGCACGTCGCTGGAGTTTGGAACGGAATCGCCGATGAGTTGAATTGTGACGCAATTGGAAGAGTGGTTCCGGCCAGCATCCCAATTTTGGAAGCGAAGGATGCAGCCGGCAAAGGAGAAACATGGCCAGCAAACGCATTATTCTTTGGGTTCTCGCAACATTTTTGATTCCGGCATCCCTGAGCGCGCAGGAGTTCAAGGTCGGATCAAAGACCGTACAGGTGCATGGCTTTGGCACACAAGGCTTTATTCACACCAACGACAACAACTGGCTCACCATGAATACCAGCAATGTGGGCAGCGGCGCTTTTACCGATTTTGGATTGAATCTGGGTTCACAGCTCAGGCCTAACCTGCGCATCGGCGCTCAGCTTTACGACCGGAGACTCGGTCATCTGGGGGCTTGGCGTCCACTGCTGGACTGGGCGCTTGTGGATTGGCGGGTGAAGCCATGGCTGGGCTTCCGCGTGGGCAAAGTGAAGACCGTCTTGGGACTTTTTACCGATACACAGGACATGGATTTCGCCAACACTTGGGCTTTGCTGCCGCAGAGCGTCTACCCCATCGATCTGCGTGATGCCACGATTGCGCATACGGGCGGCGACATCTACGGCAAGACGCGGCTGGGGCACAAACTCGGGTCGATAGCTTACACGGCCTACGGCGGCCGCCGCTCCGACAACATGCACAGCGGCTATCCCTATCTGCTGACAGGCATCGCCGGCATCACTCTCACCAGCTATGGCGGCCCCGACTTCGGCGGCGACTTCCGCTGGAACCTGCCGATACGCGGGCTTACGGTAGGCATTTCGCGCAAAAACGAGATGATTAC
Organism: uncultured Occallatibacter sp.; assembly: GCA_964450895.1. Classification (GTDB taxonomy): domain Bacteria; phylum Acidobacteriota; class Terriglobia; order Terriglobales; family Acidobacteriaceae; genus Telmatobacter. The sequence continues at coordinate 32,549 of CAYVGW010000010.1, read as the reverse complement.
CGGTAAAGGCGCCTATAACGGCGAGATACCAGGAATTCCGGCCACCAACAATTATGTGGAGTACTCGAAACACGATTGGACTAACCAGTATTACGGCAAGTACGTCAAGGATAAACTGCACGTAGAGTCCGAGTATCGCAGGTATCTGCGCGATCAGATGATCTACAACGGAATTACATGGGTTGAAACCGACGTTCGTGGCTGGTATGTGGGCGGAGGCTACACGGTCAATAAGTGGTTCGAGGCCGGTTCGTATTACTCGCACTACCGCATCTTCCCCTTCGGCGGGCCGGGGATACCGACCGACTATACCGATGCGCAGAGACACGATTACGACAAAGTCGTGACTGCCAAATTTACCCTCAACCAATACACGACAGTAAAGGTAGAGGGACACTTCATGGACGGCAACGGCACGGCGCTTTATCCCGCCGGCTTTTACGCCAACGTGAATCCGAACGGCTTTGCCGACAACACCAACGCACTGGTAATCCGGGCAGGTTTCAGCTTCTAGAAAGGAGGCTCATCATGAAAAAGTTCCTATCGCTTCTCTTTGTGGCTCTTGGGTCTCTGGTTCTGGCTGCTCAGGCTCAGGCTCAAGTCATTGTGATCGCCAACTCCAGCGTGAAGGCGACCGAAGTCAGCAAAAGCGATCTGCGCGATGTCTTCACCGGCAACGCAACCTCACTGCCCGACGGCAGCCGCGTGGTGCCGATTCTGCTCAAGGCAGGCACAATCCACGAGGAATTCCTGCAAGTCTACATCGGCAAAAATGACACGGCCTACCGCGCCGGCTGGCGGAGCCTGGTTTTTTCCGGTCAGGCCAGTATGCCCAAAAGCCTCGATGGAGACGCCGCGGTCGTGGAATTCGTGGCCCACAACCCCGGCGCCCTCGGCTACATCTCCAAAGCAAGTCCGCATGAGGGCGTCAAAGTGCTGGTGGTGAAGTAAATCGGTTCTGGTTTCCCACCCTAGCCGCAAAAACAAGAACGCGGCGAGGGTGGGGCACCCGCATGAGGGCGTCAAAGTGCTGACTATCAGGTGATTGCAATGTTCAAGGATATGAAGATCAAAACGCGGATCATGAGCATTCTGGCCGTGCTGGGCGGCGGCTACCTGCTGCTGCTGGCCATGGTGCAGTTTTCCACCACCTCAACGCACACCCGGATGCAGCAGATCTCCTCCTCGCTCTTCCCGGCCGCCCTCAAGATGTCAGAGGCGGAGGCGGCCTTCGAGCGCATGAAAAAGCACTATGGAGACGCCGTGGTGCTGCAGGATGCCAAGTCTCTGCAAGGTGCGGAAAAGGATGCCGAGGCCTCAGACGCGGCGCTGGAAGAGGTGAAGAGCGCGCTCACCTCTTCTCCCGAGTTGGGAAAGCAAGCGGACGCCCTGCTGGCCCAGTTCTCCTCCATCCGCTCCCGCGACCATGACACCTATGCCGCCATGCTAGCCGCCACCGCTGGGCCAAGCGACGACCTGATGGCCCAAGTCGGCGCGCTCGGCAAGGATAACAAAGCGCTGACCGAGGCCATGGCCAACTTCGACAAGGCCATCGCCGCCAACTTCCAGCAACAACTGGATGAGGTGGACACCTACTCCGTACGCAGCCGGGTCACCGGGCTGATCATGCTGGTTTTCGCCGTGCTGAGTTGTGCAATGGCCTGGTGGGTGGTGCAGTCCAAGGTGGTGCTGCCGCTGCGATCCCTAGCTCAGCGCTTGCAGGACATTGCCGAGGGGGAAGGCGATCTGACCCAGCGGATTGAGGTCAACGGCAACAACGAGATTGACGAGGTAGGCAACTGGTTCAACGTCTTTATCGAGCGGGTCGAAGGGATCGTTCGCCAGGTCGCCGAGCACGCCCAGACCCTCGGCGCGGCCGCAACCGAGCTGGCTGCAACCGCGTCTGAAACCGCCAGCCAGGCTGCTCAGCAGCAGGAACAGGCGGAGCGCATCAGCGCCACCATGAGTGAAATCTCCACCAGTGTCCACGAGATCAGCGAGACCACGCAAAGCGCCGCCGTGGATGCCCGCAAGGCGGAAGAGAGCGCGCACACCGGCGGCCAGACCGTTCAGTCCACTGTGAACACCATCCAGCAACTGCTGGAATCCAACCAGGAAACCTCCTCGAAGATTGAGGATCTGGGCCGCTCTTCCGACGCCATCGGTAGAATCATCAATGTCATCAACGAGATTGCCGGTCAGACCAACCTGCTGGCCCTGAACGCCTCCATCGAAGCCGCGCGGGCCGGCGAACATGGGCGCGGCTTCGCGGTCGTCGCAGGCGAGGTGCGGCGGCTGGCTGAGCGCACCAGCGAAGCCACCAAGGAGATCGACCAGACGGTGCGCGCCATTCAGTTGGGAACCGGCGAAGCGGTCGAGGCCATGCGCTCCAGCATGAGCCACGTACAGAGCGGCGTCACTTCTGCCCGTTCGGCCGGCGAGGCCCTCACCAGCATCATTCACGGCTCGGAATCGATGCAGAAGATGGTCACCCAGATCGCCGCCGCCGCCACCGAACAATCCTATTCGACCCAATCAGTCAGCACCAACGTGAACGAAATCGCCTCCATCATCCAGCGGACGGCTGCCAGCTCGCAGGAATCGGTGAACGCCTGCCAACAGCTCTCCCGGCTGGCCAACGAACTGACCGGACTGGTGGGCGCATTCAAAGTCAGCTAAACCGCGGCGACGACGCTCAATCCACTCACAAAATGACCTCCCGGAATCGGGAGGTCATTTTTACATCCATTTCCAAAAGATGGAGCCGAAGATCAGAGTCGAACTGACGACCTGCTGATTACGAATCAGCTGCTCTACCAACTGAGCTACTTCGGCCTGCCTCTCAAATTGTATCGTTATGCCCGCCTGCGGTAAAGTTCCAGGCTCAATTTCTTTCGACCGGCCTGCGCAACTCCCCGGACAGAATCAGCAGAATACCCGCAATCCACAAGAAATGGCCTGCCAGCGGAACCAGTGGATACAGGTAAAAGAAAACCCAGGTGCCCACGATAAAGAGCAGAATCAACCCCGCCACAATGCGCCGCGGCCAGCGGAATTTGGGAAAAATCAGAAAAATCAGGTAAAGAACGATCAGCGGATTGATCCAACCGCTCAGGATTGCCAAAAAATTCTTGGAGTGCCAGAGTTCATGGCTGAAGGAATTCACCAGCATCATCCAGGCGCAGCGTGACCCCTGAAGCACCTCTCGCGTCTCGCCTTCGGTCGCAACCTCCCGCACCGCCGGCAGGAAAAATGCTGCCACAAAAATCAGAAATCCCACGATACGCGCGGTAATCACCGCCCACTTCACCGTCGTGCTGCCAGCGCCTTGCACCATGAAAAGCCTCCCGAAAGACATATTATTACTGAAATCTGGGTGCCCCAGGTCCGGATTTTCGGACCTGGGAAACAATGCTGTGGTGGAATCCAATCACACCGGGAACCCTTCATCATAGTTCATTCCCGCCCGCCAGCACCGCATCGGCGATCCGCGCCGCCTCCACCGCCGCCCGCGCCGCATGAACCCGCACAATCGAAGAACCCTGCAAGATAGACGCAACCAGCGCTGCCACGCCAGCCGTCTCCCGCGCATCCACTGGCGCATCTGCCCCGCCATAGAGCGACGCCAGCGTCCGCCCCAAAAACGACTTGCGCGAAACTCCCGCCAGCAGCGGCCTTCCCAGCGCCAGCAGCTCGTCCTGCCGGGCCAGCAGCGCGTAATTCTCCTCGAAGCGCTTGCCGAAGCCGTAGCCCGGATCAAGCACCACGGCCTCCGGCGGAATCCCCGCCTCCGTAGCCGCCGCCAAACTCGCCGCAAGCCCCGCTCGCACCGTGGCCAACAACTCTTTCGGTCCCAACGGCGTCAGCGTGCGCCACTGCTCGGGCCGTCTCCGCGTATGCATCAGCACCACGCCCGCCTGGAACTCCGCGCAAACCGCCGCCATCTCCGTGTCCCACGCAAATCCGCTCACGTCGTTGACAATCTCCGCGCCCGCCCGCAGCAATCTCCGCGCCGTGGCCGCCTTGTACGTATCCACGGAAACCACTGCGTCCGGCCGAGCCTTGAGAATCCCCTCCAACACCGGCAGCAGCCGCGCCTGCTCCTCATCCGCGCTGACTGCGGAGGCCGCACGGCCGGCCAGCGAACCCGGCCGCGTACTCTCCGCTCCCAAGTCCAGAATGTCGGCCCCTTCCTCCAGCAATTGCAGCGCGTGCACGATTGCCGCCTCTGGATCGAGAAAAAAACCGCCATCGCTGAACGAATCCGGCGTGACGTTGACCACGCCCATCACCAGCGTCCGCCGACCCAGTTCCAGCGTCCGGCTGCGCAGTCGCCAAGGGCAAATTTTCCTTTGAATTACTTCCATCCCTTGCAAACCTCAATGTATGAGACGAAATCTCCCTTTTCGATGGTACTACCACAAATGAAATCAAACTTTTTGCCGTTGACCTCACCGCCAAGGCCGCTTGGACTGAGTCTGTCGCGGAATTGAGTGATCGAAAAATCGGCGGAACTCGACAGACAGGCTGCTCAAACGGGATAGAATGAGAAATCAAGGCTCCACAGTGCGCCAATAGGAGGACGATATGTACGTTGACAGCCTCACGATAGAGAATATTCGGTGCTTCGAGGCACAAAAGATTCGCTTGGTGCAGGGCAAATCAACTCCATACACATGGGTCACTCTTCTTGGCCCCAATGGCTGTGGAAAAAGCACATTGTTGCAATCCCTGGCGCTTCTTCTCGCCGGTCCAGAAGGAGTGCAGAATCTTCCTTTTAGGCCGATTGGTTGGCTTCGAGATGAATCCAAACTCGGGAAAATCGGCATTGGTCTGCATCAATCCACAAATGATCCAGGCAACTTTGGGATTGAAAAGGTTCGAGCAAATTTTGCCTATAGTTATTCTCTCATTGGAGGCCAGCCGCTTTCAGTCAACAAAAAGATTTACACAGAACCTGCCGTTGTCGCTAATGCGAGCAAGACCATTTCCTGGCTTCGCCAGAATGCTCTCACTTCGACAGGAAAAGGATGGTTTGCTGTCGGATACGGCGCCTTCCGACGCCTGTCTAGGAAGAGTCAGATCATTGTTCCATCTCTTGAACCCCAGGCTCGATTTACTAATTTCTTCACCCAGTTCTCAGAGGACGAATCCCTCGCAGCCTTCGAACGGTGGATGGTATATCTCGACTATCGTATCGCGAAGATGATTGGAGATGAGGACGCCAAGCGGCAAAGGGAGATTGGCATCACCGCTATTAACTCACTTTTGCCTGATGGAACTCGATTCGACAGTGTGACCGCAGAAGGCAGGATCCTTTTCGACGTTGGTGGATCGAAGGTTCCAACCATTGGCCTCAGTGACGGATACAGAAGCGTACTCGCACTATCGGGAGATTTGGTTTGGAGATTGATTCAATCCTTCCCTGAAACCACTGACCCATTGCGCGAGGAAGGCGTTGTGCTTATCGACGAACTCGATATTCATCTCCATCCCATCTGGCAACGGGATATTGCTCAACTTCTGCAGAAGCAATTCCCAAATCTTCAGTTCATCGTTTCCACGCACAGCCCATTGATCGCTTCTGGAGCCGGAGAGAATGCACTGACGCTCAAATTTTCGTTGAATTGTGGACAAGCTATTGTAGAACCGATTTTGAATATTTCAGCATTGAGTGTCGATGACATACTCCGCAGTCCTGCCTTTGAATCTATTTCGCCCTATTCACCTCAAACTCAAGGAAAGATTGATCGCTACGATAGCCTGCTGCCAAGAATTGATCAATTGAACAATGAAGAAAAGAAAGAATTGGAGCAATTGCAACTATTTGTTCAGGAGGCGCGCCCATTCGGCGGTCTTCCAACTCCCGGATCGCTTGAGGCTAAGATCGACGCTTATCTTGGAGCGAAGCTGCAATGATTCAGGTCAAGCGAAGTGGCGAACCAGCGGTGCTTGCACGGGAGAAAGCATCATGGACCAATACGCTTCTTAATGCGACTGGCAAGAATCAGCAGAAACAGGCCGAGGCAAAGTATAGGCATAGTGACATCAAGGAAGCATTGGTTGAAATGTTTCATGGAAAGTGCGCGTATTGCGAAAGCAGAATCTCGCATATTGACTATGGGCATATAGATCACTTTCGGCCAAAATCCGAAGCGCGTTTCCGGCATCTGACTTTTGATTGGAGCAATCTTTTTCTAGCTTGCCCCAGGTGCAATGGGCCTGAGCATAAGGGAACGCATTTCCCCGAGCAGAATGAGGGCGGTCCGCCAATTAATCCTTGCGACGATATACCCGATGAACACTTGGATTTTTTCTATGATTCTCAATGCGGCGTTGCAACCGCTACTTACAAAACTGAACGCGGGAGAGTCAGCATTGATTTATTTGGCCTAAATCGGCCAGATCTGCGTGCTCATCGTTCGAAATCGGTTAAGACGTTTATCGTGTTGTCCCGGTTGGCCAAGAATGACGCTGTGGCGAAGGCTCTTCTTGACCAACTGCAAAGTGATGAAGCAGAATATGCGGCTTTCGCTCGGTCATTATCAAGACAGAATGTAACGGGGTGATACTTTGTTTTTTACTCATAAGAACCAGATGCGTATTCGCTCCCTAGCAGCCTCCCTGGCTGCCCTGACTCCCGCGCTCGCACTCGCCGCCGCGCTCGCCGCGGCGCTCAGCGGCTGCCGTCCGCTGCCTCCCTCCAAGCCGGAGTCGCAGTGGACCCTCGAAGAGGCCCGCGGCGCCCAGGTCTATCGGCTGAAGTGCGCCCGCTGCCACTTCCCCACCACCGCGCGCCCGCTGAACGGACCCGGACTTCAGGCCCTCACCAAGCTCAAATCCATGCCCTCCGGCGCGCCGCCCACTGACGAGCGCCTGACCGAGGTGATCCAGCGCGGACGCATGAATATGCCCGCCACGCAACTGACCGACGGCCAGCTCAGCGATCTGCTCGCCTACCTGCACACGCTATGACCAACGAAGCCAACCCGCAAGAGATTCCTTCCGCTGAAGCCAACTCCGCCGCGCCGGTGAAGCCGCCGGAGCTTGATCGGCTGCCTTTGCCGGGCATGGCAGCCATCTGCCTCTATCTTCTGATCCTGGCCGGAGTCATCGTCTTTGGCGTCGTCGCTGGACGGCATTATCCGCTGATCTTTCTGGTTTTTGCGGCAGCACTCATCACCGCCAGCGCCGGCCTGATCCTGCTCCTGCGCTGGGCCTGGGCCATGGCCCTTGGCGCGGTCTTCCTGCTGGCCTCCTACGACCTGTGGATCTTCACCAGCTCCCATCAAGGCTCGGCTCTGGTGCAGGGCCTGCTCAACCTGGTCTTCTTTCTCTATCTGGTGCGGACCGAGGTGCGCGGCAAGCTGCGATAAGCGCTACCAAATAACCTTGCAAACCTTCGCCTTGCGGATTCGATCATCCTGCGTGATGAGAGCGCAATCTTCCACAATTGCCGTTGCGGCAATGATTCGGCCCATGGGATCGCCATGGAAGGCTGACCGCGCTTGGTCACCAGCATGGGGCGGCCAGTCGAATTCACCTCGGCCATCACCCCAAGGCATTTGGCCTTGAATTCGCCAACAGCGATCGTCTGCATCGGCCACCTCCCGTCAATCTAAATATACTCCTGACCATGGTCATTTGACTATGGTCAAAGTGCGAACCCAGGGCAATTGCATTTGAACTTCGCCAAACGCCTATCTTTGTCGCTACGCTTATGCTGGCGGCCTTTCGGAGGGAGCAGGGGCATTTATGCCCCTGAAGAGAGGCTTGGGCAGGCTGGCCTTTAGGCCCGGGGCTAAAGCCCTGTCGTTTCAAACGTAAATTCAGGGGCATAAATGCCCCTGCTCCCTCCAGATGATTTCAAATGCGATTGCCCTGAGTGCGAACCAGCAAAAAACAGCCCCTAACAGAATCACCGCGAGATTGAGTCCCTATCCCGAAGAATGAGGAAGGGCCGTTCGACGCACAGATAAAGCGCTGACGCAACCACCAGGCAGGAAACCGCATACAAGCTCATCCATTGAGATCTTCCCGCGTGGGCAATCGCGGGAAAGCATTGGTCCACCAGATGCATCATCTCCTTGTGCGTGAGATATAGGCTGTAGGCAAGCGTAGCCATCAACTTTGCACCGGGAACTCTAAATCTCAGCCAGCCGTTGGTGCTGAGCGCGGAAGCGACAAGCAGGCTCAGGCCGAGAGAAAGCAGAGGGAATCCAATCACCGTACCGAAGGCGGAGACACCGGTGACGGAACTCCCGCGATCCTTGAAGAGAGCCATGGCAGCGCCCGTCAGAAAAACTCCTGAAAAAAAGAGCATGTGCCCTCTCTTGACAACGGCATTCCACCAAAGAGGGCGAAAGGCTCGTATCAAAGCAAGAGTCACTCCCGCAAGCAATCCATCCAGGCGGCTATACGTGGGATAGTAGATGCGCTCCATGTAAGCGAGCCCATAACTCTGGCCTGCCTGGGCCAACGGCTGAAGGGTATGGAAGAGAAAGAATGCGCGCAGGCAGATGCCCAGCAAGATCAGGCCGCCGAGCAGAATCCCGGTCTTGCGCAAGGAGGGTCTGCGCATCATGGCAAGTACGGCGAGTGGAAAGAATAGATAAAAATGCTCCTCGATGCACAGCGACCAAACATGCGAGAAAGCCCGATCCACTCGATAGTCAACAAAGAGATTCTGCGTAAATGTCAGGAATTGCCATAGCGGCGGCAGGTTGGGCGACTCGCGCCAAACCGGGAGCAAAAAGTAAAGCATCAGCACTATGCCGAATGCAGGCATCACTCGATAGAGCCGGTTGCGGTAGAAGGTCCATAACTTGGGAGACTCGGCGGACCGGTAGCAGCGGAAGAGCTGCGAACCAATCAGATAGCCGCTCAGAACAAAGAAGAGATCGACGCCCATCCAGCCGAACTGCGCCGCGGGCGCAAGGATTGGCGGCGCTGTTTCATCGTGGAAGGTGTAAATGTGATAGAGGATGACGGACAGGATGGCCAGGCTGCGCAAAGTGTCCAAGCCGTGGCATCTCGGAGCGGATTGGGTCAAGGATGTTCCATTCTTCGATTTGATTTCTACTATCTTATAGGATCGAAGGCGCGAGATTTCCGCCGTTCCCGCTCACCGGCAAATGCTCTGCAACTTCTCCGTCGGCAGGGGCGGAAATGCCGGGTACTTCATATGGCGCAGGTCCATGAACTGATCGGGAAGCGTGCCGTTGAATTTGGGGCCGGCGCCCGGATTCTTTCTGTAGGCGCGATTCCGCTCCACCTTCGCCAATGGCGCAAAGCGAAATCCCTCCCGGCGCAACTGGTCGATCAAATCGGGCAGCATCCGCGTGGTAAAGGCCGTGGCGTGCAGCAGCATCACGTTGGGAATCTCGTGGCCGAAGGCGATCTGCTCTTCTTCGCGCCCCAGTTTGATGTACTCCGCCGCGCTCTCCAGGTAGCTCTGCCGCAGCCAGGCAAGCGCCGCCTCGTCCTGTTTGGCCGTGCAACGCCCGTACGCGTCGTTCCAGGCGTAATCCTCAAAGTTCAGCGTAACTTCGGCTACTTGGTAGCCGCGCCCCCGCAACCATCCCCGCACGGCATTGCGCTTCTCCTCCGTATCGCCCTCTGCCAGATAGGGATAGCGAAACCAATGCCAATCCAGCGCTCCCCCGTATTGAGCCAGCGCCGGCTCGTTCCGCGCGATCTCCCGCTCATAGGCCGCCGCGCTCAAGTCCGTCAGCGAGGGATGCGACCAAGTATGATTGCCGATCTTCATCCCCGCGTCCACCCAAATGCGCAGGGCGTGCTGGGCGTCAGGATCGTTCTCCAGCTTACTGGCATTCACAAAGCCATAGACGCCGTTCAGGCCAGCCGCCTGCAATTCCGCGGTCAGCTCCGTCGCAACCTTGGTGCGATTCCCGCCACGAGGCAAGCTGCCAGCCGACGGAAGATCGTCAAACGTGAGCGCAACAACGGGATGTGAGGAGAGCTTGCGAAGGTGATCCGCTTTGCGCACTTTCGCATCGGACGGCCAGGCAGCCGCCTGCTGCCCTTGTGAAGCCGCAAAGGGTGAAACTGTCGCCAAGAATATGAAAATTCCAAGCCAAATAACTTTCTTCAAGGGGGGATTCCTCGCAATCGGCCTTTCGCCGTCTTTTACCGATAACCACTCTCCACTGTTTTTGACGATTTCAACTCTTCCGGGGATGCAAACCATTCCTGAAACATGATTGATGACTATAATGAACTATGGCGACAGTCCGGCAAATTGAACCGGCAGAGATGCACGGCGCGCCCCCGGCTCCCACGGGAAAGGCGCAGACAGCGGTGCGCGATCCCCACCAGCAAGCCCTGGAAAAGGCCGCCATCGACAAGCGCGTCGAAGCCCTGCTCAAGCATGTCCACGCCAATCGCCCCAGCGAAGACATCCATCTGATCCGCAAGGCATGGGAGTTCTGCGTCCACCACCACGAAGGCCAGATGCGCGCCTCCGGTGAGCCGTACATCGTCCATCCCCTCGAAGTGGCCGAAATTCTCGCCGATATGCGCATGGACGCGACCTCCATCTCCGCCGGCCTGCTGCACGATTCGGTCGAAGATACCCCCGCCACCAACCAGGAGATTGAGGCCGGCTTTGGTCCGCAGGTGGCCCGCATCGTCGAGGGCGTCACCAACATCGACAAGATCGAATTCGCCAACCGCGAGGACCGGCAGGCGGAAAACGTCCGCAAAATGCTGCTGGCCATGGTCTCCGACGTGCGCGTTGTCCTCATCAAGCTGGCTGACCGCCTGCACAATATGCGCACCCTGGAGCACCTGAAGCCGGAGCGCCGCGAGGCCATCGCCCGCGAAACGCTGGACATCTACGCTCCGCTGGCGCACCGCCTGGGCATGGGCAAAGTGCGCGGCGAGCTGGAAGATCTGGCCTTCCGCTACACCGACCCGGTCAGCTACGAGCAGCTCTCGGCCGCCGTCGAGAGCCGCCGCGTTGACGGAGAGCAGTTTCTCCGCACCGTCGAAGACACGCTCAACGAGCAACTGCGCGAGAACGGCATCGAGGCCCGCGTCGAGTGGCGCATCAAGCGCATCTACTCGATCTTCCAAAAGCAGCAGCGCTCCAAAATCTCCTTTGATCAGGTCTACGACTTCCTGGCCATCCGCGTCATCACCCAGGACGTAGGCGCCTGTTACGCCGTTTTCGGCCTCATCCACACCATCTGGCGTCCGGTGCCGGGGCGCATCAAAGACTTCATCGCCATGCCCCGCGCCAACCGCTACCAGTCCCTTCACACCACGGTAATGAGCCCGACCGGCCATCAATTCGAGGTGCAGATTCGCACCGAAGAGATGCACCGCACCGCCGAGGAGGGCATCGCCGCCCACTGGAAGTACAAGGCCGGCGACAGCACCGTTACGGCCCGCGACGAGGAGCGCCTCAACTGGATTCGCCAGCTCGTCGAGTGGCAGAAGGAGATGACCGACCCCAACGAGTTCCTCTCCAGCCTGAAGATGGACCTTTACCCCGACGAGACCTACACCTTTACGCCCAAGGGAAAGGTCGTCGTCGTCCCCGCCGACGGCACGCCGGTCGATTTCGCCTACACCATCCACACCGAGGTCGGCCACACCTGCGTCGGCGCCAAGATCAATGGCCGCATGGCTCCGCTGCGCACCAAGCTGCGCACCGGCGACATCGTGGAAATTGTCACGCAAAAGGACCACAAACCCAGCCGCGATTGGCTGACCTTTGTCAAGAGCCCCCGCGCCCGCAACAAGATCAAGCACTGGCTCAATGAGGACCATCGCCGCCGCGCCGTCGAGATCGGCCGCAAGCTGCTGGAGCGCGAGGCCCGCAAATACAAGGTGCCGCAAGCGCAAATCTGCGACCAGGATCTGGGCCGCATCGCCAATGAATACGGCGTGGCCACCGCCAGTGACCTGCTGGCCGCCCTCGGCCTGGGCAAGCACTCCGCCCGCCAGATCCTCAACCGCCTCGTCCCCGGCAGTACCAACCTCCCCGAACCCGAATCCACACCCGAGATCAAGCAGGGCGGACCCGGCGAAGCCGCCATGTCCGACGCCGTGCGCAAGCTGCACCTGACCGGCTCCGACTCCCTCCAGGTCGAAGGCCAGAACGATCTGCTCGTCTATCGCGCCCGCTGTTGCAATCCTATCCGCGGCGAGGAGATTGTCGGCTACGTCACCCGCGGCAAAGGCGTCGCCGTCCATGCCCGCGGCTGTCCCAATGTGCAGAATCTTCTCTATGAGAGCGACCGCCGCATCAATGTCGAGTGGTCCCGCTCCGGACAGTCTGACCAAGCCGGCAAGCCGCAACGTTACCCGGTCAAGTTCACCATCTCCTGCGACGACCGCCCCGGCATGCTCAAGGAGCTGATCGCCGTCATCTCCGACGAAAACGCCAACATCAGCAACATTGACATCCGCAAGGACGACAACGGCGAAGCGGTCGTTGAGCTGGTCTCCGAGGCCGAAGACCTGCGCCACCTCAACCGCATGGTGCTCAACCTCCGCCGCGTCCACGGCGTCCGCGCCGTGCAGCGCACACAAACCCTGTAGTCTCCGTATTATCCATGCCTTTCCAGTCTTTGAGCAGTATCAAGCGGCTTTGAATTGATGCGCGGCGCGCAGAAAGAGCGCCAGCCGAAGCCGCGCATCTTCGGTTCCGCGCAAACTGCGGAAGAGCTTGGCCTGCATCTCGTCAAAAGCGCAACTGGCTTCCGTAGAGATGGGAAATCGTCCTGCGTACCCGAAGAGAACGCCGGCGCAACTCTGCGCCACGCGGGCAGCGGCTCGTCCGGCGGCAAGCGTGCAGAGATCACCAAGAATGCGCGCATCGGCGGCAGAGCCAGCTTCCTTTCGCGCCAGAACGTCAACAATCAGCGCCCGCGCCGCCAGCAAGTCGCAAAGAGCATCGGCCATCGCAAAGCTCACGCCCTGGCGAGCATCGGAGTAGAGCCTTGCGCCGCGTGCGTCGCGTTGCTGCTGAAGCTGTTCGAGAGTCCAAAGCCAGAGCCGCGTTCCGGCCGAAAGGCTGCCAATGCTCGGCACGTTCGCCGCCTGCGCCTCCAGCTCCGCAGCTCCGGCGCGCAGTTCGCCCAGAAAACCGGGATGCAGCATCGCGGCGGAAATCTGCCTGCGCTGCAAGGCCTCCGGGCCTATGTACATCGACTCGATCTGCGCATCGACAACCTTTCCCCGCAGAGCGAAGACGGCCGGCGATCCAGGCTGCGCACAGGCGGCCACCTGCCGCAACAGAGTGGGCAAGCGGCTGGAGCTGAAGAGCTTGGCCGCGGCAGGCAGCAGAGCCGCGACAAAGACACAACCTGTAGCGCCGGTCTCCAGACCGGCTGTCGTGTGGGCGTCCTCGCCCACACATGTTTCATCTCCTGTGGGTCGCCAACGCTGGTTGGGGGCTGATCTGCTTTGCTCTCCAGAGCGGTCAAACTCATCGCAGCCGCGCACGGCGGAAAAGCCTAGCGAGCTTGCCGCTTCGCCCGCTGCCCATAACTCGGCGAGGCGCAGCCAAAGCTGAAGATCGGAGCTATTGTCGTTCTTGGGGCCAGGGTGGTTTGAGTTCATGAACTCCCAGGTCCGAAAATCCGGACCTGGGGCACCCAAATTTATCAGTAAATTGAGAAAATCCTCACCCAAATTTGTCGGTAAATTGAGAAAATCCTCACCCAAATTTGCCAGTAAATTGAGAAAATCCTCACCCGAATGTGTTGGCTCGGTGAGAAAAGCCTCTACGGTGGAGAGCGCCTTCGAGGCGGTCATCAGGCTCAGCAGCGCGCGTGTGCGGCGCAGGACGGGGTCGAGCAGTTGGCGATGATCGAAGCGCGGAAGCAGCGCTCCATCCTGGATCGTGTAGCCGCCGATCACCCGGCTGGCAGGCACTCTCAAGTCGAAAACAGGGTTGGTCGTCGAGGCCAATCGGTGGCCCAGCTTACGGACCGGCAAGCCGCGCTCAAAGAGTCCTTCGTCGCCCGGTTCCAGAATCACCAGGCAGCTTCCGCGCAGACTCGCTCCATCGCCGGAGACGGCAACCGCGACGAACTCCGCAAACTCCATGTGGCTGGTGAAGCGCCCACGCTTGCGAACTTCAAGCAGCGGCTCGCCGTTCGCGCCTTGGTCAGCCACGCGCACGCTGCCGCCGAGGAAGACCGCCTCCGCGCCCGCTCCGGGAATCGGCTCGGTCAGGCACAGCGCGCCGTGGCGGAGGCCATCCTGGCCGAGATAACGGTCCTTCTGCTCGGCGGTTCCAAAGTCCCGGATAGGCATCTGCGCCAGAAAGCCGGACATATTCAGCGTCGCCGCTCCGCCATCGACCGAGGCCAGCTCCCAGAGCGCCAGCGCCAGGTGCATCGCCGGGTCGTTGGGCGCGGCGGAGAGAATCCCGGTCAAGCCGTTCGCGTCCAGCGCGGCCAGCAGGCGAGCCTGATCGGCGCTCCATCCGCAGCCTGCGCGCGACTCCCGCAGCGGCGCGGCAACCTCCCGCGCAACTTGCCGCGCCGTGCGCTGAACGGCCAGCAGATCAGCGCGCTCCGCCGTCCGCCACAGCCCGCCGTGCAGATCGTCCCACCAGGATGCAAGCATCGTTCGATCCTACTCCGCCGGAACGCGGTACTCCGCCAGATAGGCGCGCGGGTCCATCAACTGCTGCGAGCGCGAGAGGATGCGAGCCATGTGGCCCAGGTGCCGAAAATCCACCTGCCGAATCCACTGCCACCACTTCTTCCGCCCCGCCGCGTTCAGCACGGTCCGCCGCCATGTCTCGCAGTACAGCTCAAAGAAGCGCTCCACCGGCAGCCTCGGCTTCCACAGCAGATGATGCAGGTCGTACTGATTCCAGTCGAGAACTTTGAGCTGCTCCCGCGCCTCCGTGAAGTATTGCGTTCCGGGCAGCGGCGTCAGGATGGTAAAACCCACGCGAAAGAGCTGATGGGCCTCGATAAACTCCCACAATTCGTGGAAATTCTCCTCGGTAAAGCCGGGATCAATGATGAAATTCCCGGTGACGCCGAAGCCGGCCTCCCGCGCCACGCGCACCGCCTCCAGGGTCTTCGCCACGTCGCTTCCCTTGTGCAGCGAATTCAGTCCCTCGCGGGTGGGCGATTCAAAGCCGAAGAAAATGTCGAAGTTCTTGGCCACCGGCCGCCAGAGGCGCAGCAGATCGGCGCTGCGGCTGACCAGGTCCGCGCGGGACTGCACCAGAATCCAGTTCTTGCGCTCGCCGCTGGCCAGCAACTCACGCGCCAGCTCCTCGCTGCGCTTGGGGTCCGCCCAAAAAAGATCGTCGATGATAAAGACGTTCTTGCCGACGCGCTCAAAGTCGGCGCGCACGTGCGGCGCGGAGTGGTAGCGGCACTTGCTGTTGTAAAACTGCCAGACGGAACAGAACTTGCAGCGATGGCGGCAGCCGCGCGTCGTCTCCAGCGTCCACACCGGCATGTAATTCAGGCAGACGTAGTGCTTGCGATAGCGCTCGACGGCGGCGCGATCCGGCGGCAGGATCTCGTCCATCTGCAAAAGCTCCAGCTTTTCGCCAGTGGGCGCGAAACCGCCGGCGCCGGTGGGCAGCAGCAGCGAGGGAACCTGCTCCAGCGGGCGCTGATTTTGCAGCGCATCGCAGAGCGCGGGCAGATTGCTTTCGCCTTCGCCGGCACAGATGGCGTCCACCTCGCGGCAGCCCTGCAACGCCTCCGGAAAGGAGGCCAGCGAATGGCCGCCGGCTGCAACAAAGATCTTCGCATCGAACTGCTTGATCTCGCGGGCGTGCTCCATCGTCCCGGCGGCGTCCAGGATGTGCAGGCAGGAGATGGCCACCAAATCCGGGCGAAAACTCCGCAGAATCCGCGCCATGCTCGCCCGCTCAAAGCACATATCGACGATGTGCGTCTGGTGACCGCGCGCCTTCAAAGCGGAGGAGATATACTCCAGCCCTAGCGGTTCGGTGCGAAAGAACGGCGCCAGCCCGAAATGGACAGTCGTGTTGCGCGGCTTGACGAGGAGGATTCTCAATGGATTGACGTGGTCTTTGCTAGTTTAAGCGCTCTGCGCTTGCTGCCATCTTAGATGGCGCGGCGCGGCGGCGTAAAGCGCGGAGAAGAACGGGCAGAAGTGTAAAAAACTGTCTGTTCACCGTGTACGATGAAGAGTTATAGTGCTTCATGCGGCTTTCTCGAAAGTTGAGGGTCTTGCCGTGTATCGACAGATTCGCTTTCTTTCTCTGATTCTGGCTACTCTTGCCGGTTTTGCCTGGGCACAGCCGCCCGCCGCCCCCGCTCCGCCGGAGTCCTCAGCCCCCAGCCAGAATGCCGAGATCACCCTCGGCCAGTCCGCCGCGCGCCTCTACGGGCCTTGGAAGTTTACGCTTGGCGACTCGCCTCTCGATCCCGTTACCCATCAGCCGCTCTGGGCCGAGCCGGACTTCGACGACTCCAAGTGGGAGACAGTCGACCTGAAGCCCCAGAAGGGCGCGTCCGACCCGACCTCCGGAGTCGCCGGCTATGTGCCGGGCTGGACGGCCAAGGGCCATCCCAGGGCCTGGGGCTATGCCTGGTATCGCATCCGCCTGCGGCTGCACGCGCAGCCGGGTCAGGAGCTGGCCCTGGCCGGCCCCGCCGACGTGGACGACGGCTACCAGCTCTTCGCCAACGGCTCACTCCTGGGCAGCTTCGGCGATTTCTCGCATAAGCATCCGGTCATCTATGATAGCCAGCCGATGATCTTCCCGCTGCCGCCGGAGACCGCCGGCGGCGCCCATGATTCCAAAGAGCGGCCGGCGGCGCAAGAGACGCTCTCCGTCGTGCTGGCCTTCCGCTTCTGGATGGAACCGAACACCCTACAGCAAGCAGCGGATGTCGGCGGCATCCACACGGCGCCGTTGATGGGCGACAGGGAAACCGTAACCGCCGGCTATCAATCCCAATGGCTGGAGACGATCCGCGCCTACGCCATCAGTCCCTTCCAACTGGCGGTCTTTCTGCTGCTTTCCCTGGTTGCCTTCAGCCTGACCTTCCTGGACCGCGCGGACCGTGTCTATCTGTGGATGGGCGCGGTCTACCTGGCGGCAGCCACCGAAGCCGGCATGACAATCGTCGTCGTCTGGACTCGGCTCATCGGCGGCGAAGCGGGCAACGCAATCACCGACGCCCTCCTCAGTCCCCTCATTCGCGTGGGCTGGGTAATGATCTGGTGGAACTGGTTTGGACTGCGCCGTCCGGCCTGGCTGCCGCGCGCCATAGCCGCGCTGACGGTGTTGCTGGCGGTCTCCAATGCGGTGGGCGAAGATTTCTTCTACTCCGCCGTTCCGCATCCGGTCAGCGCGGTTTTTCATATCGTCTCCCTGGTGGTGCGACTCACATTCCTGGCCATTCAGTTGTGGATCGTCTATCAGGGAATCCGGCAGCACGGCGCCGAGGGCTGGCTCGTGCTGCCCGCCGTGGTGCTCTCCGGCGTCGCGCGCTTCACCTACGAACTGGCCGTGCTGCACATCCAGATGTACTGGTTTCCCTTTGGAATTCAAGTCAGCATCGGGAATTTTGCCGAACTGCTCCTGGTCGCGGCCCTGGTGCTGCTGCTCTTGCGCAGGCTGGTCCTCTCGCTCCGCAATCAGCGGCGGCTGGCGCTGGACGTGAAGCAAGCGCAGGAGGTGCAGCAGGTGATGCTGCCTCCAGCGCGCATGACGCTGCCCGGACTGGAAATCGAGAGCGAATACCGGCCCGCGCTGGAAGTCGGCGGCGACTTCTTCCAGATCATTCCTCACCCGGCCGACGGCAGCCTGCTGATTGTCGCCGGGGACGTGGCCGGCAAAGGCCTGAAGGCCGGAATGCTGGTGGCGCTGCTGGTCGGGGCGATCCGCACCGTGGTGTGGACCAGCTTCGACCCAAAGGCCATGCTGGAACAGTTGAACCACCGCTTGCTGGGCCGGGGCGATGCGCAGGCCACCTGCCTTGCACTGCGCATCGACGCTGAAGGCACGGTTATACTGGCCAATGCCGGCCATTTGCCGCCTTACCTGAACGGCGCGCCGCTGGCGATGGAGGGCGCGCTGCCGCTGGGAATGCTGCCGGGGGCGCTTTGTTCGTCAATGAATTTCAAGCTGGCGGATGGCGACCGGCTGCTGCTTGCCTCCGACGGAATCGTCGAAGCCACTGACGCAGAAGGGCATCTCTTCGGCTTCGAGCGCGTGGAGCAAATGCTGCAAGCCCACCCCTCCGCCGCCGAGTTGGCGGACGCCGCGCAGCGCTTCGGCCAGCAGGACGACATCAGCGTGATTTCGATCACCCGGACGACGGCGCAGGAAGTCGCCTCGACACAGTGAGGAGCGCCGGCACAGTGAGGAGCGCCGGCCTCCCGGCCGGCTGTGGCGTGGACCTCCCGGTCCACGCGTAATCCGACGCGGCTATCGACGCTTTGTAACAAGGGCACGGCTTTAGCCTGGCCGCAAGACGATGATAATAAAAGAATTGGCTTCAGAACCTGCGGGATGTTCTTCGAGGATTTCACGCAAATTCCGGGCTTTTTCCGCAGCCTGTTTAGCCCCTGCACATTCACTTCTGCTATTCATAGTTCTGCTCCGCTGCCGTGGGCTGACGATAGACTTCGTTCCGCACTCAAGTTTCGAATTCGATTGCCCTGAAACCCTGCTTGACCACAATCAACCGTTTTAACGTCAGGTGGTAGGATAGGGACGATTCGCTTCTGTGTTTTTTGCACTCGAAAAGGATCGAAACTGTGCGGCCAGCGCTCTTCATTCTATTGTTTATTGCCACCAACGCCACGCTGGCGCTGCTCTATCCTTTTTCGCTTGCGCGTCTCGCGCTAGTTGCTGTTCTTTATGCGCTGGGCACCGGAATCATGCTCTTTCTGCTCTTTCATCCGCGCAATCAATGGCTGATCGTGAACCGTTCGATGGTGAATGATCCGCGTTCTGTCGCGCTTACCTTCGATGACGGTCCTGATCCGGTATTTACGCCGCGCCTGCTCGATTTGCTGCGCGAAAAGCAGGTGAAGGCCACCTTTTTTGTTGTTGGCCAGAGGGCCTTGCAGCATCCGGAGATTGTGCGCCGCGCCTGGGATGAGGGTCATTTGATTGCCAACCACACTTGGTCGCATCGGAATCTCTTCTGCTTTCTAACGCCGGAGTGTCTGCGCGCGGAGATTGAACTTGGCTCGGATGCCGTTCGGCAGTGCTGCGGTTTCCGTCCGCGCTATTTTCGTTCGCCAGTGGGATTGCGTCATCTGCTGCTGCGCCCGGCTCTGCGGCGAGCCGGCCTGGAGTATGTCTCCTGGCGGATTCGCAGTTGGGACACGGTGATCCGCGATCCGCAAGAACTCTCCCGGCGCATTCTGAGCCGGGTCCATGGCAGCGAGATTATTCTGCTGCATGACCGGCTGCCGCACGGCGCCGAGCCTCTGCTGAAGATGCTGCCGGGGCTGATTGATAAACTGAGGGAGCGCGGATTCAGCTTTGTTCTTGCCGGCTCCCGCGAAGCCGAGGGCGGCCTCACCAACCCATGAAGATTTGCGCGCTCATCCCAGCCTTCAATGAAGCTCCCCACATCGCGGGTGTGGTAAAGGGCGCGCGCGAGCATCTGGATACAGTGGTGGTGATCGATGACGGCTCAAGCGACGGAACGGCGGCGCTGGCGCGCGCGGCGGGCGCGCTCTGCCTGGAGTCTCCCGGCAACCGCGGCAAAGCAGCGGCCTTGCATCTGGGCATCGCTCATGCCCGCGCCCACAATTTCACCCACATCCTCACCATGGACGGCGACGGGCAGCATCTGGCGGAGGATATTCCCTCGCTGGTGCGCGTGGCCCGCGAAACAGGCGCGGATCTGGTGATCGGCGCCCGTCCCTTTGATCGCGCCCTGATGCCGCGCGCACGCTTTTACTCGAACACCATCGGCAGCCGCTGGGCCTCGGCGCTGGTAGGCCGCCCGATCAAGGACAGCCAGAGCGGCTTCCGCCTTTTCCGCCTGGAGAGCCTCTGCCGCGCCAAGCTGTGCAGCCGCCGCTATGAATTCGAGATGGAGGCGCTCATCAAGATGGGCCGCATGGGCTGCACCATCGAGCACGCGCCCATTCACATGGTCTACGAGAACGGCCAGTCGCGCTCCAAGATGAAGCCCATCCGCGACACCATCCACATTTGCCTGTGGTCGATGGCCTATCGGTTTCTGGGAGCTTGAGATGAATCTGCGGCGCAGTGCGTATTTATGGATGGCGCTGATCATTTTTCCGGCGCTGCTGACGGCTCAGGCTCCAGCGCCGCCAGACGATCTGCTGATGCGCGTCTGGAGCGGCGTGCAGCAGGCGCAGGCCAAATTCACCACCGCCTGCGGCAACGTCGTCGAGACCCGCACCTCCAAGCTGATGCTCAAGCCGATGGTGCTGCGCGGCAAGTTCTGCGCCGACGGCATGACTCGCTTTTCGCTGGAGTACGCCGCGCCCAACGAGTTGCGCATTCGCTTCAACGGCGACTACCTCAATGTGACCGCAGGCGACGGCAAGACAGAGGCGCTGGAGATCGGCAGCGGCGTGCGCCGCGCACAGTCCACCTTCAGCCGCGAAAGCTCGATTGCCGGCCTCAAGAAGAACTTCATCATCACCGCAACGGAGACCGCGCGGGAGTACGAACTGAAGTTTGTGCCGAACTCGGTGGCCTTTCGCCGCCGGATGAATTATCTGATTGTGAAGCTGAACAAGCGCGACTTTCTGCCCCGTTCGCTGGAGGTGGACGGCAAGAGCGGGGTAAACAGCGTCTTTGCGATTGAAATGACCTCCTTGAACGCCAAGCTGCCCGCCGGGAGCTTCGAGGTGACCAAACCGAAATGATGGAGCGCGAGGAGATCGAAAAGCGGATTCCGCATCGCCCGCCCTTCCTGTGGATCGACCGCGTGGAGGAGTTGGAGCCGGGAGTTCGCTGCGTGGCGGGGCTGCTCGTCGATGGAGCGAACCCGCTCTTTGCCGGCCATTTTCCCGCGCGGCCGATTCTGCCGGGGGTGCTGATTATCGAAGCAGTCGCTCAAACCGCAGCCGTGATGCTAGGGTCGGATGCGGCGGAGGAAACGGCGGGTAGCGCGTTGCTGGCCGCGGTGAACCGCTTCAAGTTTTTCAGGCCGGTGACGCCGGGGATGCAGTTACGCATTGAAACGCGCGTACTGACCCGGGCCGGAAGAATGGCCTGCATTGAAGGCACGGTAAGCGTGGAGGGCGCAAAGGTGGCGAGCGGGGAGTTGATGGTGGCCGGCGGTTGAGGTTCGTGGTTTCCCAGGTCCGAAAATCCGGACCTGGGGCACCCATCATTCTTGGCTGTTTGAAAGAGAGCAACCGCAGGCCTTCGACTGCGTTGGGCGCAAAAAACGCGCCCAACTCCGCTCAGGATGACAGTATATTTTGTACACAAACTGAAGAAGGACAAAAGATTGATTCAAGCAACAAAGGCATTCCTACGGAAGTTCGCGACGACCCTGCTGACCGAGCAACTGGCTCCCGGGCCGGCGGCAGCGGCTGTCTTCTGGGGCGTTCTCATCGGAGTTGTGCCGATCTGGGGCTTTCAAACGCTGGCCGCACTAGGGATCGCGATTCTCTTCCGGCTGAACAAACCGCTGATTTTGGCCGCAACTTTTATCAATAATCCCTTTTTTCTGCCGTTTCTCATCGGCGGCTCGCTGGAGATCGGCAGCTTTCTGCGCACCGGCAAATGGCAGGCGTGGCCCGCCTTTACCAGCGCGCAGTTGAAGGGCGAAGTTCTCTCCTGGGTTCTGGGCAGCGTGGTGGTCGGAGCGGTGGCCGGAGCGTTTTGCGCGGCCCTCACCGCGGCCGTCGTCTACTGGACCGCCCCCTCCGAGCGCCGTCTGCGCGCGCGGATTCGCTTTGTCAATCGAACCTTTGCCCCTTGCGCCAGCTTTGATCGCGGCTTTGTACGCTGGAAGATGCGTCTGGACCGCATCTTTTCCATCCTCGCCGCCGAGGATCTGGGAACGGGAACAGTGGTCGATCTGGGCTGCGGCTACGGCATGGCACTCTGTTTTTCGGCCTTCAACCAGCCCCAGCGGCGCTTGGCGGGCTGCGATCTGAATGCGCATCGCATCGGCGTCGCCCAGCAGGCTCTGAGCGCGATGAACGCCGAGCCGGTGGTCTGCGACGCGCGCGAATACCCGCTTCCGCCGGCTGGGCTGATTCTGATCCTCGATGTGCTGCAATACCTCTCCGCCGAGGAGCAGTTGGCGCTGCTCAAGCGCTGTTGCGCCGCTCTCGAACCCGGCGGGCGGCTGATCTTCCGGGTACACGACCGCGAGCGCGGCCTGTGGAGCTTCTTCGTGCTGGCCTTTGACCGCCTGCTCTTCTCCGCCGAGCACGTGGGCCGGCGGCCGCTGATGCTCTCCGCCGAGCAGTACCGCGCCGCCCTCGTCGAGGCCGGAATGCAGGTGGAGATGCGCCGCTTCCGCAACCTTCTGCCCTTTGCCCACATCCTCTTCCTGGCCCGCCGCGCCATGGAGAGCGCCGCATGATGGCCCGCCTGATGCGCGGCTGGGGGCGCTTGGTCATCGGCCATCCGGGGCTGCTGGCCGCTCTTAGCCTGCTGCTCACCGTCTTTCTCTACGCCAACATCCACAACCTGCGCACCGGCACCGACCTCACCGACCTCTTCGGCAGCCACGATCCGCAATGGCAGGCGGCCAGCCAGATCGGCAAGGAACTGGGCTACGGCAATCAGCTTTTCGTCATGGTCCAGGCTCCCGAAGGCGACGCGGACACGACCGCCGCGATGGAAGAGACCGCCGACCGCCTCACCGCAGCGATGGCCACGAGCGGCCTCTTCAAGCAGCAGCGCAGCGGCCTGAGCCAGGATGAGCTGCTCAACTTTGTCCGCCTCTTCTCCTGGAACTTCCCTTCTTACGCGACGCCTGACGCGCAGGCGGCTCTGCGCCAGCGCCTCGATCCGCGCGAGATTCATCAGAACGTCCGCCGCGCCGCCACCGAGCTGGTCACGCCCTTTTCCACCATGGGCGCCGATTACTTTGCCGCCGATCCGCTGGGACTGATGCCGATCACGGCGAGCAGCGGCCAGGGCTTCTCGCAGTTCGCTAGCTTCGACCTCGCCTGGGGCTCCGGCAACCGCTTCTTCAGCCGCGACCACAAGGCCCTGCTGATCATCGCCGAGCCGCGCGAGTCCGCCGTGGACTATAACTTCGCCGGCCAGATCATGGATTGGACCCGCGCGCAGATGCAGGCCATCAGCGCCGACCCCGAACTGCGCGACTCCGGCCTGCGCGTCATCCCCGCCGGAGCCTACGTTTACGCCGAGCAAGACCACAAGTTCATCGAAGCCAATATCCGCCGCGTCTCGCTGGTCTCCATCATCGGCAGCCTGGCTCTTTGCCTGCTCGTCTATCCCAGCATTCCGCTGCTGCTGCTCTCCCTGCTGCCCACCAGCCTGGGCATTCTCTGGACCACAGGCATCGCCAGCTACTACCCCGGCGAAGTCAATCTGATCAGCCTCTCCTTCATCGCCATTCTGGCCGGGCTGGGCGACGACCAGGTGGTTCACTTCTTCAATCGCTCACCGCAGGAGTGGAGCGAAGGCGGCAGCTTCGATGCGGCCATGCTGCGCACCTTCGAGACCACCGGCGTCAGCATCGTCCTCTGCATCCTCACCGCCGCCACGGCCACCGCCGCGCTAACCACCGCCAGCTTCAAGGCGCTGGCCGAGTTCGGCTTCATCCTCACCGTGGGCATGTTCATGATGATGGTCCACACGCTGCTCACCGTGCCCGCGCTGATGCAGCTCTGGAACCGCCACGTCCGGCCCTTCCAGCCGCGCGCCATCACCTTTCGCGTGCTGCCCGCCATCGCCCGTAAAACCGTTGACTTTGTCGGACGCCGCGCGCGCCTGGTGGTCGCGGCTTCCTCGGCCCTCTTCCTGCTCTCGCTCATTCTGCTGCCCACCATCCGCATGGGCGGACGCTTCGAGATTGCCGGAGGACCAGACAGCCCCGCCGTCGCCGCGCAGAATCTGCTCAGCGCCAAATTCGGCATCGAAGGCTCGCCCAGCGTCCTGCTCATCGCCGGCAGCCAGGAGGAGGTTCTGCGCCGCGCCGAAGCGTTGACCGCCGGATTGGAAAACTATCGCAAAAGCGGCGCGCTTAAGTCAGTTTTCTCGCCTACGGACCTGCTTCCCTCGCCGCAAACGCAGCAGATCCGGGCCAACGCACTCGCGCATATCGATCTGAATGCCGCCGCCACGGCGCTCGAAGATGCACTGCGTGAGAACGGCTTCCGCACCGAGCCAGTCCAGCCCTATCTCGCGCAGTTGCGGAATCTAGGCCGCGGCGCGCAGCCGGTAACTCTGGAGACCGCCGCGCAGTATCTTCCGCCCGGATTGCTCGATAACAGCCTGCGCAGAACCAAAGGTGGAAGTTATGTCGCGGCGATAGCTTTCTATCAGACAAACTCCGATGCCGGACCGGCGATTCCTGATTCCGTGATGAATTCCTGGCGCGCGCAGTACGGCCCATTTGTCGAGTTTTCCTTCGAAAAAATCAACCGCGATCTACAAACTCAAGTCCTGCGGGATAGCCGCCGTGCGCTCCTCTGGACCGCCGCCGCCATCTTTCTGATCGTCTATCTGACCTTCCGCGACCTGAAGATTACTCTGCTCGTTTTGATGCCGATTCTCTTCGCGATTGTCGTAACCTTCGGACTGCTGCGCATCATCGGCCATCCCTTCAGCTTCATGTCCGTCACCGCGATTCCGCTCATCATCGGCATAGGAATCGATAACGGCATTCACTTGGTGCGCCGCTATCAGGAGAAGACGCCCAATCGCATTCTTGACGTAGCCAAAGCCTCCGGCGCGGCGCTGATTCAGTCCAATTTGACCACCATCATCGGCTTTGGAGCACTGCTGGCCTCCACCTTCACGCCGCTGGCCGAGATGGGGCTGGTCACCTCCCTGGGCGTTGCGCTCACTCTCGCTGGTGGCCTGTGGATTATCCCCGCCATTCTAGTGATTTCGGAGAGTCAGCACGAGTGCAAGGAAACTTCCGCTGCCTGATTGCTCCATAAATTTTTCTCTTTTTTTGCAGAATAGGCTGGACACAAACGTTTTACTTCCCGTAGAATCCTCAACTAACGGGCTATCCCCTCAGTCCGCTCGTGTTTTCGTGCGCCTATTGTGACAAGGATCACTCTTTCCTGTCATATGGATTTTTGAAACGAGTCTTCGCACATGAAGATCGATTCTCTCAGTCATTCCGATTCTCTGCGCCTTCTCGACTTTATTCGGGATTGCTACGCGATCCGTGACTATGATCCGTCTGAGAACTTTTCCGAAAGATTGGTTGGCCTGCTGTCCAGCCTCATCCCCTCCCTTCATGTAAGTTATGCTGAGACCTGTCCGGACTTATCGGAATTCTACAATGCGGGGAGCACCCCGGAGATTGCTACCCCTGAAGTGGGCAGGCTCCTGGAACAGCACATGAGCGAGCATTCCCCGCTGGTTTACTATTTGCAGACGGGCGACGGACGCGCCGTGCGAATCTCTGATTTTCTAAGTCAACGTCAATATCATGATACTGGTCTCTATTGCGATTTTTATCGCCATTTTGATATTCAAGACGATTTATGCTTCGGCATCCTCACCGAGCCGAACCGGTCCATTGGAATCGCATGGCACAGCGACCGCCTCTTCACGGACCGCGAACGCTGCCTGGCCAACCTGGCTCGTCCCCACATTGTTCAAGCCTGGAAGAATGCGCGTCTTTTCACAGAAATGAAGAATCAACAGCTACTTCTCGAATGCGAACTGGAGAGCGCCTCCCTGGGCATGATCGCCTGCGACTCAGAAGGACGCGTGCGGTGCATCACCGCTTTGGCGCGGGAGTATCTCTCTGAATACTTCGAGGCCGCGAAGAAGCGGGCAAGCCATATCCCTGAGCCGCTGCTGAGTTGGGCGCGCTGCCAGTACGAACTGCTCAACCAAAACCAGTTGCCGCCGGCGCAGTTACCGCTTGTCGTGCAGAGATTGGGAAGCCAATTGGCGGTGCGGCTACTCTCCAGCGCCGGAGCCATTCTGCTTCTTCTGGAAGAAAAGCCCTCGGCAAGATTCGGAGGCACGATGGAAGGGGCCTGCCTCTCGCGGCGTGAATCCGATGTACTTGCCTGGGCCGCGCAAGGCAAAACAAACTGCGAAATTGCCGCGATCTTGTGCATCAGCCTGCCCACCGTGAAAAAGCACATGGAGCATGTTTTGCAAAAGCTGGGAGTACAGACTCGCACCGCCGCCGCAATGCAATTTTTCCGCAAACCATAAACCGCCATTCATCGAATTTGAGCGCCGCCTTCTGTCTGTGCCCGCAACATGCCTGAGGCTGATCCGGCGAGTTATTGATCCGGCCCATAATCTATACAACACCGTTCCCCATTCTTGGCGCGTTCTTGCTTTTGCGCCGGGGTGCGATACAAACCCCTCTACATGGACAGGAGAAATACTCAAAATATACGTCGAAAGACGTATTGACTTCCAGTCGCTGTTTCTTGAGAATGGCCCCATCGCACTTCTCTGAAAATATCGCCTTGCCTGGTGGGATTTCTCCCTGACGGGCAGCGGCGCATCGCAACCCGCCGTGTGAAGTGCAAGGTCATTGTTGCTCTTTTGGAGCTTGCTTCGCGCACTTGCGCGCGCATGCCCCGCGTCCTTCAACCCTCAACCGCGAAAGGATACACTCATGAAGCGTTTTGTAGCCATTTTTGTTGCCGTGGTCTTTCTGGCGTCCTCACTACCCTGTGTTGCCGCCGAGCCCATTCCATTCAAAGCCCTTTCCGAGTCCTCGTCGGCGCTGCCGAGTCTGGCGGAGGTACGAGCATCAGCGGACGGTCAGGCTGCGGCGCCTGCGCATTCAGCCAAACGCCATCTTACAACCGCTGGAAAGGTGCTTCTTTGGGTCGGAGCAGGAACATTTGCTGTCGGAGCGACGTATCTGGCCGCCGGTTTTGCTGTGAACCAGAATTCGTGCGCGGCACTCAATAGTGATGGGTCCTGCTCCGTCACCGACGCTCAAGTCTACAAGTATTACGGCGCAGGATTGGCCGGAACAGGCGCGATCCTTGCAGGAATCGGTCTGACCCGTCGCACCTCAGAGTAAGCATTCCCGATTCAAACAGTGGATCATCGATAGACTGAAAAGCGAAGGCACGGCGTGCAGTTGCATTAAGGAGCATCCGTGCCTTCTTCTGTCAGAAAAGAAGATGACTGAACTGAGCTTGCATCTCGTAAGAATTTCGTGATGAATCGCCGGGACGAGGCAAAAAGCAGCAGAGGCGCATCCGGCAAGTCTTTGCATGTGAATACGATGTATATTCTCTGGAACCGGCCCTGCGTTCATGTACACTAGTACCATATCTGAGGTTTCCTTCAGGCAGGTCCATGTTGAAAACACTCGTCAGCGATGTCAAGATAGACACGGTCTCCTCTCTCTGCCCGAAATGCGGCCAGCCAGCTCTCGCCACGATTTTTGAGCGCGGCGGCAAGGTTTATCAGCGCTCCGAATGTACCTGCCACCCGGCCAGCGAGGATCTGATCTTCTCCGACTCGGCTCTCTACCGCAAGCTGGATGAGTGGAACAAGCTGGTCTTTCCGGATGCGCAACCGATGGCCCCGTCAGCGCCGCCCAGTTGCTGCGATGCCGGCATGGGTAGTGAAAACGAACCTTGCCTCGCGGTCATCGACATCACCAACCGCTGCAACTTCAAGTGCCCGGTTTGTTTTGCCGAGGCCAAGGGCGAGGGTAGCCACTACTTTCTGGAGATGGAAGTGGTGACCAAAATGCTCAAGGCGCTGCTCAATCGCCTCGTGCCCTGCCGCAGCGTCCAGTTCTCTGGTGGCGAGCCGACTCTGCATCCAGATTTCCCCAAAATTCTCAGCACCGCCCGCGACCTCGGCTTTACCCATATTCAAGTGGCCACCAACGGCAGCAAGTTCGTTGACCCGGCCTATGCCAAGCTCTGCGAAGAGTCGGGACTGCATACGATCTATCTGCAATTTGACGGCATGAGCGATGAAGTCTACCTCAAGATGCGCGGCCAGCGGCTCCTGGATAAGAAGATTGCCGCCGTGCGCAGCATTGAGCAAACCAATATGCGCATCGTGCTGGTGCCGACGATCATGAGCTCGGTGAATGTCGACCAACTCGGCCCCATCTTTCAATTCGCCCTGGAGCATAACAAGATTATTACCGGTATCAGCATCCAGCCCGCCGCGGATGTGGGCCGGATCGAAGCCGGCGACCGCCAGCTTGAACCCTTCAACCTGGCCGCCATGGCGCGCGAGTTCAGCGAACAAACCGGCCTCACGCGCTTCCCCGACGACTGGTTCCCGCTCAATTCCATTGCCCTGCTCAGCCGCGCCATCGAGCGCGTCCGCGATGAGAAAACGCATCCTCCGCTCAGCGACGCGCACTGCTCCATCGGCACCTTCTTTTATGTGGATGACGATGGCAAGCCTTTCTGCTTGAGCAGTTTCTTCGATCTGGGCCGCTTCCTGCGCTCCATGGCGGATGTGAAGCCCTACGCGGAGCAGGGAATGATCGAGCGAAATATCTCCAAGATTCGCCAATTCGGCAAGTTATCGCAGTGCCTCGATCTGCGCAAAGCTCCTCCTGGACTTACTTTTCAGCGCCTGCTGCGCAGCCTGGACGCATGGGAAGACAAGCATGAAGGGCGTTCCGAGGGCTGGGCGCAGCGCGGCTTCAACGGTATTTTTGTCGCCGGCATGCACTTCATGGACGCGCACAGTTATAATCTCCGCAGGCTGCACCGCTGCATCATCCAGTACGTCGGCACCGATGGGCAATTAATTCCTTTCTGCAGTTACAACGCCGGCTCCCGGCTCCGCGACGCGGAGGAATTGACTCGAATCGTTAGTAAAGCATCCCGCGCCTGACTGTTATGGGGTTTTAGCAGGAATGCAACAAGTAATCCATGCAGGCCAGCCAGTTTTTTTACTGATTCAAGGGCCGGTGGTCCCGGAGTTATGAAGAAAGCATCGTTTGTTCCGGTATTGTCATTTCTTTTCAGTCGTCCGCCGGCCTTCGCTGAACCATGGAGGATGCAACCTCTGACTGGCGGAGTCGCCGCTAACTCGCTAACTTGCGATGACCGCGAAGCGGGCGCTAACTTGCTGGACTTATCTTCGCTAACTTTGCCACATCTACCCGTGAATCATTCAAAGCGCCGTTGGCTGCGTTTTGCATCCGTCGCGGCCATTGCCGCCCTGGCGCTGGGAATCGCAGCGGCGCAGGCAGGCTTGCCCAAAAATGCTGTCTCGATTCCGCTAGCACCCGGCACACAAGAGTTATCAGCGGCCATTCAAGCATCGCATTCTTGTGTTGCGCCGGGCTTGCCGGTAGTTCTGCCGCCTGTGGTCTTGCGTTTCGGCGCGCATTCAAGCCTTGGCAATGTATTCGATGAGCAATCTCTTGCCCTTCATAACCTGCCCCCGGAGACTGAGGTCTGGCTGCATATCGTCGCCGATCCAGAATCCGCCGATCCCGGTACGGAGCAGCAATTTACCGCGCAAGTCAGCGAATTTCTAAACTCTGCGCCGCTCGCCTCGCCGCTCGTGCGGGGAGTGATCGTTGAGCCTGCCGCCGCGCAGAAGGTCTCCGATCTATTTCTTTTTGGATTACTTCGCCTAGCCGTGAGTGTCAAGTCAGCCAACCCGGCGTTGCGCCTGGCCTTTGTCTTTCAACCCGGCTTTATCAGCCAAAACTCCGATGCGGTCAAGCGCCTCGCCACTTACTCTGACCTGCTGGGAACTTTTTACTCGCCGGACTGGCGAGCCGACGCAAAATGGATTGCCGATCACGCGCTAAACAGGCCTCTCATCCTGAAAATCAACAGCGGAAACTCGGCGACGGACTCTTACTTGAATAGTGTACTTTCCGCTGCGGGAATATCCGTCGAAATGCTCTGGTCAAACCGGCCTGATCCGAAATCTACCAATCAATTATGTGCGGAAACTAGATTCATGACAGCGTCCGTTCCGCCAAGCCTGCTGCATTTGGAAGGCTCGGCCCTGCCTTTTAGCATCACGGTCGATGGGACAAAGAGCGAGGAGGCGCGCTGGTTCGGCAGCGGTGAAACTTCGGAGATTGCCGTCCTTGCGCCGGTTCACGGCCTTGCCGGAAATCCCCGTACCGTCACCCTTCTCAGCCGCTCCAAAGCTCCCTATGAGTTACAGTGCTTTGACCCCGCAACTGGCAGCCAGCTCACGCTGAGCGATCCCATTAAAAGTGATACGGGATGGACGGCGGCCTGCGCCTTGACCAGCGAGTTTGCTCTCATCAAGCTTCATAGGAAGAGTGACGCCGGCAATACCGCTTTCAGTCAAGTCGAAGTGAAAAGCGGAATCGATCTCAGCATCGAAGAGATTATAGCCCGCTGGCAGCAATACAAAGAGGCGCAGAAGCGGAGTCTGGATAACTATCAGGCCTCAAGTTTCATGACTCTGCACTTTGAAACCACCGCCGTGGCGCAAGCCTTCGATATTTCCATGAAACTCCGTCAGTTCTTCGGCCGTAACGGGAGAATGGAGCTGGAGCAGACTGAGTTTTATGTCAATGGAGTGAAATTCAGCAATAGGCACGAATTTCCTTTGCCCCAACTGGAGCCGGAAAAGGTTCTGACCCAGCCCCTCGAACTTGCACTCAATGAACGCTATACTTATAAACTTCTTGGGACGGAACAGATCGACGGCGCTCTTTGCTTTATTGTGGGAGTTGAACCGAAGGAGCAAGATGAGGCTCTTTACAGCGGTAAGATATGGATCGACGGAACTAGCTTTCGCGAGGTGCGTCAGACGCTGAGTCAGCGCGGAAGCAAGGGAAGCATTGTGGTCAACGTGGAAACACAGAACTTTACATTGGTAGACGATGGGAAGGGGCATGCCTTCAATCTGCTCCGTTCCATCTCCGCGCAGCAGACGCTGAATGCGGCGGGCCGTGATTTTCAACTGCAAAGAACGCTGAAATTTTCTGATTTCGCCATCAATTCTCCGCACTTTCAGGATGATCTGGCCGCCGCGTATCACTCTGACGATCCTATGTATCGCGACACAGATCAGGGTTTGCGTGAGTTGCAGAAGAAGGGCGGAGAGCGCGTTTTGGTGCAAAACAGCTCCAAACGGATTGTATCTCTGGTTGGCGGGGCCTTTTATCAAGGGACTTATAACTTCCCCATCCCCATCGCCGGCCTGAGCGTTGCCGATTTTGATTTCCGCCACACCGGTGCGCAGCTTTCCGTATTTTTTGCCGGACCGATTCTGGCTACGAATCTTTCCAAGCAATACAGCCCAAAACTTCGTCTCGGCGCGGATCTTGCGCTCAACGCCCTGCCCGGAGAATATCGCGTTTACTGCGCCGCGGAGCCGGCAAATACATTTTGCCAAAGCAAGACGGCTGACACAGAAAACACCGGGGATGCCATGTGGTCGTGGGAGCAAACCCTGGGCGTCCGCGCCACATGGCAGGCGGCTACTCACTTCAGCCTGACGGGATTTACCTATCTTGCCTATGACATCTATCGCCCCACCAGCGATACTTCAAGCAGCTATCTTGAACCCCGCAACGGCGTGGCGCTGCTTCCCGGTGTTCAAGTTAAAATGACCGAGAAGGGATATATCTTCACCGCTGACGGCACGCGGGGCCAGCGTCTCGCATGGAAGCAATTCGGATGTCTCGCTTCCGCGGATCAATGCAATGAATTGTCTCTGTCCCCATCGGCCTTACCGGAGAGCGGTTACACTCTCTACGACGCCGACCTGAACAAGGATTACTACTTTCGCAAATTCACCAAGGGAGGCTGGGATTTCTCCTACTATGGCGGCGACCAGCTTGACCGCTTCTCGCGATATTTTCCATCCTTCTTCTCTAACCCGCGTATTCACGGCATTCCCGGCGGAACCGATTCCTTTGACGCCATTGCCCAGGGGAACGTTCACTATGGCTTCAATGTCATGGACCTGATGAAATTCGAGGGCTTGTACAGTTATGCGCGGGCACGCAATTTGTATGAATCCAGCCACTTTCGCAAGTTTGACGGGGTGGAGACTAACTTCAACACCGCCGGCCCCAAAGGAACTCTGTTGCAGGGCACTGTTTCTTATGCCTTGGATGGAAACATCGCCCGCTATAACTCCCGCTGGGGAGTTATGATCATGATCTTCAAGCCATTCAAATAGGCGCGTGATGACGACTGAAATGAAGACGGCATTGGTAACGGGAGGCTCTGGGACGCTGGGCGCGGCAATGGCTCTGGCCTTGGCGGATGCGGGTTTTCGCGTTGTGGTTCACTATCATCGCGGCCAGGCTGCTGCGGAGCAGGTTGTCGAGAGCATTCGCGCAGCCGGTGGCGAGGCGCAGGCCATGGCGGCAGAGTTATCGAGTCAACCGCGCGCGGCTGCACTTTTTTTCGAGATAGAAAAGCTATACGGGCCAGTTGATTGCCTGGTCAATAACGCCGGCATCAAC
>CAYVGW010000009.1:0-51647 GCA_964450895.1 uncultured Occallatibacter sp. | reverse complement strand
TCGACTTCGTGGCATACTATTCTCAGTTCTTTGCACTTCGAACTTGAAACCGGCGGTCTTTGCACGAGGCTCATATTCGCCGCAAGCCTCCGCGAACCACACGACACATCCCGCCCCCATCGTCTATAGTGGAGCGCAAGGTCATTTTTGGAAGGAGCCAGTGCTTTGTTCACCCCTGTTCGTGTGTCCTTTTTGCTTTCCGCTCTTGTTATTACGAATTTCTCCGTATTTTCGCAAGCCCAGCACTCCGCCAACAGCAATGCTGCTTACCAGCAGTTGCGCAGCCTGACGCCGGGCAGCGAGGTCATCACGGTCAATAACCTGGTGCTGCGCCGGGATGCGGCCGTCTTTACCTTCAGCAGCGGGAGTTTCGCGTTTTATAACGAGGTGAACGGCAAGGTGACGGGCGCGGTCTTCAGAGGCGACGGACATCTGCACATTACGCCGCCCTCCCTTCAGGAGCGCCACAATCTGAACATTGCCCAGCATACCGAGGAGTTCGACGAAGATTTCGACCAGGTGGTGCTGCGCTTTACCGATGACACCGCGGCGGAGTTGCGCAAGGCAGCGACGGGCAAAGGCTCGCCGGAGTCGGATTACGTCAAGGCGGCGGATGAGCTGCGCGGCTTTCTGCGCCATCATTCTTCAGGAAATTACCAGAATAGTTCGGGGGGAACCAGCTATTATCGGAAGATTGAAGGGAACCTCGACCTGCGTCTGCTTCAGGATGTGTTGAGTCCGGCACCCGGCGGATTTTTTTATGCCGCTTTGCGCGGGAAGAAGAACGGGCGGCTGTTTTTCATCGTCGATCCGAACGGAGTGGTGGGTTTGGCGCCGGAAGAGGTGGCGCTTGAGAATTGGAGCAGCACATACGAGACGATGACGCATCCGCTGGCCTTTCATCGCACCGCGGAGTACGCCAACGGCACGGCCAGCGGCAACGAGCATAATGCAGCCTACCAGATTGTGAATGAAAACCTCGATGTCTCCATCGAAAAAAGCGGGGAACTTTCCAGCCTTGCCACGGTCGAAGTCAGCGCGAATCAGGATGGCGTGGCCGTGATTCCGTTCGATCTTTATTCCACTCTGCGCGTCAGCAAAGTGGAGACGGAGAAAGGCGAAGCGCTGGATTTTGTGCAGGAGGACAAGAGCGAAGACCCGGACCTCGGCGTGGTGCTGGCCGCGCCGCTCAAGAAGGGTGAGACGACGAAGGTGAAGATTACCTACGCCGGCAAGGAAGTTGTCCTCAGCATGGGCCAGGGGAATTATTATCCGACGGCCCGTGAAAACTGGTATCCCAACTCCAGCCAGAGCCTAGGTGATTACGCCACCTACCGGATGCTCTTTCATGTGCCCAAAGGGTTGCAGATCGTCGCCACGGGGACCAAAGTGAGCGAAAGCACGGACGGCGGAATCACCACTTCCGAGTGGAAGACCGAGGTGCCGCTGGCCGTGGTGGGCTTCAGCTTCGGCGAATTCATGAAGAAGGAGACCCAGTTCAATTATCCCCAGGGCGGCGGATTGACGATTGACGCATACGCCAATACCCTGGTGCCGGATTTCGTCTCCCGTGCCGCAAATAGCGGAATGGGAACCCTGAACACCACGCCCATGCTGGCTGTCGAGCTAGCCCAGGGCCAGGCTGCAATGCAGCTTTACACCAATTACTTTGGCCAACTGCCCTTCTCGCACGTCACCCTGACGCAGCAGGCCGCATGTGGCATGGGCCAGAGCTGGCCAATGCTGGTCTATCTGCCCATCTGCGGATTTTTTGACGACACGCAGCGGCACTTTCTTCTCGGCAGCGACAACACCGATATTTACTGGAAGGTGGTTACGCCGCACGAAGTGGCGCACCAGTGGTGGGGCCAGACGGTGGGCTTCCGCAGCTATCGCGACCAATGGATGAGCGAAGGATTTGCCGATACTTCAGCCACCATCTATCTGCAATCCAACGGGCAGATGGCCGATTTCATGGAGTTCTGGAAGCAGCAGCACAAGCTGCTCACCGAGAAAAACTCCTTCGGCTTCCGGCCTATCGACGTTGGCCCGGTCACCATGGGAACCCGTCTCAGTTCGCCCAAGGCGGGTTGGGGTGTCTATCAGAATCTCGTCTATCCCAAGGGCGCATACATCCTGCACATGATCCGCATGATGATGTGGACACCGCAAGACGGGGACGCTCGCTTCCGCGCCACCATGCACGACTTTCTGGACAGCCACCGGATGCAGGCCGCCACCACGGAAGACTTCAAGGCCATGGTGGAAAAGCACATGAGCAAGTCCATGGACCTGGATGGAAACCAGAAGATGGATTGGTTCTTCAATGAGTACGTCTATGGCATCGAGCTGCCGACCTATCACTTCGACGGCCAGATAACGCAGAACGGCGATATTACAAGCCTGCACGTCAAGCTGACGCAATCCGATGTTTCGCCGGCCTTCAAGATGCTGGTGCCGATCTACCTGGAGTTCACTGACGGCAAGGTCTCGCGGCTGGGCACGATTCCGATCACCGGGGCCTCGACCTTTGAACGGACATTTCCGCTTTCCAAGCTGCCGGGGACGGTGAAGAAGGTTTCCATCAACAATAACTACGACGTGCTGGCCATCGACAATTAGGACCAAGCCAGCGCGGCGCGGGGTGCGCTATACTCCGTTTCAGCGGAAACAAGGAGGTTTACGATGAAGTTCAGCGGAATGTGCAAGGCGGCGGCGGCCGGAGTGATGGCCGTGGCGATGATGGCGGCGCCGGCGATCAGCAGGGCGCAAAGCGGCGCAACGGTTCTCAAGCCGGCGGAGATTGAAAAGTTGCTTCCGGAGAAGGTCTTTTATCGCGGCCAATCAGCCACCACGCAGCCCCGCAACTCCGGCGGCGTTAAGTTCGCCGACGGCTACTTTGTTCTGGCCACCATGGTGGACACCAGCGGCTACTCGACCGGCGTTCAGGCCAAGTATGCGGCGTACTTTATCGCCGAGGTGCCCATCAAGGTGGGCGGCCAGAGCCTGCCGGCCGGCGCCTACGGCATCGGCTTCATCGCGGACAATAAATTCGTGGTCACCGACGTGGGCGGGCACGACGTGCTCTGCGTGGATTCAGCCGACGACGCCGCGCTCAAGCGCCCCATGCCGCTCCAAGTGGTTGCCGACCCCGCCGGCGGCTTCCGCCTCTACTCCGGACGCAAGTACGTCGTCTTCAGCCGGTAGATCTTCAGTAGACAGTAGGCAGTTGTCAGTGGCCGGACTGCTCAGATTCCGAAGCGGGATCTGGACAGTCCGGTTTTTTCTTGACAATATCTGTCATTGTTTTATATTGACAAGTATGCGCACCGCTAGAACCATCTCGATTACTCTTCCTCCGGACCTGCTCGTAAAAGCGCAGAAGACTGCCGCGCGGGAAGATCGGACGATCAGCGAACTTTTCCGCGAGGCGCTACGCCGCTACATCACAGCCGATCCGGAGTGGGATGCGCTGCTGCGCCGTACACACGCTACCGGCAAGGCGCTGGGCATCGCTACAGAGGCGGACGTGGAGCGGATGTCGGACGAGTTCCGGCAAGAGCGGTTACAAACGGCGGTCCGCTGATGCGTGTCGTCGCAGACACGAATGTTTTCATCTCCGCATTCATGTTCGGCGGACTGCCGGGCAAGTTCCTTGATCTCGCTCTACGCAGGAAGGTCACTTTGGTGACTTCAAGCGCGCTTCTGGATGAGCTGGATGAGAAGTTGCGCGGTAAATTCGCAATTTCCGAACGCGATGCGCTGGCGATTCGCGCGAAACTCGAAGGCAGTGCGAACGTGGTCGAGCCGGATTTTGAGCTGAATGCCGTTCCCGACGATCCGGACGACAATCGCGTTCTAGAGTGCGCCGTCGCGGGCGAAGCCGAGTTTATCGTAAGCGGAGACAAGCATCTGCTGCGGATTGGCAATTATGAAGGGATTGCCATTATTACGGTCCGGCAGTTTATTGAAACATCCGGTTTATTGCAGTTGGAGTTCTAAACAGGGCATTGACCTCGGTATCCCAATGCCGAGAATCCGGAACTGGCGCGTTTCGCAGCGCCCCTACGGGGCGCGACTCTCTGCTGGCTGGCCTTCCCCGGGGTTGCGCTGCGCTCCACCCTGGGCTATTCTCGCCCCTTCCCTCCGGGAGGGCCGGGCTGCTCCAGCGGGAGGATTGCGGTTGAGGTTTGTAGATGGCTGAAGCTCCAAAATCAGAGTAAGATGAGTTAGAGGAACTGCTATGAGCACCGCCATCGAATTTCCAGAATCCTTATACCGTCAGGGCGAGCAACTCGCACGCCTGCAAGGGGTTACGATGGATGAATTCGTGATTCGCGCCTTGGAGCATGAATTGCGCGCTGCTGCGGGTGGCCACTCCGGTCAAACGCCGGTCAAGCTGCCTCTGGTTCCCTCGAAAAACCCTGGCGTTCTGGATTTGAAGGACTACGACTTCGATGATCTGCTTGCCTGACGTCAACCTTTGGATCGGGCTTACTTCCAACCGGCATACCCATCATGCGCGGGCCAAGGCTTGGCTGGATGGCGTGAAAGAGACACGGATCGCCTTCTGCCGCATCACCGAGTTGGGTTTGCTGCGCTTGCTCACGAACCAGCATGTGATGGGTGAAGATGTGCTTGCGCCGCCTCAGGCATGGCTTGTCTACGATGCATGGCGCATGGATCCGCGCGTCGATTTTCTTGCCGAACCGCCCGGCTTGAGCGAGCGCTGGAGAGAACTCGGCGAGAGAATCGCTGGAGGGAAGAATGCCTGGACGGATGCCTATCTGGCCGCCTTTGCCGCCATCTCCAATGCGACTCTCGTCACCTTCGACCGCAGGCTGAATACGCTGGGGGAGGCCAAGGTGCAGTACTTGCTGTGAGGTTTGATCCTTCAATAGTGTGCTGTCTCAGGTCTGGAAATCCAGACCTGGGGCGCCCGTAGTCTCTACTTGCACGATGTGGGCATCCGCCGAACTTATCTTTTTTGTTTGGCAACGACTGAGGGAGATTTGCTTGTTAAAAACAACGGGATTACTTTGTATGACACTTGTTCGATTCGTTCATCATTTGGCACTTTAAACTCCTTTTTGCCGACAAGCACGAGGTATCGTTCCGAATCGAGTTGGAAGCCCGCAAGCCCACCATCTGAATATAGACTCGCCTGGTTCTTCGCTATATTCCTCACATTCTCTGGATTATCGCCATCACGCAGTAGTTTCCATTCGGTTAATACCATACCGTGAGTTGCTCCAAGCACATCATCGTCAATTGCTAGATGATTTCCGAGGATCAAATCGGTTCGTTGTCCAGACGAATTGGCCTTAAACGCCCATATTCCATGTAATAGCAGGTGTACCGCACCTAGTTTTTCGCACGCGGTCTCACCCTCCTGAAAGGCGGTCATCCATTTGTTCTGGATTTCCTTGTCCGCGATTAAGCTCCGTTGAAGGTGCAGGAATGCACGGTTCACATGACTACGGATGATCGCGTCAGAATCTGCTAGAACATGGTCCAATTCCGAACGAATAGATGCAAGCAGTACAACGTATGCTTCCAAGTGCTGAAAATTTACCCCTTCATTCTTATACTGGACTTGTTTATAAGACGTCGATGTCTGATCCCACCATTTGCTGAATCGCTGAAGAGCTTCATTCGCCTTAGTCGAAAGTGCGGACTTGTAACGGAGCAAGCCAATTACTGATTTCGCAGCTTCATTGCAGTTCTCTATTAGAATAGAGGGTGAATAAAGATGGTAGCGTTTTTCTGTTTGTGCATTTTGGAATAAAAAAGTGCTTGCGCCGATGATTCCGGCGATGCGAGATGAAACTGCGTTCCATTCAGCCTTCCACATGACCTAAATTTACGCTCTTCTTCTACATTCTGTCGATGGAGCGTTTAGGTCTTATGCATTAATCAGGCTTCCCGGGTCTCGTCTTTTGACCCGGGAAACCTGTCTTGATTCGACGCTGGGTGTTGGTTACGCCTTGGCTGGCACGACGGCGGCCAGCCGCTCCTTTAGCAGTTCGTGGGCGCGGGGGAGGAAGTCGGCGAGGGGGAGCTTGCCGGAGTCTACTTCGGCGAGGAGGGCGCGCTGGGCGGCGTACTCCTTGTTGACGATGCCCGCTTTGGATTGCAGCAGACGCCATGCCTTGCGGCGCTCGACCGAGAACATGACTAACTGGCGGCTGAGGGCGTAGTTTGTCGCCTTGCCGGCTTCGTCGTAGACCGTGATGGCGACACCGAAGTCGGGGATGAAGGCGCGGTGGGCGGGGTTGAGGTAGTGGCGATAGACCACGTCCTGCTGCGTGATGCGGACGAGCATATTATCGAGCGGAATCAGCTTGGCCGCGGCCTCGGGCTTGATCTTCTTCAGATGGTTGCGGAAGCGGGCTTCGGTGGTACACCAGTGGGCGACGGTGTAGCGGCGCAGCTCGCCGGTGGCCTTGTCCTTGCTCTCGTACCAATCCAGATCGATGGACGGATTGCCCTTGAGGTCGAGGGCCTCGGCGTAGGTCTCGCCCAAGCGGGGGTTGAAGACGAACTCCGGCACGCCGCGGGAGTCGCGGACGCGCTGGGCCTGGAAGAGGGCCATGTCGTCGGCCACGCCGTGCTCCGGCTGGCAGGTGGTGAAGGCCTGAATGAAGAGCGTCCCGCGATACTCCAGGCCGTCGAGGATGGCGCGGTAGAGCTTGGGCGCGTTGGCCATCGAGACCTGGGCGACGAAGGGCGAACCGTGGCCGGCGAGGAAGGTCTCCGCGACGGTCTTCTTCTCGGTGCTTTTGCCCTGGGTGGCCGCGCCGAAGACGTTCATGTCGTTGCCGCCGAGCATGGGGGTCGAGTCCGAGTTCTGCCCGCCGGTGTTGGAGTAGACCTGCGTGTCCAGCATCAGAACCTTGACGTTGGGGCGGTTTTGCAGCATGACCTTGCTCATGTTCTGGTATCCGATGTCGCCCATGCCGCCGTCTCCGCCGACGGCCCAGACCTTGGGCAGTTCAACGATCTCAGCATCGGTCATCAGCGCGTCGGAGAAGTGCGAGAGGTTGTAATACTCCTGGGCGTCGATGACATTCTCGTCGCGGGTGAGAATCAGGTCGGCAAGGCGCTCAGGGATGACCGAACGGCGGGCGTGATCGACGATAAAGCTCTCGCCCATCAGCCATCCGATGGTGACGCCGTCCTGGAAGAGCGAGTTCATCCAGGGGTAGGGGTGGGGGTTTCCCGGCGAGGTCGAGCCGTAGACCGAGTTGCAGCCGGTGTGCGCGGCCATGGCCATGACGGACATGCCGTTGGCCATGCGGCCATCGACGGCTTGCAGGTTCTTGTGGTTGAAGGCCTCGGTCAGCAGGACAGCCGCGATGGCTTCGACCAGCTCGCCGTCGCTGATGGGGCCGTGCTTCTGCTCGTAGGCATTGATGCGGGCGCGGGTGTCGGCTTCGTCCTCGCCGCCCAGGCCCAGAACCAGATGGGCGATGGCTTGGCGGAGGAGATCGTACTCGGCTTGGCTGCGAACGCGCAGGACGGCCAGGCGAGCAACGCCGCGCTTTTCCAGATCGCCGGCCTTGGCCAGGAAGCGGTCGCTCTTGGCGTGGAAGACAGGGCGCATGTACGCCTCGGTGACCGCGGCGATGGAGCGCAGAACGCTCTTTTCTCCGCAGCCCGCGCAGGCGCCGTCGCCGGCCACCAGCGCGTCGTAGGTCGAGCGCACCATGAGCATATTGCGCAGCGTAGCCGTCTTGGAGTCGGCGGGATTCGCTGCGTTGTAAAGGCCCAGGTACTTCTGCGCGGTGTCCGGCAGCAGATCGAGGAAGGCTGTGCCGGTCATATGCTTGGCATTGACCGCCTCGGTCTCAGGAACCATCTTGAGGGCCTGGTGATCGCCGCAGGCGGTGACGCAGGCCGCGCATCCCTTGCAGAGATCGCTGACAAAGATCGAGAAGATTCCGCCCGAACCGGGCGCTTTACGCTCCGGCGACGAGAAGATCGCCGTGACCTTCTGATAGGCCATGGGGACTTTGTCGAGAATCTCGAAGAGCTGCTGCTTGGCCTTGGCGGAGAAGCCATCCACCGACTCGGTGACCTCGCGGAGGATGGTTTGCAGCGGGGTGCCGGTCTTGGCTTCGGCGACCATGCGCTCGCGGGCCAGACGCTCGATCTCCGGCAGCGCGGCCAGCAGCTTGGCGCGGTCGGAGGCGCCGGCGACGTAGTAATTTACTGCCGTCGTGAGCAGCGTGCTCAGATCCTGCGCCGTGTTGGGCAGCGCGGTGTCCGGGCAGACGGAGATGCACTCCATGCACTGCGTGCAGTTTTCGGCGATGTAGAGCGGCGTCTCGCGGCGGGCGACGTACTTGGAGGCCGTGTCTCCGGTGGCGGCGGCGATCATGCCCATCGCCGAGAGCGGCGTGGAAGGCTGGTTGTAGCCGAAGTTTGCGCGGAACTCGGCGTCGAAGTTCGTGATGCTGGCCAGCGGCGTGCGCGCGGCCTGACCGGCCGGCAGCGCGTGCGAGCGGCAGCCGCTTCCGCACGAGCCGCCGGCGGCCACGGTTTCCAGAATCGGCAGCAATGCATGGCCGCGCAGGCTGGAGTGGTCGGCCGCGGTGAGCGCGCCGATCTCAATCTCCTTCACCTGGCTGAAGCCTTGCAGCATCACCTCCATATTCGACTGCACAACGGCCTCGCCCAGTTTGCCGAACTTCTTCACATACTGCTTTTCGACTACTTCGTGGTACTGGTCCTGGGTGATGCCGAACTCGTTGAGCAGCGTGCTGACGCGGAAGAATGCGCCCAGGAAGGCGTTGCCCTGCATGCGGAGCTGAAGGTCGCCGCGGTCGGTGGCTTTTTTGGCGATGGCGAAGCCGGGCAGGGTAAAGACGCGAATCTTCTTGTCGATGATTTGCTTGCGCGCCCACAGCGGCAACTGCTCCCAGGCCTGCACGCCCTCCTGATCCGACTCCCAGACCAGCGAGCCGCCCTCGGCCATGCCGTCCAGAGGGTTGGTGTGCGTAAATGCCTTGGGGTCGCAGCAGAGGACGACGGTCACGTGGCGCAGATCGCAGTTCACGCGGATGCGGTCCTTGGCGGCGACCATGAAGTAGCTGGTGGGCGCGCCCTTCTTCTCCGAGCCGTACTTGGGGTTGGCGCTGACGTGAATCACTTCCTTGGGATTGCCGAGTGCGTCCAGCTCGCCGTCGCGCTCAAAGATCAGGTCGTTCAGGTCGCCCAGGATAGCGCCCAGGTTCTTGCCGGTGGTGATGGCGCCCCAGCCGCCGATGGAGTGGAAGCGCACCGCCACCGCGCCCTCCGGCAGCAGCGAAGGCGTCTCGTCGCCCACCACCGCGTAGGGGTGATCGATGCCGAGAACGAAATAAGAGACGCCCTCCGCGGCGGTCTTGCCGTCCTTGCGGGCGCGGCCTGCGGCGGCGAACTCATACGCGCCGATCACGTGCTCGGGGCGGAAGTCGCGCGAACCCAGCCCGTAGCTGCCGCCAAAGATCCGGGGAACCTCGGCCAGCGTCACGGCGGGCAGACCATCCACGCCCTGCACTGCTTTGGAGAAGGCGGTGCGAATATCGCGGCCCAGCGGATTGTCGCCAGCCATCGGCTCATCGGTCCGCTCCAGTATGATGACGTTCTTCTTGCCATTGAGAGCGGCGACGAGGGCCGCCTCCGGGAAGGGGCGAATCACATTGACGTGAATGGATCCGACGCTGGCCCCACGCGTCTGGCGCAGATAATCGACCGCGGCCTCGATGTTTTCCGCCGCCGAGCCGAGCGCGACAAAGACCGTCTCGGCGTCGTCGGTCTTGTACTCGCTGATCAGCCCATAGCGCCGCCCGGTGAGCAGGCCGAATTGCAGATAAGCGTCCTCCAGGAACTCCAGAATCGGCTCGGTGAAGTTGTTGCGCCGCGCAATGACGCCGTTCATATAATGTTCCTGATTCTGCACCGGCCCCAGCAGCACGGGGTTGGCTAGGTCCATCATCTTCGGCACGCGGCGGCGGGTGGGGCCAAAGAGCGTGCGCTGCGCCTCGGTGGGGCATTCGATGATGTCCGCGGGCGAGCCGAGAAATTCGCGGATCAAATCGGATTCATGCTTGTGGAAGGTCCGCTCCAGGTGCGTTGTCAAAAAGCCGTCCATGATGTTCATGCCGGGGGTCAGCGCCAACTCGGTGACGCGGCGCAGAATCAGCGCCTGATCGGCCGCCTGCTGCGCGTCCTTGCCGAAGAGCATGATCCAGCCCGTGTCCAGCGCGCCATACACGTCGTCGTGGCCGCAGTGTACATTCAGCGCGTGCTTGGTCAGCGCCCGCGCGCCCACCTCCAGCACCATCGTCGAGGCCTTGCCGGGCGCGTGATAATACTGCTCCAGCCCATAGATCACGCCCTGGCCGGAGGTGAAGTTGACCACCCGCTTGCCGCAGACCGAGTGGGCAATCGCGCCGCCCTGGGCCGCGTGCTCGCCCTCTGTCTCGATGGCGATGGTGTTTTGGCCGAAGACATTCAGATGCCCCTCGGCGTAGGCCTGCTGGAAGAGCTCGCCGCCCTCCGTCGAAGGCGTAATCGGATAAAAGACGCCAGCGTCACAGATGCGCGTCTCGGTGTGGTACGAGACCAACTGATTGCCATTTGCGGTGACCCGTATGCCGGGAAAGCGAGCAGCAGAAGCCATGAATTCCTCTCTTTGTGTGCCGTTCAATCCAAACCTTTGTCATCCTGAGCGAGCGCCTAAACTTGACTGTCATCCTGAGCGAGCGTAGCGAGTCGAAGGACCTGCGTTTCGCGTTCGGTGCGAAAAAGGGCGTGTGATCTTGCGAATTCCAGGGTGTGCATCCCCGCCGAATCCGCGCCGCGGTTCGTTGCCGTATTCTGCCGGAGCGCCACTGAAGCGGTCCAGCCCGTTTGCCTGTGCAAGTGCAGGGCCGGGTCAAAGACGAGGGAGCCCAAGGGGGAGCGCGCCTCGAAGATTCGGCTTACTTTCAAGTATGCGCCCTCCAGAGGGAGACAGTGTCCCACGGTGTGAGACAACGCGCGTAAACACCTAAACCAGCGCCACCAGATTCTCGATACTGCGTTCCTTCATCTTCTGATACAGCCCGCCCACGGCATATTTTTTGAAGTGCTCCGTCTGGTGGTGCGCGGCCTGCGCCTGGGCATCCACATACTGCTCGTAGATGAGCACCGTGTCCGGGTCGTCTTCCACATGATGGGGAATGTAGCTGATGCAGCCCGGTTCCTGGCGCGAGGCCGCAGCCAGCACCCGCAAGGTTTCCACCACATCGTCACGATCTTCCGCAGCAAACTTCAGCCGTACGGCAAAACTGATCATAGGGAAATTGTATCGTGAAGCTCCCGCCGCAGTCCGGAAGAACTGACTTGCTGGGGAAAGGGGTTTTCTTTGCGGAACGGAGGAAGCAAAACCGGGAATGGGGGTACGATAAAGGAAAGGAGGCGGCGATGGCGACAGCAACTCTGGACTGGTCCCAGTGCGAGGCAGTGGAAAGCATTCCCGGCAAGGTCAGTGGTGCGTGGGTTTTGCGGGGAACCCGGACGCCGGTGAAAATTCTCTTTGAAAACCTCGAATCCGGCATGAGCATTGAAGAGGTGATCGAAGAGTTCCCGGTGACCCGCGAACAGATCGACAGCCTCATGGCATTTGTGGCGCGTTCTCTCGATAAAGAGCCTACCTACGCGTAGACCGGAGCCGGAATGCTGATTCTTTTCGATAACAACACACCGCGCGGCCTAGCCCGTTTCCTTACCAGCCATTCTGTTGTGGAAGCGCGGACGCGCGGCTGGGATCAGCTTGTCAATGGCGAACTGATTTCCGTGGCCGAGCAGGCCGG
This sequence comes from uncultured Occallatibacter sp., assembly GCA_964450895.1. Classification (GTDB taxonomy): domain Bacteria; phylum Acidobacteriota; class Terriglobia; order Terriglobales; family Acidobacteriaceae; genus Telmatobacter. Next base: position 39,804 of record CAYVGW010000009.1, on the reverse strand, counting down.
TTTCGAAGTCATGGTAACGGCGGACAAAAACATCCGCTATCAACAAAATCTGGAAGCTCGAAAAATTGCTCTTGTGGTGCTTGAGAATAGCCAATGGCCCATGGTGAAGCTGGTTGCGGAGAAGATCGTTGCCGCCGTCAACGCGGCGCGCCCCGGCAGCTATATGGAAGTGGATGTGCCGTTCAAGGAATAGGAGATTAGCTCACATGACCGGTTGGGGTTCATTCATCCCAGGTCCGAAAATCCGGACCTGGGGCACCCAGCTTTTTGGGATTGGTCAGACCTGGGCCACCCGCCCAGCGAGTCCCTTGATGAATTAAGAGTATTGATCAAGGCTTTGAGTTTTGTCTCATCCATCGAAAACCTTCGTAAGGCGGTTAGCCCGCATCTAAATCTACCACCACGAATGGGTGCCCCATGTCCGGATTTTCGGACATGGGAACCACGAACCTCAACCAGCAGGCATTTTCTGTTCCCTGTTCCCTATTCCCTGATCCCTGCCTTTACGCCTCCCAGGGATTGACCACCGACGACGCAATCTCCTCGAAGTGCTTGATGTTGCGCGTGGCGAGTTTGGCGTGCGCGGCGAGCACGATTCCGGCGATCATGGTGTCGCGCGCATCCACCGGACGACCGCGTCTGCGGCGACCGGCGCACAATTCCGCCGCTCGAAGGGCCGCATCGGAATCAAAATGCAGAATTCTGCCTTCCAATGTGCTTTGAAGTAACTGTTCGAACTTCATCTCTAGCGCTGCGCGTCTTTTCCCGACAGGCATGGCAAATAGTCCAGAGCGAGTCTCGTAGATATTGATAGTGGTCGTCCAAACCGAAGAGCGCGTCTGGATGTCCATCCAGTGCGCGACCTGCGGCTCAGGGGCAGGCCCCATAAGCTCGGAAATCACATTCGTATCGAGCAAAATCATGACCCAAGGTCCGGAATTTCCATGCGCATCTCGCGGATTTCCTCGATAGGTTCATCGAGATAGATGCCACTGCCGCTGAACATCGCCACGATCTCGGTCCCCAGGCCGCCGCGCGGCTTTTCGCGCTCGCGCAGCGCGTTGCGGAGAATATCGCGTGTCTCAGCTTCCATGCTGTGGCCATGGCGCTTGGCGCGGCGCTGCAAGCGCGCCTTGAGCGAATCATCCAGGTTGCGAACTAAAAGCTGCGCCATATTTACCTCCCAGACTCTGTCGCTATCATGATAGCAGAACTCTTGAGATCAGCAAACGCGCTACCTTTCTTTCGCCTTGCCGTCACCGCTCTACGCGTGAATGCTCTCCAGAGCGGCGGCGAACTCCGGCAGAAGCATCGTCTGATTGCGGTCCGGGCCAGTGGAGACCATGCCGATCTTGGCGCCGCTCTCCCGCTCCTGGAAGCGCAGATACTCCCGCGCCGCCTGGGGCAGCTTGTCGAACTCCGTAATGCCTTCCGTCGAGCACTGCCAGCCCTTCATCTTCGTATAGACCGGCTTGATCTGCTCCAGGCCTTGCACATCGGCGGGAATCTCGTCGGTGACTTTGCCGCCGATCTCGTAGCCCACGCAGATGGGAATCTCGGCCAGCTCGTCCAGCACGTCCAATTTGGTGATGACCAGCCATTCTGCGCTATTGACCTGATTGGAGTAGCGCAGCATGGGCAGATCGAGCCAGCCGCAGCGCCGCGGGCGACCGGTAACCGCGCCGTACTCGTTGCCGCGGGCGCGCAGCGTCTCGCCTGTTGCGTCGTGAATCTCCGTCGGAAACGGCCCTTCGCCGACGCGCGTCACGTACGCCTTGGTCACGCTGATGACCGTGCCGATGGCCGTCGGGCCGACGCCGGTTCCCGTCGCCGCGCCGCCTGCCGTGGCCGACGAGGAGGTGACAAACGGGTAGGTTCCGTGGTCGATGTCCAGCATCGTTCCCTGCGCGCCCTCGAACATCACGCTGCCGCCCTCGGCGATGATCTTGTTCAGCAGGCGGCCGGTGTCGGTGACAAAGGGGCGCACCTGCTCGGCGGCGGCGGCGTACTCGTCGTAGATCTGCGCCGGATCAAGCGGGCTAGCCCCGAAGAGAGCGCGCGCAATGGCGTTCTTCTCCGCGCAGGCCGCCTCGATGTGTGTCTTGAGCAGCTCCGGCCGCAGCAGGTCCACAACGCGTAACCCGCCGCGCGACATCTTATCCTCGTAGGCAGGGCCGATGCCCTTGCTCGTGGTCCCGATCTTCTGCCGCCCCGGCGCGCACTCGGCGGCCAGCTCGATCATGCGATGGTAGGGCAGAATGACCTGGGCGCGATTGGAGACATTGATCTGCTCATCGACCGCCACGCCCAGCGCGCGCAGCTTGGCCACTTCCTTGAGAAAAGCGATCGGGTCCAGCACCACGCCGTTGCCGATGACGGCCTTGCAGCCCGGACGCAGCACGCCGCAGGGAATCAGTTGCAGGACGAACTTCTGCTCGCCGATGATGACCGTGTGGCCGGCGTTGTGCCCGCCCGCATAGCGAGCCACGGCGCGAAAGCGCTCGCTCAATACATCCACGATCTTTCCCTTGCCCTCATCGCCCCACTGAGCGCCCAGCACCACGGCAGTCTTTGCTCGCATGACCTTCTGTTCCCTAATCACTTTCTTTTGAGAGAGATAAAACGGTTGATACGGTTTTGTGCCAGGAAGCGCACAACCTTGCGGATTCGAGCGCAGCCAAGCACCGAGCTGGAGCGCCCTTCTTAGATGATAAACCCTGCCTCGCGCTGACTTCAGCGGCGGCGGCTATTCTGAACATGAGCTTATGGCAGGTGATCTGCGAAAATTCGATGTGATCGTGCTTGGCGCCGGGGCGGCTGGGCTGATGGCGGCGGCTACCGCCGGGCAGCGCGGGCGGCGGGTGGCGCTGCTGGAGCACAACGGCCAGCCGGGGCGGAAGATTCTCATCTCCGGCGGCGGACGCTGCAATTTTACGAACGTGCACTGCGGGCCGGGGAACTTCCTCTCGGAAAATCCGCATTTCGCCAAGTCGGCGCTGGCGCTCTATCAGCCGCGGCACTTTCTCGAACTGGTCGAAAGATACGGAATTTCGTGGCATGAAAAGACGCTGGGGCAGCTCTTCTGCGATGGATCGGCGCGGGCGATTGTGGAGATGCTGCTGGCCGAGTGCGCGGCGGGCGGCGTGGAGATTGTTCTGAATGCCACCTGCGGTGAGGCCAATAGCCTTCGGCCATCTGAGAGAGGTCAACCGTCTTCGCTCACTGCCGTTCAATCGAATGGCGCTTCGGGCGGGTTTCGTATCACAACTTCAGTTGGGGAGTTTCAGTCGGAGTCGCTGGTGGTGGCCACCGGCGGGCTCTCGATTCCCAAGCTAGGCGCGACGGGGTTGGGCTATGAACTCGCCGCGCAGTTTGGGCTGAAGGTGATCGAGCCGCGTCCGGCGCTGGTGCCGCTGCTGCTGGGCGGCGAGGAGGCTGCCTGGACCCGGCTGGCTGGAGTTTCGGCGGAGGTGGAGGCGTCAGTGGGCCGGGCGCGCTTTCGAGAGAAGATGCTGGTGACCCATCGCGGCTTGAGTGGGCCGGCGGTCTTGCAGGCTTCGTCGTATTGGAGGCCGGGAGCGGAACTGGTGCTGGACTTTACTCCTGAATCGTCTCCCAACTCTCAAAATCGAGACCGGGGGCGCCCGTTGTTGGAGGGTCTGAAGCTGCCGGGGGCGCGGCGGGATCTGGCGGCGGTGAAGCAGGCCTTGCGGGCGGTATTGCCGCAGCGGCTGGCCGATCATCTGGCCGAGACAGGCGGGCCGAAGGGTTGGTCGAATGCCGCGCTGACCGAGTGCGAGCAGCGGATGCGGGCGTGGCGGCTGCATCCGGTAGGGACCGAGGGCTTTGAGAAGGCCGAGGTGACGGCGGGCGGCGTGGATACAGCCGGCTTGCAGGCGCGGACGATGGAGGCGCGCAGCGTGCCGGGGCTGTTCTTTGTCGGCGAAGTGGTGGACGTAACCGGCCAACTCGGCGGCTTCAACTTCCAGTGGGCCTGGGCTTCCGGCGCAGCGGCAGGGCGGGCAGTTTGAAAAAGCAGATAATGCCGATGATTTGAGCCTTACTTAATCAGATTCAGTGGCGCTGGCAGCGTCGTTGGCGGGTTGAGTTGGGAGGCAATAAGCACCACTTTAAGATTGGGCCAATCGGTAGGAAGCTGTTGAACGGTGAGATTGGACCACTGCGTCGGAATCGGTCCCCGTTTCAAATTAGGCCACTGTGCGCCATCCATGTGGAATGCAACAACTCCAGAGTTGAACAAGAGCGCAGGGGGAATTTTTTTCGGGTCACTCTGCGCATTGTCCAAACACCATGTCGTTGGCGGATTGAAGCGGTGTTTTTCTGTCAACGGCGCGAGGCTCGGAATCGAGCTTTCCAGGGAAAGCTCCTTACTGGCAGACCATGCCGATTTTTTGAGTGCGTTCTCGAAGGATGTGACGGGCGTCTCAGTTTTGGTTGCAGCCGATTGGCAGATAGCCGTAACACCAGTACAAAGGAAAAGAGTGAGAAACGCCATTCTCATCGAACTACCTCCACTGCAAGCCAGCATTGGATGTTTAGACAGAAACATTGCTGCTTTGGTTAGCATACATCGTTCTTTTCTCCAATGACTAGATAAATGCCTTGAACCAACTTTGTAAAGAACAAAAAGCTCACTGTGCGGGCGGCGGCGCTCCGGGCTTGGCGGGCGGGGTCAAAACGAAGCCCTTGCGCACCAGCGCAAATCCCGGCTGCGGCAACTCGGCCTGGAGAAGCTGATTGTCCGGGCCGCTGAAGAGGTCGGTCGAGCCGCCGGCGTACGTGGCGATCAGGTGATGGACGGCGATGGGCTGGCCGTCGAGCATGCCCTGTTCATCGGCGTAGGTGGCCAGCACGATCGGCGCAAGGGAGCCGGCGTTCTTGGGGATGATCGCCCAGAGGTCGCGGTTGTTGCGCGCGGCGGCCAGCGTGAGCAGGTTCTGCAGCGCGCCCGGATCGAAGTCCGGCAGGAAGACGGCGGCGGCGTGCTGCGCCAGGCGCGTCGTGGTGGAGCGTCCGTTGGCGGCGATGATAAGAACGGTCTGCGGCGGGCTGGCTTTGGAATCGGGATCGGCGTTGACGTTGACCGCCGAGCCGTTGACGATGGCGCTCAGTTGCACATGGCGCAGGCGGCTCTCCGGGCCGAGGCGCTCGGTCTTGGAGAGGGAGTAGCTGAGGCCTTTCATCTGCACGCGCACCAGCGAGGTCGAGTCGAAGCCGTGAGGCGTTTGTGTGAGTGTAAAGCTGGCCGTGCCGATGGCGTTGCCGTGCTGCGAGAGGACATAGCTGGCGGATTGTGCGGAGAGTGCCGGCGCCAGGAGAGCCGTGAGCGGCAGAAGAAGCAATTTGCGCATAAGGTTCTTCATCATCCTGACCCATTAGACACGAATGGCGGGAAAGAGTTGCGCGCGGTTTTTGTAGCGCCGGCCTCCAGACCGGCTGTAGCGTGGACCTCCCGGTCCACGCCTCACTCAGCACAATCAGGAAAATCCCCTAATAGTAAAAATCTATTTGCACTACTCCTCCAGCTTGAGCGCCTCCAGCGCGGCTCGGTTGCGCTCGATCAACGCGCAACGCTGCTCCACGCAGGCGCGGCTGCGCAGCGGATCGGCGGGCGTATTCAGCACATAATCGAGCAGCTTGGGAACCGTGCTGGCGGCCACGTGCAGCCGTGTGTCCGAAGAGGCGTAGTAGATGAAAACCTCGCCGTTCTCGCCCTCGATCCAGCCATTGCTGAAGACCACGTTGGAGACATCGCCGACGCGCTCCCCGCCCTCGGGCGCAATGAAGTACCCGGCCGGCTTGTGCGTCACCACCCAGGGGCGCTCCAGCTCGGTAAGCATCAGATACAGCACGTAGCGCAGGCCGGCGGCCGTGTTGCGCACGCCGTGAGCCAGTTGCAGCCAGCCTTGCGGCGTCTTGATGGGCGCGGGTCCGAGGCCGTTCTTGACCTCCTGGATGGTGTGGTACTCGCGGTTGTCGAGGATAATCTCCTCGTCGATCACCGCGCTCTCGATGCTCGCGGACAAGCCCCAGCCGATGCCGCCGCCCTTGCCGGCCTGGATGAAATCATCCTGCGGGCGGGTGTAGAAGGCGTACTTGCCGTTGACGAACTCAGGGTGCAGCACGACGTTGCGCTGCTGCGGCGACTTGGACTGCAGATCGGCCAGCCGCTCCCAGCTCTTCAGGTCGCGGGTGCGCGCAATGCCGCACTGCGCCACGGCCGAGGAGGTGTCCCACTCGGGCGTCTTGGGGTCTTTGCGCTCGGTGCAGAAGAGGCCGTAGATCCAGCCGTCCTCATGCTTCACCACGCGCATATCGTAGACATTGGTGTCCGGATCGGCGGTCTCCGGCATCAGGATCGGCTCGTCCCAGAAGCGGAAGTTGTCCGTGCCGTTGGGGCTTTCCGCGACGGCGAAGAAAGACTTCCGGTCCGCGCCCTCAACGCGCGCAACAACTAAGTACTTGCCCTCATGCTTGATGGCTCCGGCGTTGAAGGCGGCATTCACGCCGATCCGCTCCAGCAGGTAGGGATTGGTATTCTCGTCCAGATCGTAGAGCCAGGTGATGGGGGCGTGCGCCGCGGTCAGGACGGGGTTTTCGTAGCGGTCGAAGACGCCGTTGCCGTTGGCCGACTTGCTATTGCTCAGGGCAAGCAGTTTCTCCTGCCGCGCGAATAACTCTTGAACGCTTTTTTTGAAAGATGTCTGTGTCATTTGTTTCCTCTCGGTCGCAGTTTACGGAATTTTTCCGCATTAAAGAACCTTTGATCAAGTTGATGATTTGAAAGGGCACGACTTTAGTCGTGCCGCAAATGCCCAATAATAAACACAGGGCTTTAGCCCCTGCGGGATGGTTGGTCTCTGTTAAAACTCAATCAGCGGTTCCTTTAGAATCGCTTGCAAATTGTCGAGTGAGACGGATTCCAGATTTCCTGAACGAGCTTCTTTCATTGCCGCAATGGTTTGCTCATTGGGAACAATCTGCCGGTCCACCCGCTCCATGATTTCAAAGCAGGCGCGGCTGTTGTGGTAGGGGCACTTCCATGGGCCGACTTTGTCCTGCTTCGCGTCGGGCACGCCCACGCGCGAAACCTTCCAGAACCATTCGCCGTTTTGGTGATCGACGATGTACTGATCGGTAAAGGCCCAGCTAGCTTCGGCGGCAGTTAGAAAGTGCTGTTGGCCGGATAACTCGTATGCGTTCAGAAAACCGACGACCGCTTCGGCCTGCGGCCACCAATGCTTGTCGGTGTCGAAGTGACCGCCGGGTTCGCGTTCATAGAGCAGCCCGCCATCGCGGTCAACGCCCTCGTCCAAGACGGCTTGCGCCATCTTGACGGCTATCACGCGCACGCGCGCCAGGAGATCCTTGTCGCCCAGTATCTCCGCGGCCTCCCAGAGCAGCCAACTTCCTTCAATGTCATGGCCAAAAGAGATATTTTCCGAGCGTGGATGCCACTCTTCATCAAAGAAAAGAATGAAATGGTGAGTTACCGGATGAATAATATGATCGAGAAAGATTTCAATCAGCTCGCGCAGGCGCAGGCGGACTGTTTCGTTCTCGTGGTAGCGCAGCAGCGTGGCGTAGGCCTCCAGCAGATGCAGGTGCGTGTTCATGGATTTTTTTTCGTCCATGTCCACTACACTCAGGCGCTGCTCGGCGGCCAGTGACCAATCCTTCTCGCAAACTTCAAAGTAGCCATTGTGCGCGGCATCGTGGCTGGCGGCCTCAATCTTTTCGACCAAGTGCAAGGCGCGAGCTAGTATCTCCGCGTCGCCGGTGGCATGGTAATACTCGGCCAACGCGTAGACGGTGAAGGCCTGACCATAAATTCTCTTTTTATCGTCCACCGGGCGGCCCTTGAAGTCGAGCATCCAGAAAACGCCGCCAAACTCGTAGTCCCAGAAGAAATGGATGAGATACTCGCAGGCGCGGCGGGCGGTCTCCAGATAGACCGGATCATGATAGAAGTTATAAGCCTTGGCGAAGGTCCACAGAATGCGCGCATTCAGGATCAGTCCCTTGTCGGCGCGCGAATCGATGGTTAGATCATTCGCAATCTGACCGCGAAAGCCGCCATGCTCTTCGTCGATGGCGTGCTTGAGCCAGAAGGGAAGAATGTTGGAGCGAAGCTCGGCTTCTACTTTTTGTCGTAGCTCTTGCATGGATGCCTCCTCGGGGTGTAGCGCCGGTCTCCAGACCGGCTGTAGCGCGGGCGTCCCCGCCCGCGCCTTTTCCGAGAGTGATTACCAAAACCTTCAGTCAAGAGATAGTTTTTTGACCGCATGAATGAGTAACTCAGGATGGACTAGCGCGGACGAGGACGTCCGCGCTACAGCCGGCCGGGAGGCCGGCGCTACATTCATGCAATTACCAAATCGTGCGATCACGGTACTAACTCAGAATGCCCTTGACGGTAACTTCCTTGCGTCCGTCGGCGGGAGGAGTGATTACATTTCCCTCCACCGGCGCGCCGTCCACGGTGAGCGCAATCGCGTTCCCCTCGCCCTGCCGTTCGATGGTGATCTTGTAAGTCACTCCGCGGAAGCGTCGGGTTGCGGTAAAGCCCGGCCAGCTCTTGGGAACCACCGGATTGATTTGCAGCCCGTCGAGCGTGGTGCGAATGCCCAGAATCCACTGCGCGATGGCGTAGTAATTCCACGCCGCCGTGCCGGTGAGCCAGGAGTTCTTGGCTTCGCCATGGGTAGGCGCGTCCTTGCCCGCGATCATCTGCGCATAGACGTACGGTTCGCAGCGATGCAGGTCGCCGATCTCTTCGCGCGCCGAGGGGTTGATGCGGCTGTAGTAGTCGTGCGCCAGATCGCCGTGGCCCAGACGGGTTTCGCCGATCATGACCCATGGATTGACGTGGCAGAAGATGCCCGCGTTCTCCTTGTAGCCCGGAGGATACGAGGAGATTTCGCCCATCTCGATGTAATAGTGGGTATAGGCCGGCTGCTGCACGACGATGCCGTGCTTGGTGGCCAGATGCTCGCCCACCGCGGCCAGAGCGCTGGCGGCCTTGCCGTCGTCGAGGCCGATCCCGGCCAGCGTACAGTAGCCGTTGGACTCGATAAAGATCTTGCCCTCTTCGCACTCCTTGGAGCCGATCTTGCCGCCGAAGTCGTTGTAGGCGCGCAGGAACCACGCGCCATCCCAGCCGTGCTCCAGAATCACCGACTCCATCTTGGCCGATTCGCCGAGATACTTTTCGGCCTCCGCCGCAAGCCCGAGCCGGCTGGCAATCGCCGCCAGCTCGCGTCCGGAGTGAACAAAAAGCCCCGCGATGAAGACCGACTCGGCGACTTTTCCTTCCTTGTTGGTCGTCGTCTGAAAGCTCTGCCCCGGCGTGTCGCTGAAGCAATTCAGATTGAGGCAGTCATTCCAGTCGGCGCGGCCAATCAGCGGCAGCCCGTGTGGCCCCAGGCGCGAGAGCGTGTAATTGAAGCTGCGTTGCAGATGCTCGTAGAGCGGCGTTTCCGAACCTGGTTCGTTGTCGTACTGAACAGGTTCATCCAGGATCGACCAGTCGCCGGTCTCCTTCAGATAGGCCGAGACGCCGATGATCAGCCAGTGCGGATCGTCGTTGAAGCCGCCGCCGATGTCGTTGTTGCCGCGCTTGGTGAGCGGCTGATACTGGTGATAGGCGCCGCCGGTGGGCAACTGCGTGGCGGCCAGATCAAGAATGCGCTCGCGGGCGCGCGCCGGGGCCATGTGGACAAAGCCCAGTAAATCCTGGTTGGAGTCGCGGAAGCCCAGGCCGCGGCCGATGCCCGACTCATAGAACGAGGCTGAGCGGCTCATATTAAAGGTCGCCATGCACTGGTAGGCGTTCCAGATGTTCACCATGCGGTTGGTGTGCGCGTCGGGGGTATTCACCTGGAAGATGCCCAGCAGGCTCTGCCAATAGTCGCGCAATTGGGCAAAGGCCGCGTCGGCGTTCCGGGCGTCCAGGTACTTGGCGATGGTCGGCTTGACCGTCTTCTTGTTGATAGTCTGCGAGGCGGGCGGATCGAACTTTTCGGCGACGGGATTCTCGTGGTAGCCGAGAACGAAGACAATCTGCCGGGTCTCTCCCGGCGCAAGCTCCAGATTAACCTGATGCGCGCCCATCGGCGCCCAGCCGTTGGCGATGGAGTTGGTGAGCTGCCCAGCCTCGACGGCGGCCGGCGAATCCCAGCCGCGATAACGGCCCAGGAAGGTTTCGCGCTGCGTTTCAAAGCCGGCCAGCTTCTCCGAGCAGGCAAAGTAGGCGAAGTGATTGCGGCGCTCGCGGTACTCGGTCTTGTGATAGATCACGCCGTCTTCCACTTCCACCTGGCCGGTGTTGAAGTTGCGCTGGAAGTTGGTGGCGTCGTCCTGCGCGTCCCACAGGCAAAATTCAATCGACGAAAAAGCGCTGATCTTCGCAGGTGTCGCCCGGCGGTTGGTCACCGTCAACTGCCAGATCTCGAGGTTTTCGCCCAGCGGGACAAAGTAGCGGGTCTCGGCTTCGATGCCGTTGGCCGTCGAGCCGATGGCCGAGTAGCCCATGCCGTGGCGGCAGGTGTAATTCGTGAGTTCGTGGCGGGTGGGCTGCCAGGAGGGCGACCAGAATTTGCTCGACTCGGCGTCGCGCAGGTAGATGTAGCGTCCGCCCAGGTCAAAGGGCGCGTTGTTGTAGCGGTAGCGGGTAAGGCGGCGCAGGCGGGCGTCGCGGTAGAACGAGTAGCCGCCGGCGGTGTTGGAGATGATGCCGAAGTACGCCTCGCAGCCCAGATAGTTGATCCAGGGAAGGGGCGTATCTGGTTGTGTAATCACGTATTCGCGGTTTTTGTCGTCGAAATAGCCGAATTTCATACTCAAGCTCCCTTGCCGGGCCTCCGCCGTCAGGCAGAACCGGCTAAAAATCGATCAAACGATTTTCTAGCACGTATTCCTTTACTTTGGCCAGCAAAAAGTGATTATACTTGGTGCAGCCCGCCAAGGAGAAACTCTCGAAATGAAATAATGGGAGCGATACCATGCGCCGGGAATCTTTGCCAGAAATGGGACCGGCGTGAAAGGATTCTCGATTGAAATGATGAAGCAATTGCAAAATTCCATGGGGATTGCAAAAAGCGTCAGGGCGCCACTTTAGGCGTGCCACGAGTTCGGCAAAAAGACGTTGGACTTTAGCCATTGCGTCTTTGTTTTCAGTTGTTTGCTGTTTCGCATTTGTACCAGTCTCTGACTTCGAGCGTTATCGAAAAGTTTAGGCAAGGAAATGGGGTACACCGTGTTGAGGTCGTGTAAGAGCAAGCATTTGAATGCGCTGCCGGTTAAAGCTGTTCTGGCGGCATTGCTGTGTTTTTCCACTGTGGCGGCATGGGCATTTCCGCCGGATGGAGCGCCAATCGAGGTGGAGAAGGCCGCGCAACTCGCCATCAAGGTGGATCAGGTGGGCTATCCGCTGGACGGGCCCAAGGTGGCGCTGGTCAGCGTTGCGGCGGAGTTCTTTGACGTGCGGCGCGTGGCGGATAACGCGGTGATCTTCAGCGGCAAGCTGGGATCGGCGGAACTCGATGAGTTGACCGGCGACCGGGTGCGGGCGGCTGACTTCTCCGCGCTGCACCAGGCGGGTTCCTACTATATAGATGTCCCCGGCGTGGGACGCAGTTGGAAGTTCGCCGTGGAGGAAAATCCCTTTGCGGATGCTTACTCGATGGCGATGCTGGGCTTTTACGGCCAGCGTTGCGGGATGGCGGTGGATCTGGGTCCGAAGTTTCCCGGCTACAAGCACCCGGCCTGCCATTTGCACGGCGAGTTCAACCCCACTTCAGGCAGATCAGGGCCGCGCGACAATGTGGGCGGCTGGCACGACGCGGGCGATTATGGCCGCTATGTAACGAATTCAGGGATCACGGTCGGCACGCTGCTCTGGAGCTGGGAGCTCTACGGCGAAAGGCTCAAGAATATCCCCCTGCTAGTGCCTGAGTCGGGCAACGGCACGCCGGAGTTTTTGAGCGAGACGCGCTGGAACCTGGAGTGGATGCTCAAGATGCAGGACACGGACGGCGGCGTCTGGCACAAGCAGACCACCAAAACCTTTCCCGGCTTTATTGCGCCCGAGGATGACAAGGATCCCAGCGAGGTGATCGGCACCGGCTCGGCGCCCTACAAAAGCACCTGCGCCACGGCGGACCTGGCGGTGGTGGGGGCGATGGCGGCGCGGGTCTATCAGCCTTATGACGCGAAGTTTGCCCAGCAGGCGCTGGATGCGGCGCGAAAGGCTTGGGCCTGGACGGAAAAATACCCCAATGTGACCTTCCGCAATCCTCCGGGCATCCAAAGCGGCGAGTACGGCGCGCCAAGCTGCCGCGCCGAACTGCTGTGGGCCGCGGCCGAGCTTGGACGCACCACCGGCGAGGCGCGTTTCAACGAGTACTTTGTCAGCAATTATGCGGCAGTTCTTCCCGGCCTGGATACGCCGCCGGGAGACCAATTCAACATTCTCGGCTCGATGGCGCTGTGGGCCTATGCTCTCTCGCCGCGCAAAGGCGGGGACGCCAAGGCGATTGCCGCAATCCGCGAGCGCACGGTGAAAGCGGCGCGCGGGGTGGTCGAGCGCACTCGCGCCAATCCCTATCACGTCAGCTTGAAGGCCATGGATTTCGTCTGGGGTTCGAATAGCATCGCGGCAAACTACGGGGTCTATCTGCTGATCGCCGGCCGCTTCAGCCCGGATCATGCTTTTGTCGATGCGGCGCGGGATAATCTGCATTATCTGCTGGGACGCAATACGTTTTCACTCTCCTGGGTGACGCAAGTGGGCGAGCATGCCTACATGCATCCGCACCACCGGCCCAGCGCGGCGCATCCAGAGATGCTCCCCTGGCCGGGGCTGCTCTCCGGCGGTCCGAACAAAGACCGCCAGGACAGAGTGCTGGAAGCGCTGCCCAGGGGTCTGCCGCTGGCCCGTGTCTATGCCGATGATTGGGCCTCGTACGCCAGCAATGAGATTGCCATCAACTGGCAGGCCGCGCTGGTCTTTCTGCTGGCCGGAGAGTTGAAATAAGTTATCCGTAAGCCAGGATTTTTTGATTCAGTTGATGTTTTGGATGGACACGATTTTTCAGGACGCGGAAAGACTCAATGAGAAGTCCGGAAGCGTCAGGGCACGACTTCAGGAATCCGCTGAATTCAGTCGATGTTTTGAAAGGGCACGACTTTAGTCGTGCCGCAAGCGCCACAAAATAGATCTTGGGCTTTAGCCCCTGGGGAATACGTTGGTCGCAGTCATGGCTTATTCAGAGCTTCCATAAGTCACGGCCGTTAAAAAATGTAATTGAGTTAATATCTCCGCGGAAAGCGGAGAAGCAAAAAATCGAGGAGTCAAATGCTGCAACTTCACGCTGTCGACATCGTCATCATCGTGGCCTATCTGCTGAGTACCGTCCTCATCGGCTACTGGGTCTCCAAACGCGCCTCGCAGAACATGCAGAATTACTTTCTCGGCGGCAACGCCATGCCCTGGTATATGCTGGGCATCTCCAATGCCTCGGGAATGTTCGACATCAGCGGCACCATGCTGCTGGTTTACTGGATGTTTGTCTACGGCCTCAAGAGCGTATGGATTCCCTGGCTCTGGCCCACCTTCAACCAGATATTCCTGATGGTCTATCTCTCCAGTTGGCTGCGCCGCTCCAAGGTGATGACCGGCGCGGAGTGGATCCAAACCCGCTTCGGCAAGGGACTCGGCGCGCAGCTCTCCCACATTATCGTGGTGGTCTACGCCTTTGTCAGCATCATTGGCTTCTTCACTTACGGCTTCAAAGGCATCGGCAAGTTTGCCGCCGAATTCCTGCCCTTCCATCTTTCGCCCAATCAGTACGCGCTGATTCTGATCGCCATCACCGCCGTCTACGTCATCAAGGGCGGCATGATCAGCGTCGTCATCACCGAAGTCGTCCAGTTCTTCATCCTGGCCATCGCCAGCTTTGCCGTGGGCATTATCGCCATGATGAAGGTTTCGCCGGAGACGCTGCACAAAGTGGTTCCCTCTGGCTGGGACAATATCTTCTTCGGCTGGCATCTGGGCCTGGATTGGGCGACCTTTCTGCCTGCCGCTACGGCCAAGATCGCCGCCGATAAGTACGAGTTATTCGGCTTCTTTGTCATGATGCTGCTCTTCAAGGGCATCCTGATCTCCGCCGCCGGACCCGCGCCCAACTACGATATGCAGCGCGTGCTCTCCAGCAAAAATCCGCGCGAAGCCTCGATGATGAGCGCCTGGGTCAACATCGTACTCACCCCGCCCCGCTACTTCCTCATCATCGGCCTCACCGTGCTGGCCGCGGCCTTCTTCGGCCCCGACCTGCGCGCCATGGGCGCCAATCTCGACTTTGAAAATGTCTTGCCGATGGCCCTGGGCCGCTTTGTTCCCGCTGGCCTTCTGGGCTTTTTGATCGCCGGCTTGCTGGCCGCCTTCATGTCCAATTTCGCCGCCACGGTCAACGCCGCCCCGCCTTACTTCGTCAATGACATCTACAAGCGCTACATCAACCCCAACGCCGCGCCCAAAACCTACGTCCGCCTCGCCTATCTCAGCTCGCTGGCCGTGGTCTTGCTCGGCGTTTTGATCGGTTGGAACGTCACCAGCGTCAACTCCGTCGTGATGTGGATCGTCTCCGGATTGTGGGGCGGTTACACGGCCTCCAATGTTTTGAAGTGGTACTGGTGGCGCTTCAACGGCTTCGGCTACTTCTGGGGCATGATTACCGGCATCACGTCGGCGTTGATTCTGGCCTTCCCTGGCCTGCTGGACAAGCTGCCCATCGTGCAGAGCTTCCAGGCCCGCTACCCCGTCAATTTGGAAGTCACCATCATCTTCCCGCTGGTGCTGCTCATCTCCCTCATCGGCTGCCTGCTGGGCACGCTGCTCACCAAGCCCGAATCCGACGAGGTGCTGATGGACTTCTACCGCCGCGTCCGCCCATGGGGCTTCTGGGGACCGGTCCTCAAGAAGGTGCTGGCCGAAGACCCCAGCTTCAAGCGCAACAAGGACTTCTTCCGCGACATGTTCAACATCGCCGTGGGCATTGTCTGGCAGATCAGCCTGGTGGCGCTGCCTTTGTATGTTGTAATCCGCGAGTGGGATCGCGTCGCCATCACCCTGGGCGTGATTCTGGTGACCTCGTTGATCCTCAAGCTCACCTGGTTCAACCATCTGGCCGAGCGCGAGGTCGAGACCGACCTCGCCGCCGCCGGTGACAAATAACCGCGAATTGTAGCGTAATCGCGAATTGTAGCGCCGGCCTCCCGGCCGGCTGTAGCGTGGACCTCCAGGTCCACGCTGCACCCTACACACATAGGACATGCTCCAAGGCTGCGAAAGAAAGGCCGCGCAAGTTGAAAGAGTACGACGGATCACCGCTCACCAGGCCCGCTCCTGCGGCGGAAGGGACCGGAGTCTCCGTCGAACGGATCAGCTATCACGGCTGGCCGGAGTGCTTCCTTCTCTCCAATGGCCTCGTGGAAGCCGTTGTCGTTCCCGCCATCAACCGCGGCTTGCGCTTTGGGTTTGTGGGCGAGCCGGAAGAGGCTTTCTGGCAGAATCGGGAGTTGGACGGCCAACTTCCCTCGGCCAGCGCCAACGAGTGGTCCAATTTTGGCGGCGACAAATCCTGGCCAGCCCCGCAATCGGCTTGGCTGGAGCAAACCGGCCAGGATTGGCCGCCGCCGTCGGCCTTTGACGCTGGACCCGCCGAGGCCGTTGCCGTCGCGCGGGGCGTTGTGCTCACTTCAAGGATGGACCCGGTCTACGGGATTCAGGCAGTTCGCACCTTCCAACTGGACCCCATCCGGCCAGTCATGCGCATCACTACCGAGTACCGCAAGCTCCAGGGTACGCCGGTTACCATCGGTATCTGGACGATCACCCAACTGCGGGAGCCGGAGGCCATCCTCCTGTGGCTCCCCGCCCAGAGCCGCTTTCCGCTGGGCTATCTCCCGCTGCTGGACGCCGAGCCGTCTGCGCTGAGCCGCCGCGGACGGCTGCTCTCTTTTCAGCGCCACTCCAGCTTTTTCAGTAAGATAGGCTCGGACGCCGCGAGCATGGCCTGGGTAGGGAAGCGCTGCGTGCTGCGCATCGACGCCGAAACCGGGCCAGGGGTGTACCCGGACGGCGGATGCCTGACCGAGGTCTATACCAACCCCGATCCCATGAAATATGTAGAACTGGAGACGCTCGGCCCCATGGTGAAAATCCGTGCCGGAGGCCAAATCCGGCGGACCACGACCTACACGCTCCTGCCCCGCCGCGCATCGGACGCGGAATCCGAGGCGGAGTTTATCTTTGGTTGAGACAGATTTCGCCCCGGGGAACTCCCAAAATGAAAATCTTATCTTGTTGATATAGAAAACGTTACTAAAGTTCGATGAATTCGATATGAAAATTATAAAAATCACTCTTGACAATTGATTGCTGATTGGCGTGTAATGGCTCCCGGCTCGTGAAAGAGCGGTTTTTTCGATTCAACTTAAACGTTTGATTTCGAGAGTTCAAACGTTTAAGCAAAAAGATTCCAAAAAGCGGAGAAACGTGAAAAATCGCTACCAGATCACGGAGAAATCGAAAGATTCCGGCCCCCGGGCTGGAGTCTGATTTTTGTTTTCATACCGGCTTCATGCCTATTGAGTGGCGAAGCGAGCGAAGTAAGCAGTAGCAAACAGAAACAAACTTGAAAAGGAAGGTCACATGAGACAAGCGAAGTACTGGATTTTCTTGCTGCCGCTGTTTTTCGTGCTGGTATGTGTGGGAGCATTCGCACAGGCCAACTCTGAAATCACCGGCATCGTTACAGACCAGACCGGAGCGGTTGTCGCTGGAGCGGATGTAACAATCACCGACCCGGCCACCGGCTTCACGCGCGCGACCGTCAGCGGCTCCACCGGCCTCTATGACATCGCCGGCTTGAACCCCGCAAACTACAACCTCACCGTTACGGCCAAAGGTTTTGAGAAGTTCGTGCAGACCGGCATCGTGGTCAACGTTTCCGCCACCTTCCGCGTCGATGCCAAGCTCACTCTGGGCGCTGAAACGCAGACCGTCAGCGTGGTTGCTGATGCGCTCGCCGTGCAGACCGACTCCAACGTGGTCAGCACGCTCGTCAGCTCCGAAGAGATCACGGAAATCGCCACCGCCAATCGTAACTTCGCTGCATTGGCCGCCTTGGGCCTCGGCGTCAGTTCCGCCCTGCCGGATAACAATACGCCCAGCACGGTTTCGGCCAGCTTTACCATCAGCGTCAACGGCCTTCGCCAGAGCCACAATATCTGGCTGATCGACGGCGGCGAGGCGGATGACCGCGGCGGCGCCGGCGGCATGGATGTCATGCCCTCGCAGGATGCCATCGCCGAGTTCCAGATGATGAGCTCGAACTATCCTCCCGATTACGGCATCTCCTCCGGCGCCACCATGAGCCTTTCGCTCAAGAGCGGCACCAACAAGTTCCACGGAGAAGGATGGGAGTTCAACCGCAACACCGATTACGATGCCAACGACTATTTCAACAAGTACAATGGCAACTCGACAAAGCGCACCGTGCTGGACTATAACGTCTACGGCTTCAACATCGGCGGTCCGCTCTTTGTTCCCAAGCTCTACAACACCAGCAAGAGCAAGACCTTCTTCTTCTGGAACGAGGAATGGCGCAACATCAAGCAGGGCAGCAATCCGAGTACCGAAAACACCCTGCCGACCTCCGACATCCCCAACATCAACGGCACCACGCCTCTGGACTATACGGCACCGGTCTTCGCCAACTTTGATCTGAAAAACGGCCCAGTGGCCGGTCTGATCGTGCCCTCGCCAACCATGGTCGCTGACCCTGCCTATCAGACAAAGCTGACCAATGCCGGACTGACTCCTGGTCAGCCCTTCCCGACCAATGCCTCTACGGGCAAGCAAGAGATTCCCGCTTCGCTGATTGATCACAATGCGATCGTTTACCTCAACACGGGGATTCTTCCCGCGCCCGTTACAGCCGGCGGACAGGCAGTGGAATCCGTGTCCACTCCGCTGGTAGCGCGCGACGATGTTCTGCGCGTGGACCAGAAGATCAACGACAAGTGGCAGTTGATGGGCCACTATATGCACGACGCGGTGACCCAGACCAGCGGCAATTCCTTCCTGGGATGGGACTGGTCGAGCTATCACACCATTACCAGCACCGAGTCCAACCCCTCCAACTCCGCGGCCATCAAGCTGACCGGAAACATCTCGCCCAACCTGCTGGTCGAAACCAGCATCAACTACGACGGCAACGTCATCAACATCATCAACAGCAAGCTTTCCGCCCTGCCCTCCACCTGGACCGGAACGCGCTTCTTCAACAACGGCAACACCTCGATTGTGGGTATCGCCGGCTTCGGCAACCCATATGGCACCGGTGAGCAGATGGGTTCCGCGCCCTGGCATAACGCCGCTGAGGACTACGAGCCCAAGCTGGATGTTTCGTACAACTCGGGCAAGCATCAGTTCAAGTTCGGCTTCAGCTACAACCGCTACACCAAAAACCAGCAGTTGTTCGGCGATGCCGACGGCGAATTCAGTTTTGGTGGCAATCCCTCGGGTTACCAGTACACCTCCAACCAAAATCTAACGGCTTGCCAAGTCAAGCCTGCTCCCGCCGGTTGCTACGCGGGTGACGGCGTCATGGATATGGTTCTGGGTCTGGCTGGAAGCTACGACCAGCAATCCGCTCAGCCCATCAACCATTACGTGAACCAGACGCCTTCGGTTTATGTCATGGATAACTGGCACGTGACCCCACGCCTGAGCTTGCAGTTGGGCATCCGCTATGACGCCCTGCCGCATGCCTGGGAGCGCAACAACCTCATGGCCAACTTCGTTCCCGCCAACTATCTTGCCGGCGCGATGCCCTTCTGGAACGCCGATGGCTCGATGAACTCGACTGGACCCGGCTTCCAGACAGAAACCGCCAACAAGGTTACCGGGCCGGTCTACATGAACGGCGTGATGCTGGCCGGCGTAGAAGGCTTCCCGCGGGGCTTGGTGGTCAACGACTACAAGACCTATCAGCCGCGCGTGGGCTTCTCCGAGGATGTCTTCGGGAACGGCAAAACCGTTCTTCGCGGCGGCTTCGGCACCTTCTTCGAGCGCATGCAGGGCAATGACGTATACAACGCAGCCACCTTCCAGCCCTTCTCCTCCGATCCGTCGGCGAAGCAGGTCTATCTCGACAACCCGCACATCAGCAACCAAACCGGGGCAACTGCCGCGACACCTTTCTTCCCAGGCGGCGGAAACAATATCGCGACTCACTATCCGGCCCCGGCCGTTGCTCAGTACAGCCTGGGCGTGCAGCATGAGCTGGCGCCTTCGGTGGTCTGGGTTGTGCAGTATGTTGGCAACATCGCTTGGAACCAGAACATCGAGCGCAATATCAACACCTTCCCGTTGAATACCGACTTGGCAGTCCGCAAGGCGGGTGGCAGTGTGGGTTGCTTGACATCTGCGCCTACCGGATCTGTGGGTTGGACATGCCCGCAGTATGGCTATGTTTCTGCCGCTACTGGACAGACAGTAGTGGTTCCCACCTCCGGAGTTGGCAATGTCGCCAACAACGCCGCATCCTACAACACTTACCAGGGCTTCTCTGGCATCAACCAGCAGGAAAACACCACCAACGGCACCTACGGCGGCTTCCAGACCGGTCTGCGCCTGCAGAACCGCTGGGGCCTCAGCGGCGAGATCGATTACACCTATTCGCATGAAATCGACATCACCAGCTATGACCTGAACACGGTTAGCAATCCCTGGAACCTGAAGTATGACAAGGCTTCCGGCGCGCTGGACCGTCGTCAGATCCTCAACATCAACTACATGTACAAGCTGCCCATCGCCACCAAGAGCACAGGCATTGTCAAGACTCTGGTCGGTGGATGGGAGATTTCGGGCACCGTTACCGATGAGACCGGCACCCCCGCGGTTACCTCTTTCAGCGGCGACGGAGACACCATCGGATTGGGCGGCGGCTATACCAACCGTCCCAACGTCACACCAGGCAAGATGGCCTATACCAAGAAGGTCACGCAGTGGTTTGATACCTCCAGGTTCTCCTATCCGACGGCGGCTTGGAATGGCGGTTCGAATCAGGGCTTCGGCAATGCGGCTCGCGACTCTGTCGTCGGTCCGGGACGTGTCGAGTTCAACACCTCGCTCTACAAATCCTTTGCCTTCGGTACATGGGCGCACATGGATGTCCGTGTCGAGACGTTCAACACCTTCAACCACACGGAATTCAACGGCATCAACACGGGCTATGCTGGCAGCGCCACCGCCAACAACTTTGGCCAGGTCAATGGCGATTGGGGTCCGCGTATCATCCAACTGGGCGGCAAGGTTGTTTTCTAGCTGAACCCTCACCGGGGCGCGGCAGGCAGTCCCTGCCGCGCCCTTTTTCCTTTGCGCGTGTCCATGGCGTGCCAACCTGCCAATCGACCTAAAATAAGAACGAGACCCACCGTGCGATTGAAAAATTGCCTCATCCTGACGATCACTTTGGCCATGGCCTCCATGAACTGCCACGGCCAGCCAGCGCCGGAACCGCAGCGGCAAGCCGCGCTGGTCCTGGAGCAGCAGGGTAAGAACGCCGAGGCCGAGGCAGCGTGGCGTCTTGTCGCCAAGGCTCATCCCGCCAGCCCGGAGGCTTATGCTCACATGGGTCTTCTCGAAGCCCGTCAGGAACATTACAAAGAAGCCGTGCCGCTCTACCGCAAAGCATTGGCGCTGAATCCATCCACACCCGGCCTGCGCATGAATCTTGGATTGGCGCTTTTCAAGGGCGGCCAGATGAAGCAAGCAGTACAGGTCTTTGCACCGCTGCTGAAGAGCCTGCCAGCCGATTCGCCCGATGCGCGGCGCTTGACCATCCTCATCGGCATGGCTCATTACGGCTTGGGCGAGTATGCCGTGGCTGTTCCATTTCTGAAGCAGGCGGCGCAACGCGATGCGCTGAACCTTCCTCTTCGTCTGACCCTGGCGCATAGTTGCCTGTGGTCCAAGCAATATCAATGCGTTCTTGATACCTATCATGAGATTCTCAACCTGAACGCTGAATCTGCCGAGGCCGATATGCTGGCCGGCGAGGCGCAAGATGAACTGAACGACCATGACGGAGCAATCGAGCAGTTCCGCGCCGCGGTCAAGGCCGATCCCAAGGCCCCTGATGTTCATTTTGGACTGGCCTATCTGTTATGGACGCAAATGCAATACCCGGAGGCCGCCAGCGAGTTTCGAGCCGAACTGGCCAATGATCCGAATCATCTGCAGGCCAAGCTCTACCTGGGAGACTCGGAGATCAGGCTGAAGCATCCGGAAACCGCCCAGTCGTTGTTGGAAGATGTGCTGCAACGTGACGCGAGCCGGGAGCTGGCGCATCTGGACTTGGGCATCCTCTATGCCGATTCAGGCCGCAACGACGAGGCCCTGAAGGAACTGAAGGAAGCCGAGCGTCTGGCGCCGGAGGACGTGAACGTTCATTGGAGGCTGGGCAGGCTCTATCGATCGATGAACAAAAGAGAGGAAGCCAAGGCCGAATTTGACCGGGCCAGTAGCATTAACAAGTCTACCGATACGTCTCTGGTCGACAAGATTAGCGGCGGACACGCCAAGGGCAGACCGGCACAGCAACCGGCGGTCGAGGGGCCGGAAAAATGATCATTGAGAATCTATCATTCCAGTAAATTCGAGACTCGATAGCTTTTTAAGGGGGAGTGTTTCAGGAGAACGTATGCCCACACGAACGAAACCCGGAGCCAAGACGCAACCCAAACAGCCTGTCGGCTTGCGCTCGCTCGGCGAGTATTTGAATCTATCGCCGGCCACGATCTCTTTGGTGCTGAACAATGCGCCGGGGGTGCGCTCGATTCCCCAGGAGACCCGCGACCGGGTGACCAAGGCAGCCGCGGAGTTCGACTACCGCCCCAGCTTCTACGCCCGCTCGCTGCGCAAGCGGCAATCCTATACCGTGGGCGTGCTGGTGCCGAATCTGAGCGATCATTACACGGCGCAGGTGATCGCGGGCGTCGAGGAATACCTGGTCGAAGAAGGCTACTTCTATCTGACCGCCTGTTATCGCAGCAAGCCCGCCCTCATCGAGGAGTACGCCAACCTGCTGATGGACCGCTCGGTGGAGGGCTTTATCCTCATCGACACGGTGCTGGATCATTCCATGCAGTTACCGGTGGTGGCGGTGGCCGGCCATCGCCGGATCGAGGGCGTCACCAATGTGGTTCTGGACCAAAGGCGCGCGGCGGAATTGATTCTGCATCACCTGTATGAACTGGGGCATCGCAAGATCGCTTTCATTCGCGGCGGCAGCCACAGCGCAGACGCAGACGAGCGCTGGGAGTGCCTGATGGCCGTGGCCCAGGAGTTGAAGATCGCGGTCAAGCCGGAGTTGACAGTGCAAATTCAGTTGAAAGTCTCCACCCCGGAGCTTGGCTTTGGACCGGCTCATGAGCTTCTCAACCGCGGCGTCGAATTCACGGCCATCGTCTGTTACAACGATGAAGCCGCTTTTGGAGCCATTCGCGCTTTTACCGATCATGGCCTGCGGGTGCCGCGGGATATTTCCGTGGTGGGATTTGACGACATTCACAGCTCGGCTTTCTACAACCCCAGTCTGACCACGGTGCGCCAACCGCTGAACCAGATGGGAAGCGAGGCGGCGCGCACTCTGCTGCAGAGAATTCGCGGTCAGGAGTCCTTCCCGGATCTGGTTCCAGTTCTGCCCGAATTGGTGATTCGCGAGTCAACCGGAGCGCCCAACCTGCGCCATTTGCGCTTGATGCGGAGTTGACGCTGCGCGGATGCGCGCGCCCTCAAAAAAAGAACCGCGGTGCAATTACACCGCGGTTCTTTTCAAGCTGGCGGGCATATCGGCTCAATTTTCCGGCTTTTTCTCGTCTTTCTTATCCTTGCCATTCTTCTTGTCCT
Source organism: uncultured Occallatibacter sp. (assembly GCA_964450895.1). Lineage (GTDB taxonomy): Bacteria > Acidobacteriota > Terriglobia > Terriglobales > Acidobacteriaceae > Telmatobacter. Next base: position 16,799 of record CAYVGW010000009.1, on the reverse strand, counting down.
GCGGCTTGGCGCCTGCTGGCGCGGCAGGCTTGGCGGGCGGCTGAGCGGCTGGCTTGCTGGCCGGCGCTGTTGGCGGAGCTACGAGCGGTTTCGCGGCCTTGTCCGCAGGCTTAGGGGCTGGAGTGGGAGCCGGAGACGCAGCGGGCGCGGGCGGTTTCATGGGCGCGGCAGATTGGGCGGGCGGCTGGGCGGCTGGATGCGCAAGCGGCGCTGTGGCTGACTTTGCCCCAGGATTGGCGCCCGGAGGAGGCGCGATCACGGTGTGTCCTGGCAAAGGCCTTGCCGGCGGTGCTGGCTTCACTGGCGGCTCGGAGGCCGGTGCGCCGGGCTTGGCAGAAACCAGCTTGCCCTTTTCATTGATGAGTACCGGACGCGCGGCGCTCACCTGCACGGGCCGGACAGGCGGATGACCGGCAAAGGGATGGGCAGGCGGCTGGACATCGATATGCTCCACGACCTGTGGATGTTCAAAGACATGAACGTCCACCACCGCCGGGGCCTGGTGCGCCGAGCGTCCCGCCGCAAAGTCCTCTTGGCGCATCGCCGAGGCGCCAATGGTGCGGTTGACGTATGTAACATTGACCACATTGATGTTTACGTACGTAGTCTGCACATGAACCCGGGGACTCTCGCTGATGTTGGAGATATTCACCCGGTCCATATAGCGCGGGCTGGCGTGATACCAGGGATGGTAGGCTTCACCCGGACCCAGCGGGAACCAGGCCGAGACGCCAGCGCCGCCCACGTGAATCCCGCCGGCAAAGACCACCAGCGCGGGAGACCAGACCGGATGGGCGGCCGGAGGTCCGGGAACCCAGCCCCAGCGGCCTTCCCAGGAAACCCAGCGTCCATAATGGAAGGGCGCGTAGCCCCATGGCTCATCTTCGACCCAGACCCATCCCCAAGGCGCGTGATTGACCCAGTGACCGTAGTGGTAAGGAGCCCATCCAGCGGGAACATTGCGCGGAAACCAGACGGCGCCGTAAGGCGTGCCCGGCTGCCAATCCCCAGCCGCGTCCAGCTCATTGGCTCCGGGAATCTCCCGGCTGACATACTGGTAAGAGACGGCGTTGGCAATCTGCTGGTCGCGCACATTACTCCAGGAATCCAGCGGATCCCAATCCGCCGTTTGCACCCATTGCGGCACAACCGGATTGGTGCCAGCCAGCTCCAGAACCTGCGAGCCGCCTAACTGCTGAGCAAATCCGCCGGCGCCGTTGACGAAAAGGCTGTAGGAGCCGCCAAAAACTGTGAACAGCGCGGCATTCTGATCGGGCAATACATCGACCCTGAACTGCCCCGGGCGGGATTCGGTGGCGCTGCCGTTGGGGGTATTCACATAGACCGACTGACCGTCCCACAGGCCGCTGATGCGGACGTGAATCGATCCCTGGGCCACGCCAAATGTGATGCCCAGATCCGTGGAATTGATCAGGCTGACATCGGCGTTGGCGCCGATGCGCACAAAAGTTTGGCCCACCTGGATCTCCGCCCGCCCATCCGCGTCCGTGACAATACGGTCGCCGGGACCAAGCGGAAGATTGGGATAGGCTTGGCCCCAGTCGTCGGAACCTGCCTGTTGAATCGTCACATTGCCGGTGATGTACGAGAGCCGTCCGGCTTGCGCGGGCGGATCATCCTGCGCGGAGACCGATGCAGAGGCAAACGTCAGGAAAGAAGCTGCCACTAGAGCCAGCAGCCCTCTCCGCATTGAAGCTGGAACAAACAATTGCATACGTTCTTCCTTTCGTGAGGCACTTGAGGTTGCCGTCGAGCATGCCCGGAAAACTGGGAAAGCGAATTCCATGGCGCATTGCAGGCGGTCTTCGCGGCGCGCCCCTGGCCTAAACCGTCCAGGCCCTGCGCGTGTAAGGCCTATCCTCATCGATAGTAACCCGGTTTGGCCGGGAAAGTTTCAAAACAAAGCGATTCTCTTCCATTCGATTCAAGGAACCTTTCTCCGGATTCAGGCGTATAACTGGAGGAGAGGGCGATTGCCATGAAAACGAAGAGGATTTGGAGCGCCGCTGCATCGCTTGCCGCTCTGGCGCTGGCTGCCGGTCTGGCCGGATGCTGGGTCCGTGTGGACAAGGACGCCAACGGTGACGAAAAGCATGTGCAGGTGGACACGCCCTTTGGCGGCGTCCATGTGAACACAGATCAGACGAAGGCCACCGACTTGGGATTGCCGGCATATCCAGGCGCTGCCGAGGTGAAGGACAAGGACCACAACAAATCCGCCGATGTGCAACTGGGCTTTGGAGAATTCCAGATGCGGGTGCGTGCTGTCTCTTATGAAACCTCTGATCCGCAAGACAAAGTCATGGCCTTTTACAAGAAGGCGCTGAACCGCTACGGCGACGTAATCACCTGCCAGGATAACGCTCCTGTCGGCGCTCCGGCGGCCACGCGCGAAGGACTCACTTGCAACGACGACAAGAACCCCAAGGTGAAGATTGATGATGGCGATTATGGGATCAGCAAGAACAGCATGCAACTGAAGGCCGGCTCCAAGCGCCATCAGCATATCCTGGGCTTTGAGAGTCGCCAGGACGGCAAGACGCGCTTCGCGCTGGTTGCGCTGGACCTGCCCGCCGGGATCACGGAACCCGGCAACGGAAAAAGCGATTAGCCGCGCAGGAAAGCCAGCGCCGGAACGAGGTAGCGCCGGCCTCCCGGTCCACGCCGCTCTCTGCGCCAATCGAAAAAATGCACGATCAAGCTCGGTGAACGGCGATGAGGCCGCCAAAGCGATCAGGCACAACAAAACCCCGTCCAGCCCGGACGGGGTTTTTGTCAATCCTGCGAAAGGCCCTGAACGATGGCTGTTATGCCTTGGCGATCTTGCCGTCCTTGATGCAGCCTGTGCAGACCCGGATCCGCTTGGCGTGGCCGTTCACCAGCGCCTTCACCGCTTGCAGATTCACACTCCAGCGGCGCCGTGTGATGTTGTGGGCGTGAGAGATGTTGTTGCCGTATTGCGGGCCTTTCCCGCAGATGTCGCATACCTGTGCCATGACGTTACTCCAGACTTTGATCTTCCTCGGCGGCGGGGTGAACGAAGGCACACCTCTCCGACAGCTTGCCGAATCTTCATTATACCCGGATTCCCGCCTGGAGCCAACCCAAATTCCTTCAAGAGCAGCCCGACTTGCCGCCGCAAGGTACAACTGGCATGAACATCCGCCCATGCGCCCGCTTGCATTTTTCCGTGAAGTGGAAATTAATTCGTTTATTTAGTACTACTTAAACTCGACTCAGCACTTTCGTTCCTAGAAGCCTGTGGTAAAAGTCAAGTTTTGAAAGGGCACGACTTCAGTCGTGCCGCAAAATACTGATAAAAAAGTATGGGCTTTAGCCCCTGAGGGAAGGTTTTCGGGATTTTCGACTTTCACCACAGGCTGCTAGGGAGCCAAAGGCATTTGCACTCAACACCGCTCATTGACTCGCGCCAGCCGCTGCGCGCACCAGCACCGCAAAGCGCGGAAACGCAAAACTGCCCGCCGCGTCGTCAATCACATTCAACTGGCAAATGTACGCGCCCGGTTTGAGCGCGCCGAGCGGCACATCCAGCTCAATCGACGCCGCGTCGCGCCCCTCCACATTCACGGCGCGCGCCTGCACCTGCGCCGTTTCGTAAACCTTCGTCGAGCCTTGAATCAGCTCCAGGCTGCTGAGCAGATTGATGCCTGGCTTGGCTCCTTTGGGCGCATCGGCGGCGGCTTTCTCGCGCGCCGGTGAATAAATTTCGTAGAGCAGATAAAGGTGCTGATCCTGGCGGAAGACGTGGCTGATGTTAGGCACATACTCCAGGCCGTTGCGGATCAGCGGGCTTTGCTGCTTGCTCGGCTGGCGCATCGACGCGAGCAGAATCGAGCTGATTTTCAGCGGCGCCTTCTTCATCTCCGGCAGCGTAATCTCCGCCTCGAACGATCCCATCTGCCCGGTTTGATTCTCGCGCACCACAAACTTCAGCCGGTACTTTCCGGGCGGCAGATTGAAGCTCGTGGTGTACTGGATATTCTTCTGCCGCGCCTGCACGCTGGGATCAAGATTCAGCTTCACCGTCTCGCGCGCGTGGCCGATCGGCCGCTTGGCTTCGTCGATCACGCTGCCGAGAATGTCCAGCGTCGCCTTGTCCTTATCGCCGCCTTTGACGAAAGGAATCTGCGAGCCGGGAACAATCAGCGAGACCGGCACATAAAATCGATTCTCATCCAGGCGGAAGTACAGCGCGTCCAGATAGACGGCCATGTCGGTGGCCGGCAGATCGCTGGCCAGTTGCTCCTCCAGATCGCGCTCGCGGTCTTCCTTGCCGCTGTGCTGGAAGTCCGCCGGAGCATAGTAGCCGGGCCTGTATTCGAGCTTCACACCGGGCCGGTTGATCTTGATCGTGAGCCGGCGATAGCGCCCATCGCGCGCCGTATCAGAAGAGTGAAATCCAATTGCATAATACGCGGAAGTATCGCGCTGGACCTGCGCAAAGGCCGGCGCAAAATCATTGGAATCGAAAAATGCCTTGCCGCCCGTGTCGCTGCTGAGCGTGCCCATCAGCTCTTGCGTGGCGAAGTTGGCGTTCATGTTATTGCCGAGCGCCGCGCCGGTGAATGCGCCGCTGCCGCGCAGGCTTCCCGCCGACGCATCGCCCAGCGGCGAGACGGCCTGCAAGCCGCGCGTGTCCACGCTGTAAATCGCCAGGTTGGCGCGCACCGCCGCATTGATGGCCGCGCGCAACGAAGCCTGATTTTCAATGCCGTCGCGCGCGATGCCGCCGGAAAAATACAGCAGCGATTTCTTCTCGGTAATCTTTTCCAGCGACTTGGCCACGGCGCGCAGCGCAAACAATTCGCGGTCGGTGTTCAGGTCGTTGTACTCGCTCTCGTCGGGCGTGTAGCCGGTGGAGTCCTCCACTTGATTCGTATTCGCCGTCGCGCCCGGCTGAAAGCCCTGGCCCTCGGTGCCGTTGTAAACAGCGACCTCGTGCAGGAGCGCAGTTTTGTCGGCGGTAAAATCCTGATCCACCTTGAGCGTATCGCCCAGCGAGATCAGCGCGGCGAGATCGGCGGGCTGCATCTTCGTGCGCAGAAAATCCTGCGCCGCCGCCACGCTGCGGTCCAGATCCTCCGGCTGCATCGAAGTCAAATCGAAGAACATCACGATCAAGCGATGATTGCGCAACTCTTCGGGCTTCGCCACCGCGGCGGCCTTCGTTGCATTGTTGCTCGCGCCCGCGGCCAGTCCGCTGATCGTTGCTTCATTCAGTGGCGCGGCCAGCTCCACATTCTGAAAATCAAAGGAGGCAATCCGCTGCGGCTTGCCGTTTTCGTAGACGGTGAAGTCGCTCTGCTTGAGCCCGCTGAGCAGTTCGCCGGTCTTTGCATCGCGCGCCACCACATTGGTCAGCACCAGCTCGCTGTTCGCCTTGAGCACAAAGCTGCCGTCGGGAAGCTGCGCGGATTGCGCCTGCTGCGCAAAGCTCTGCGCGCATGGCAACACAAGCGCCAGCGCTGCAATTCCTGCTTCGAGCTTCTGCACCCAGTTTGTCATCATTGCCTCTTCTATAATCTGTCATCCTGAGCGGAGTTTGTCGCGTTCTTTGCGACAAACGCAGTCGAAGGACCTGTGGTTGCTCTTCGCTCGAATTGCATCAACTCTAAAACCGGAATCTCCCCGTAAATTGAAAGCTCCGCATCGCGCCTGCTGAAGTCACCTGCCCAAAGGTCGGCGATGAGCCATTCGTGTCTACGCCAGAGTATTGCACCGTGTTGAAGACATTATTCGCCGTGGCCCGCAACTCCATGCTGCGCGTCCCGCCCAACTGCATCGTCTTCGAGAGCGCCATGTTGTTCTGCACCGTTCCCGGCCCAGGAATCGAATTGCGCGAGGCCGTGCCGTAGGCGCCCGCGGGTGCGGCAAATGCCGCGGTGTTGAACCACTCCTTCAGCGATCCTCCGCCGGCCGTCAGCGAGGCGCCTGGAACGCGGTCGGGCCGCAATGTGCCTGCCGTGCCGTTCGCCACATCGCGCACCGCCGCTTGATAGCTCGGCGTAAGCGGCGTTCCTGTTGCGAAAGTAAAACTTCCGGAAATCGAAAAACCTTCCAGAAGATGCGCGCCAATTCCGCTGGTCATCCAGAATTTATCCTTGCCGAATGGCAATTCGTAGAGATAATTTCCGCTCACTCGATGGCGCTGATCGGTGCTGGAGTTGCCTTCCTCGGCGCGCAGATTCTGCCAGTCCTGCGCAACGGCCGTCGAAGCGCCGCCCAATGCGCCGGCATCGTCAATCGAGTGCGAATACTGATAATTCGCGCCGAGTGAAACGCCCTTGCTGAGCCGCTTGTTCACGCGCAGCGTGCCCGCGTTGAACTTCGAGAAGGCAGAGGATTGATCGTAGTCGAAGAGCGCTATCGGCTGCCCGGTGCTGGGGTTGATGTTGGTACTGGGACTGGCCGGAGTTGAGCGCGGCGCGCTCTTGATCTCCAGATGATTGCCGCGCGATCCGTTGTAGCCCGCATTCAGCACCACGCCCCAGGGCAGCGTCTTTTGCACATCCAGATTCCATGCCTGCACGTAGGGCAGATGATAGTGTGTATCCACGGCATAGTTGCCCACTGTGCTCGCCGCGTTGAATCCATCGGCCAGCGTAAGCTCTCCCGCAACGGTTGCCTCATTGGTCTGCTCGTTTACAAAAGATGGTTGATTGACCATCGGCTGACGCGCCATTGTTGTGGCAAACGATGCGTACTGGCCGACCGTGTAATTCATGCCGTAGCCGGCCCGCACCACGGTCTGCTTCGGCAGCCGCCATGCAACTCCCACGCGCGGCGCAAAGGCCGTGCGATAGGGGTAGACCAGCGAATCGGGCAGCGTGCCGTTGTAACTCCCCGCCGTGCCGGACTGCACTTCGTCGGCAACCGCAAACGGCGCGAAGAGGCTTGGCGTCGGAACCGGGTTTGTGTCCACCATGCCCAGCCGGTTGTACTTCTCCGTATACGGCGCGAAGTACTCGTAGCGCAGTCCAACCATCAGCGTGAGATTGGTTCGCGCGCGCCAATCGTCGGTAGCGTAGGCGTCCCATCCATTTTCGCGCAGATAGCTTTTGCCCGCCGAGGCATCGATCGCCGTCTCCTGCGGCAGGCCAAGCAGAAAATCCGCCAGCGATGAGCCGGTCGCCGCATCGTGCGCCGCGTCCTCCGTGAACAGACCGGAAAAAGTAAATGTTCCGGTGGCATTCGAGCCGCCCAGAAAATCACGATGCACGCGCCGGTAGTCGCCGCCAAAGCGCAGGTTGTGCTTGGCGTGCATCCAGCTCAGAGTCTCGCTCAGCGCGATGGTCTGCGAGAGCGAAAAGCTGGGCTGCTGTTCGCTCAAGCCGGTGAGGCTGCTCAGAACAATGTTCGGCAAGCCATAGTTGAGCTTTGAACTATCCGTGCCCGCAATGCCAAGCTCGTTCGCAACATCGCTTCCATTGGTGAAGTAGTTCACCGTCTGGCTGGTGCTGCGATTCCAGTTGGCGTTGAAGACATTCGTGACCTTGTGGTAACCCGCCGTGTAGCCGGCCTGCACGCTGTTTGCATTCGAGGCGTTCTTGCCGCCCAACTGCGGATAGACGTTTACATTGTCCGCGGCCGTTCCGCTCCAGTTGTAATTGAAGTTGATGCTCTGCCGCAGCCCTTGATTCTGCCGCGAGCGCTGTCCGCCGCCAAAGCCGCCGCGGCTGCCTCCCGGCTGCGTGGCGTTTGCGCCCAGGCTGCGCATATAGCGCACGCCGGCTTGCGTCGAGTTCGATTGCTGCGTGGCCAGCCGTTCATAGTTGCGTGCGTTACCGGGAAGGTTGGGCAAAGGGATGTAATTCAGCAGCGCGGCGCTCACCGTCGAAACAGGGATCTGATTATTCAAATACGGCGCAAGCGTGTTCGAATCATAGAGAGTTGGCTGTCCCGTGAAGTCGCCCGTGCGTTCGTCGTATGTACCAGGGAAGCTGCCGTCCGTGGGTACATTGGCAAACTGCGTCAAGGGAGTCGAAGTGCGCGTGCCGCTGAGCGTCAGAAAAACGGTGTCCTTGCCGCTGGGCTTGGTCAGTCCCGGCAAGTAAGGCGCGCTCATGACGGTAATGCCGAAGCGATTGCTGCCGGAGGTCGGCTGCTGTGGCTGCGACCCGCCGCCAATGTTGAACGGCTCCGCGTTGAGCGCCGAATTGCTGCCGACCCAAAAAATCGCGCCATGCGGCTGGCCGGGATTGAAGCCGCGAAAGTTGCCGCGCCCGCCGCCGCCAAAGCCGCCCGGCCCTCCAAAGCCTCCGCCCATGCCGCCGAAGTTTCCGCTGTTCAAGACGCCGTCCGGAATCACGCCCTGCGCGCGCAGCGTCTCCACCGCATCACGGACGCGGTCCATATCCAGCCCTGCCAGCGGACTCACCGCGCCCGACTGCCCGCTGATGGCCACCGAATCGCCGCCGAAGTCCGAGTTCCCGGCAATCGACGGCAGCGCCGCGCCTGCCGTGCCCGCCGTCCCGGTCTGGCTCTCCGTGTCGCTCGTGAGCGTACTCGTCAAGCTCAGGTTCTGCGCGCCGTTGGCCATCAGTTGCCGAATCGCCGTCGCGCTGGCCTGTTGACTCGCGGCCTCACTCTGCTGCTGCGCGGCCGCCCGTGAGGCCAGCAGCAGATCAAAGCTTACCGTCTGGTCGTGGCTGACCGCGTTGAGCAGCGCCTCCTGCGCTCCCGGCGCAAAGCCCGCAAACTGCGTGCGCAGCACATAGCGCCCATTCTGCGGAATCGTCAGCGTCCACGCGCCGCTGATCTCCGTCGTGGTCGAGAAGCGCTTGCCGGTCAGCGTATTCTGCGCGGTCACGGTCACGCCGGGCAAGGGAATCGCGCCGCTTTTGACCACGCCGTGCAGCCTTCCGCCGGCCTGCGCCTCCGCGGCAGGCTGGGCCGCGGGCGGCGCGGGCATTTGTGCCAGCGCGCCCAGGCAGCCAGCCGCAAAGACTCCCGCCATGATTGCCCGCCGCATGATCATTTGCCTCTTCACCGCTCCCCGGCCTTTCCCGCTCGCACTCTTTCAGACGGGCTGGGCGACGCTGGAGTTTACGGCTGCCGGTCTTTCCTCTGAAAGCTGATTCTTTCGGCGTTCAAATGACCCCGGTTTTCAGCGCGCATGCAGGGCAATTGCATTTGAACTTCGCCTAACGCTCATCTTTGTCGCGATACTCATGCAGGCGGCTTATCGGAGGGAGCAGGGGCATTTATGCCCCTGAAGCGAGGCTTGGGCAGTCTGGCCTTTAGGCCCGGGGCTGAAGCCCTGTGGTTTCAGGCGTAAATTCAGGGGCATAAATGCCCCTGCTCCCTCCAGATGATTTCAAATGCGATTTCCCTGCTCTCTTTCGTTTCACCTGGATTGATGATGCGCCTTTGGATGAAAATAATCGGCAACCCCGTGAAGACAATTTTGCCGCACAACAGACTGGCGAGGTGCGGTAATGATTCGCAGCCTGCATGTAAAGATATTCATCTGGTTTTGGGGCGCGCTGCTGGCCGTGACCGCCGCAGTTGCGTTTTTCACCGTCGCCAGCAGCATCGCAGCCCGGAACCGGGAGGGCGGCGGTCTGGAGATGGAGATTCAACTTCCCGGTTGTCCAAATTGTCAGGCACTCGCCGTTGTGCGGCCGGAAAAACATCGAGAACCGCGGGCGATCACCTCTAACGATACGCAAAGATCTGCATAGAACAAAGGTTTCCGCGCGGCTCATCTATTTGTGCAGAATGCGGCTCTTTTTTTTCGTTCGGACAACTGCAAGATCATGGGAGTGAGGATGAGTTGCATGGCGAGATCGAGTTTTCCGCCGGAGATCACAATGCTGTTGGAGCGCGACATGAAGGAGCCTGGAATCATGGAGAGCAGGTAGCAGAAATCGATGCCGCGCGGATTGCGGAAGCGGATCACCACCATGGATTCATCGGGCGTGGGAATGGTGCGGGTGATGAACGGATTCGAGGTGTCCACGGTGGGAATGCGCTGGAAGTTGATGTCGGTTTCTGTGAACTGCGGGCAGATGTACTCGATGTAGTCGGGCATGCGGCGCAGAATGGTGTCGGTGACCGCCTCGGTCGAGTAGCCGCGCTCGGAGCGGTCGCGGACCAGCTTCTGAATCCATTCGAGGTTGATGACCGGCACAACGCCGATCTTCAGGTCGGCGTGTTGCGCCAGATTCAATTTGCCTGCCACGACGGTCCCGTGCAGTCCTTCGTACATCAGCAAGTCGGTGCGCTCCGGGAAGGGCTGCCAAGCGGTGAAGGTGCCCACGGGCGCGTCATACTCGATCGCTTCCTGCTCGTCGTGGACGTAGTGGCGCAGGCGGCCTTCGCCGCGCTCGGCATAGCTTCGGAAAACCTCCTCGAGATCTTCCAGCAGGTTGGCCTCCAGGCCAAAGTGGCTGAAGTGGTGATTGCCTTTGGCTGCCTCGGCGGCCACCGCGTCGCGCATCTGCAGGCGATCATAGCGGTGGAACGAGTCACCCTCGATGAAGACCGCGCTGATCTGCTCGCGTCGAAAGATTTGCGCGAAGGTATTGCGCACCGAGGTGGTGCCCGCGCCCGATGAACCGGTGACGGAGATGATGGGATGCCTGGCTGACATGGCGATTACCTCCTGATGAGTCCGCGCTGGAAGAAGAGCGGCGCGCGCTCGGCTGAATACTGTGGGTCGGTATGGTAGCCGCTCATGCGCCGCACCGGGATGCTGGAACCGAAGACGATGGGCGTTCTGGCGTGCAGATCCTTGGGAAGCAGGTCGAGAATGCGGTGGACGGTGTCGGTGGCGCCTCCGCCGGCCTGCTCGACCAGGAAGGCGATGGGGTTGGCCTCGTAGATGTGGCGCAGGCGGCCGCGGTGGTAGCCGCGCCGGGCGTCTCCGGGATAGAGAAAGATGCCGCCGCGAATGAGAATGCGGTAAGCGTCGGCGACCAGCGAGGCGATCCAGCGCGTGTTGTGATCGCGGGCAAAGGGTCCGTCGGCGCCTTGGATGCAATCGTCGATGTAGGCGCGCACGGAATCGTCCCAGTAGCGGTAATTCGAGGCATTGACGGCGTATTCGGTGGAATCGCCGGGGATGATGAGGCGGGGGATGGCCAGGCGGAAGAGGCCCGTGGCGCGATCTAGCGTGAAGACGTGCGTGCCGTCGCCGGCGGTGAGCACGAGGGAGGTCTGCGGCCCGTAGATGATGAATCCGGCGGCGATCTGCTCGTGGCCGGGGCGCAGGAAGTGATCGGTCAGAAGCTGCGCGCCGGGCGCCGCCGGGTAGATGGCGAAGATGGTGCCGATGGAGATGTTGGCGTTGATGTTCGAGGAGCCATCGAGGGGATCGATCGCCACCGCGAAGGGAGCGGCCGGGTTCAGGCCGATGGGGTGCGCGGCCTCCTCGGAGAGAATTGCCGCGACCGGGCCGCTCTGCAGGGCCTGGACAAAGGCCTCGTGGGCCACAAGGTCGAGCAGCTTCTGCAGGTCGCCGTCCTGGTTGGAAGAGCCGGCTTCGGAGGCCATGTCGCCGGCCAGGGAGCCTAGCGCGGCAACCTCGGCCACATGGATGGCGCCTTGGGCGATCAGGGCCAGCAGTTTGGCGAGCGCGCGTCCTTCCGGCATCCTGCCGGCGATGCGATGCAAGCAGTCGTCGAGCGTCGTACCACGGGCGGGCAGGCTGGGCGCGGTGCTTCCGGAGCCGCCTGTCGGCGTCTGGATTGCTCGGGGTGGAGCAGCTTTGGCTGAGTGCGGCATGGTGCAAGCCTCGCAAATACAGTGAAAAACCGAATGAATTTCTTCTCGGCGCAATTCAACGGATGCCGCCTTGGACCGGAATTTGGGGTGTCTCCGGCGTGGAAGAGGCGCAGAATTGCGGCTGTGACGCGGCAGCGCGCAGAAGGGAAATGTTGGCGGCATAGGTGCTGACGCCGCCCTTGAATACCGCGGAGCCGGCCACCAGCGTGTCCGCGCCGGCTTGGGTCACAAGGCTCGCTGTTTCGCGCGTGATCCCGCCGTCCACTTCCAAGCGGATGGGACGATCGCCAATCAGCGCGCGTGTGCGGCGAATCTTCTCCAGTTGGCCGCTGAGAAATTTCTGGCCGCCAAAGCCGGGATTGACGGTCATGATGAGGATGAGGTCGATCTTGTCGAGCAGGTAACGGATAACGCTCTCATGCGTGGAGGGGCACAGCGCGATGCCGGCCTTCTTGCCCATGCCGCGTATCACCTGCAGCGAGCGGTCCAGATGCGGGCCGGCCTCGGCATGGATGGTGATCACGTCCGCGCCGGCTTGGGCAAAGGATTCAAGATACGGGCCGGACGGCGCGATCATGAGGTGAACGTCAAAGATGCGGCCGGAGTGGGGGCGCAGAGATTTCACGATCTCCGGGCCAAAGGTGATGTTGGGAACGAAGTGTCCGTCCATGATGTCCAGGTGCAGCCAGTCAGCGCCGGCGGCGGTTACCTCCCGGACCTCATCGCCCAGGCGGGAGAAGTCGGAGGCCAACAGCGATGGAGCGATGAGCAAGGTTTCACGCATGGCTCTCCTCTTCGATTCCTTCCGGCGTTGCAGAGGTTTGTTGGATCACGCGGCTCTTCAACAGATCGGCGGCTTCGATGGTCATCAGCTCTTCAACCGTTACCCTGCGGAGCGCCGCCGTCTCGACGATGCGCTGCGCCTGGCGCAGGCGCGCGCGATCCAGCGCATTGCGCAGGGAGCGGGCATTGGAAAAATGAGGCTGCTGGCGGCGCGCCTGGAGGTAGAGCGCCAGAACGTCGCGGGCTTCGGCGCTGAGCTGGTAATTCATCTGAGCAAGCTGAAGATCGCCGATGGCCATCAGTTCGGCATCGGAGTAATCGGGAAAGTCGATGTGGTGGGCAATGCGCGAGCGGAAGCCGGGATTGCTGGCAAAGAACTTCTCCATGCGATCGGAGTAGCCGGCAAGAATCACCACGATGTCGTCGCGCTGGTTCTCCATCCCCTGCAACAGAATCTCGATCGCCTCCTGGCCGTAGTCGCGCTCGTTCTCGGCGCGGTACAGGTAATAGGCTTCATCGATGAACAGCACGCCCCCCATGGCTTTTTTGAGAATTTCCTTGGTTTTGGGCGCGGTGTGGCCGATGTATTGGCCCACCAGGTCGTCGCGCGTGACGGAGACCAGGTGGCCGCGGCGGATGTACCCCAGGCGATACAGCAGATTGGCCATGCGCAGCGCCACCGTCGTCTTGCCGGTGCCGGGATTGCCGGTGAATGACATGTGCAGCGTGGGCGCGCCGGTGGCCAGGCCGAGATTGCGGCGCACACGCTCGACAAGCAGCAGCGAGGCGATCTCGCGGATGCGCGTCTTGACCGGGACAAGACCGACCAGTTCCCTGTCGAGCTGGCCGAGCACCTCGTCAATGCCGGCATCGACGCCGATCCGCATCAGGTCGATGGACTCGGAGAGAGCGGGCCGTTCCTGGGCGAATTGTGTAGGCTCAGTCATCCTGCGCTTCCTGATCTGTTCTTTCGTGCAGTGCAGAAACCTTGGAAATGCTTCCGCGGTTCCGCTTCGGTTTCGCGCCGTGCGGGCTTTCGGCTCCGCTGAACGCGGAATTCGCCCCAAGCTGCGTACAGCATGGCCTGTGCATGGGAAGGGTAGCGTCAAACGTACCGCTGTCCCTCGGGACGGTCCACGACGATGGCCTGGGTGGTGAAATGCACGCTGCGCCCAGGGCCTTCCTGACGAATCAGGCGGAAGCCGGGCTCTTCTCTGGGCCGGTTGACGAGAAACGAGAGGCGCACCGACTCCCAGCCATGCGAGGAGTCGAAGCCGGAGAGGCGGATGTAGCGGTCGCCGTAGGCCTTGCGGCAGGCGGCCAGCTCGGCCATCACCGCGGCGGCGTCGCCTATCTCGAAGATGGGCAGCCCCCACATCTCCCAGTAGGTGTTGCGCGGATGCGGGTCGTCGGTGAATTCGAGATTCACGGCCCAGCCATGGTCGATGCAGTACTGCACTTGCGCGCGAATCTGCGCGTCGCTGAGGTCGGGAAGATAGGAGAAACAGCCTTGAGTCAAACGCATGAGGAGGTTCCTTTCACAGGGAAGGCGTGGCCGTGGCAACAAAGTCGGGCGTGTCGGTGGAGGCGTAGTTGAAGCTGACGTTCTTCCAGGTCTCCAGCGCCTGGCGGAGCGGCAGGCAGCTCTTGCCCGCGGTTTCAAGAATCTCTTCGCCTTCGCGGAGGAGGTCGCGGCCTTCGTTGCGCGCCAGCACCATGGCTTCCAGCGCGACTCGATTGGCCGTGGCCCCGGCGGAAATTCCGGCCGGATGCCCGATGGTCCCGCCGCCAAACTGCATCACCACATCGTCGCCCAGCAGATCGAGAAGCTGGTGCATTTGGCCGGCGTGAATGCCTCCCGAGGCGACCGGCATCAGCTTGCGCGTGGAGGCCCAGGGCTGATCGAAGAAGATTCCATTCTCAAGATTCCGCGGAATAAAGTCATCGCGGCAGATGTCGTAGACTCCTTTAATCGTGTGCGGATCGCCCTCCAGCTTGCCGACGACGGTCCCCGCGTGAATGTGATCGACCCCCGCCAGCCGCATCCACTTGGCGATGACGCGGAAGGAGAGGCCGTGGATCTTTTGCCGCGTATACGTGCCGTGGCCGGCCCGGTGCAGATGGAGAATCATGTCATTGCGCCGCGCCCACTTGGACATGGACTGGATGGCGGTATAGCCGATGACCAGATCGATCATGACCACGACCGAGCCGAGCTGCTTGGCGAACTCCGCGCGCTCGTACATCTCTTCCATGGTGCCGGCGGTGATATTGAGGTAGGTTCCCTTCACTTCGCCGCTGGCCGCCTGGGCGCGGTTCACTGCTTCCATGCAGTAGAGAAAGCGCTCGCGCCAGTGCATGAAGGGCTGGGAGTTGATGTTCTCGTCGTCCTTGGTGAAGTCCAGGCCGCCTCTGAGCGCCTCGTAAACCACGCGGCCGTAGTTGCGGCCGGAGAGTCCCAGCTTGGGCTTGACCGTGGCGCCCAGCAGCGGGCGGCCAAACTTGTCCAGACGTTCGCGCTCCGCGACGATGCCCGTGGCCGGTCCGTCAAAGGTCTTCACGTAGGCCACGGGCAGGCGCATGTCCTCAAGACGAAGCGCCTTGAGCGGCTTGAAGCTGAAGACATTGCCGATGATCGAGGCCGCGAGGTTGGAGATGGACCCCGGCTCGAAGAGGTCAAGGTCGTAGGCGATCCAGGCGAAGTAAGAGCCGGGAGCATTCGGCACCGGCTCGACACGGTAGCATTTGCCGCGGTATTTGTCGCAGGCGGTCAGCCGGTCGGTCCACACCACGGTCCAGGTCGCCGTGGAGGATTCCCCCGCCACGGCCGCCGAGGCCTCAACGGCGTCCACGCCGTCCTGCGGCGTGACCCGAAAGAGCGCAAGAACATCGGTGTCTTTGGGCGTGTACTCAGGTTGCCAGTAGCCCATCTTGCGGTATTCCATCACGCCGGATTTGTAGCGGTCCGGGTTCGGAGCGGCGGCGGGCTTCTCTTCAAGCGCGTTCGGAATCATCATGAATTCCCCCATGGGTTGAGCGGGCTGGCCTGACGCTGCGCAGTCAATGAGCCGCGTTGGGCCGGCCAGGCTGCCAACTTCTTCAACGTAGCAGCTTGACATGCATAATAAAAGTGATATTAATTTACTTAACACTCAATTTTATTGATGATAGGGGGGATGGTGAATATCACCTTCAAGCAACTGGAAGCGGTGTATGAGGTGGCGCGCAACGGCACGATCATCAAGGCCGCGAGTGTTCTGCACGTTACCCCAGGCGCCCTGACTTCGCGGATCAAGCTACTGGAAGACGATCTGGGGATGGCGCTCTTTGACCGGGCGGGCAACAGGCTTCGCCCTACCGATGCAGGGCGCGAGGCGATTACGGCGGCAGCGCACATCGACCGCTTGATTCTGGACCTGGGCGACACGCTCCATGCCATGAAGGGGCTTCATACAGGGCGCGTGCGCTTCGGCGCGGTATCGACGGCCCGCTACTTTGCGGCGGAGCTGATTGCGGCGTTCTTGCGCCTGCACCCCGGCATCGATCTGAATCTGACCATCGGAAACCGCGCGGAGATGATTGGCAAACTGCGCGACTTCGATCTGGACATTGTGCTGATGGGGCGGCCGCCGGGAGATTTTCCCGTCGACAGCCAACCCTTCGGCCCGCATCCGTTGGTGGTGGTGGCGCACGCCGGTCACCCGCTGGCGCGGCGCTCGGCAATCGCCAAATCCGAACTCGCCGGCGAGCGCTTTCTGCTGCGCGAGGAGGGATCGGGAACACGCAACGCATACGAATACTTCTTTGCCACGGTGGGCGGGCCGCTGCCCAAGAACACCATCGAGATGGGTTCAAACGAGACCATCAAGCAGGCGGTGATGGCTGGGCTGGGACTTTCGCTGATCTCGGCGCACACCATTGCGCAGGAGGTCGCGGCCAAGCGGTTGACCGTGCTCGATGTGGAGGGACTGCCGATCCTCCGCCAGTGGTTCGTGGTCAAGCGATCGAACCGCGATCTGCCGCCGGCTGGGAGCGCGCTATGGAATTTCATCTCGGCCAAGGGGCGGTCGTTCTTGCCGAAATAAGCTCATGGGACGATGCGAGCGAATCAATGGCGCCGCGGGTGCGTTGCACCCCAGCGTTCATATTCTGCTCAGCCTGCGGATGCGCGTCTGGAAGGCGTCTTGACCGGTGCAGGGCAATTGCATTTGAACTTCGCCTAACGCTCATCTTTGTCGCGATACTCA
>CAYVGW010000008.1:0-55333 GCA_964450895.1 uncultured Occallatibacter sp. | reverse complement strand
CGGCCAGAATCTCCACGCGGTTGCAGGTGGAGACGATCATGCACTCGGCGACGCCGGGGACGGCGGCCAGGGCGCGGGTGGTCTCCGGCAGATCGTCGCGGGAGATGGCGATGCGCTCGCGCACCTCGATGGGCGCGGTCTTGTGGTTGACGCCGATCAGGACTAGGCTCATTGCGGACCGAACCTGTGAATCCGGCTGAGGACGTTGGCGGCCAGCACGAAGAGCATCACCAGAAAGACCGCGCCGGAGAGATAGACGGCCCGGAGGCCGCGCAGGCCGGCGGTGCGGCGCACAAAGAGGAGCACCACGTAGATGACCCACATGAAAAAGGAAGCAATAATCTTGGGATCGAGGAAGTAGGCGGCGCCGAGCGGGGTAGCCTGGGCCAGCACCGATCCGATGACCAAGCCGACGGTCATGCAGGGAAAGCCGAATTCGAGCGTGGCGTGGGCGATGCGTTCCAGCGTGTCCAGAGGAGGCATCCAGTCGAGTGGCAGCCAGCGGGGGTCCGGGCTGGAGCGGTGCTTGCTCTTCAGGCGGCGTTCCTGAATCAGATAGAGCACTGAGGCCAGCAGGCTGAAACCGAGGGCGACGAAAGCGGCCTGCAACGCGGCAATGTGCGCATAGAGCCAACTGAGGCGCACGCCCTGCGAGGGGAATTCATAGCGGTCGGGGCCGAGCGAGGGCACCAGAACCGCAAAGAAGGTCATCGGCAAGGCGAAGATTCCCAGCGAGATGGCGTCGTAGAGCCACCAAACGAGGAAAAACAGGGCGGCGATGGCGAAGCCCAGCAGCGACTCGATCTCGCGGGTGCCCACCGGCATCCAGCGATGGGCCAGGATGAGCATCTCGACGCAGGAGACAAAATGGAAGAAGAAGCCCATGCCGGCCAGATGGACACAGCTTTTGCGCCATCCCGTCCGCCCATAGAGGACCGCCGGGAAGACGGCGATAGCGCCCGCCGCGTAAAGAATCGCCGCAACTCGAAGCCAGAGCAAATACATTTCGCCTTCCACCTTAACTGCGCCAAGAATTAGTATACTGTGACGCAAATCACCGGGCGGGGCTTTGCGTCCCTTCTACATAATAAGTAAATCATCCTAGACAAGTGCGGGCGGGGACGCCCGCACGACAGCCGGTCTGGAGACCGGCGCTACTTTTAACCCATCCCTACCACCGGCTGAAAGAGCGTTCCCGCAATGCGTTTGGCGATTCCAACAAGTTCGCGCTGACCGGCAAAGACCTTGACCAGCGGCGCGGGGGAAAACTCCGGCAGATTGGCTTGCGCGCCGTTGCGCAGCCGTCCCAGGGCCTGCGCATCGCCGGTGACCGAGGGCATCTGCGGCAGCAACGCACGCGGATGAATGCACTTGGACTCCAGAGCCTCGATGTTTCCGGCCAGTGCTTGCAATTCATCAAGCGTATGTGCTTCGGCCAGCGAGAAAACCCCGGCCTGGGTGCGGCGCAGACTGCTCAGATGCGCTCCACAGCCCAAATCCTGGCCCAGCTCATGGGCCACCGAGCGCACGTAACCGCCGGCGCTGATGCTCATCGCAAAGTTGGCCTCGGCCCCGTCGAGTGCAAGAATCTCAAAGTTGCTGATGATGACCTTGGCGGCCTTCAACTCCACCGGCTTGCCCTCGCGGGCCAGCTTGTAGGCGGGTGTGCCGGCGATCTTTTTGGCGGAGTACGCAGGGGGCATCTGCTGCATCTCGCCGTGGAAGCGGTTGGCGGCGGCGCGGAGCTGGCCGAGCGTCAGCGTAGGATTGGTGTCTGGGGTTGCAGGCGCGCCCTCGGCATCGTAGGTATCGGTGGCAAAACCGAAGCGGATCGTCCCGGTGTAGGTTTTTTCCGCGGTAGAAAAATACTGTGCCAGGCGGGTAAATTTGCCCAGCATCAACGGCAGAACGCCGGTGGCCATGGGGTCCAGCGTGCCCAGATGGCCGATGGATTTTTCGCCGGTGATTCGGCGCAGCTTGCCCACCACATCATGGCTGGTCATGCCTGCCGGTTTGTCGATAATGAGAATTCCGTTCACTTGTCTATTCTATGAGACGCGCCTGCGACCTCAGATTGAGTTGCATTCCACAAACTGAAATACTGTGAGAATGGTGAACCTGGATGTATCCCAAATATCTGCAAGGGATGCCGCATCTTGGCTTTGAATCTGCATTGCAGTCCAATCCAAACCCAGGCTAGGCCAGCAAGCGCGCAAGTGAACAGCCGGACCACTGAATAGTTTCAATCTTTGGAGCGCCTGCGTATAGCGGCGAGCAAACATAAACGCTCAAGTTCATTGTCCGTGGGGTTTCCTGTCCACATTCTTTGCCTGCAAGGGTGTTTCTCAAACGACATATCTGACTCGATACAACTACAGATGAATCCAGCCGCCGCGAATGAGTGTAAGGGATCCCACCGCGACGAAGATCCATAGAAGGATTCCTTGAAGGAAGGGTCGAATGCCGACTTCGCGGAGCGTCTTCACGGAGAGTCCGGTTCCGATCAGAAAGAGCGTGACGGTCAGGCCGATGCCCCCAAGATGCTTGAGCACTGGATAGGCGGGCTGAAAGATGGGAACGTAAGTATTGGCGACAGCCGCCAGACAGAAGAAGAGAATGAACCAGGGCCACTGAATGCGCGCCTTGCTCTTGTTTGCCATGGCGGTTCCCACTGAAAGCGGCACGATCCATAGAGCGCGGGCCAGCTTGACGGTGGCGCCGACGGTAAGAGCCACCGCTCCGTACTTTGCGGATGCGCCGACGACGGAACTGACGTCATGAATGGCGAGCGCCGCCCAAAGGCCAAACTGCGATTGAGTTAAATGCAGTGCTGTCCCAATTGCGGGGAAGGTGAGCAAGGCAATCGAGTTCAGCACAAAAACCGTTCCCAGCGAGACGGCAATCTCTTCCTGGCTCGCATTGGTGATAGGGGCAATCGCGGCAATGGCGCTGCCGCCGCAGATGGCCGTGCCGCAGGAGATGAGATAAGAGATTCTCTGCTTCACCTGCAAGAGTCTTCCCAGCCCCCATCCCAGGAGCAAGGCGATGCTGATGCTGCCCGCGGTATAGATGAACCCGGAGCGTCCGGCTTGCATGACCTGCTGCAGGTCCATGCCAAAGCCAAGGCCGACGACAGAGGCCTGGAGGAGGAGTTTGGATAGTTTCTTCGCCTCGACGTGGAAGGGATGAAGAAACGAAAATCCGTAGACGAGGCCACCGGCCAAAACCACCGGCGGTGACACCAAGCCGCTGGCCGCGATGATCAACCCAATGAAGAAAATGTTCTTGGACATGGATCAAGTGTCGCTAATAGATTCGCGCATGTCCAAGCAGAAGTACTCATGGCACATAAGCGCATCTTATGGACCGGTCAACTACCAGCGTCTGGTTTTGAGTTGTGTTCTCTGCACACCCGCGCGCGCGATGAGAAACCTGCGAAATTGCTGCGCCAGACCTTGCGGCTCAGGCCCCTTTATGTATGTAACCAGAAACTCCCGCTTGATCTGGAGTTCTTCGATGGCTACGATCTTGAAGCTTGCGCCAAGCCTCAGATCTTTGGCGATCGCCCATCGAGAGACGAAGCCGACACCCAGTCCGGCTTCAACGGCAGATTTGATGGCCTCGGTTGAATCCAGTTCCATCACGATATGCATCGCACTCCGCTTGGCGCCATGCCGTTCAAGCGCCATTTCAATCACTCTGCGCGTTCCCGAGCCGCGCTCCCGCATGAGCAGCGGGGCGGCGCATAAATCTGCAACAGAGATAGAAGCGCGCTCAGCCCATTCATGCGCAACCGAGGCAATCAAGACCAACTCGTCCTGCAAAAAGGGCTCGCTCTTGACTTCGCGGCTTCGCGCCGGACCTTCGATGAGGCCCAACTCGATCTTCTGCTTCTCTACGGCCTCGACGATGTGTTCTGTGTTGCCACTGATCAGCGTCGGATGAACGCGGGGATGCTCCTTGCAGTACTCGCCCAGAAGACGCGGCAACACATACTGCGCGATGGTCGTGGAGGCTCCAAGGGCAAGTTGTCCTGCGTGATCTCCACTCAGCGCGGCAATCTCCTGCTCCGCCTGGACGAAAAGCGCATTTGCCTGCTGAGAGTAACCTAGGAGAACTTGGCCGGCCTCGGTCAGGGCGATGTGCGCTCCCGCACGATCAAAGAGCTGGACTCCAATATCTTCCTCGAGCGCTTTGATCTGGAGGCTCACCGCGGGTTGCGTCAGATACAACTCTTCAGCGGCCTTGCGGAAGCTGTGCTGCTCGGCTACGGTTCTGAAAACAACCAAGCGAAAATTGTCTAGACTTGCCATAAGATGATTAGAACACCGCTGGCACAGAGCGCTGGGAAGATCCGCCGGCGGCTGCGCGCCATTCATCCCATTTCAGGCGCGGCCTTTTCCAGGATGTATTGCTCTTTCACCTGTCATCTTCAAGATCGTATACGCATTGTTTACCTCATTCGCTCATTGTTTGCTCAACTCATCCGTCTGTGCTTCAACAAGCGGGAATCCCAGCCGCTTCCACTCGTCGTAGCCGCCGCGCAGAGGGCGCACCCGTTCGATGCCCAGCCGGTGCAATCTCATGGCGGTTTTGGCGGCGGTGGCCTCGCTGGGGCAGGTGCAATAGAGTACGATGTCACGGTCACGCGGAATCTCGTGGCTGCGCGCGGTCAGGGAGTTGGGCGAAAGGTGTAGCGCGCCCGGCAAGATGAAGGGGTCAGTTAGAAGTTCCAAAGGATGACGAAGGTCAACGATGAATATCTCTTCGCCGGCATCAAGTTTGCTCTTCAGTTCTTCCGGCTCAAGGCGAGCTGCGGCCAATGCGCCGATCATCATGCGACGGCGAATGAGGCGCACGATCAGAAATATGAGTACACCCAGGACCAGCAAGGCTCCAGAGAACTTTCCCACCCAGTTCAGCAGGCTGGGATTGTGCAGGAGAAGGTCGCCAAAGAAGCGTCCGGTAACCAGCAGCGCCCCTACCCACAGTGTCGAGCCAATCGCGTCGAAAAAAAGAAACTGGCCGAATTGCATTCCATTCTGACCGGCCACGGGCGACGCCAAAATGCCCAGGCCAGGCACAAATTTGGCAATGACCAAGGCAACGTTTCGGCGGCGCGCAAACAGGTCCTGTGTTCGGCGGACGCAGACCGCTGGTTCAAGTGACAGCTTGCAGAGCAGGCGCATCACATGATGGCCGTAACGCATGCCGATCAGAAACCACGTGCTATCGGCAAGGAGCGAGGCAGCCAGCCCAGACAGCAGGGCAAGGAAGTAACTGATTTTGTGCTCGGCAGAGAGCGCCCCTGCCGCCAGCAAAACCGGCGCGGCTGGCAGAGGAATCCCCATCTGCTCCACCAAAACCCATGCAAAGAGCAGCAGATACCCGTAAAGGATCAGGAAATGCTCGGATAATTCCATTGGAAAGAAGCCAGCTTTCAAAGACAGAAGATTCAGGCGGCTCTCTCATCCGTTCTAAGGCGCCGATGAAAAAGGAGGAGAGCCTCTTCTTATGCGATGATTCCCGGCGCGGATTCGGTTCAAGCAAAATTCATGATGTCATTCATGGCTGTCCGATCGCGAGCCAAACAGAGGCTGACAGGTTTGGAGGGCAAGGAGAAATCTGCGCGTTTCCTGTCGTGACAGCCGTCACAGAGCGGAAATCGGGGGAAGCCTATATTGAGATCAGCGCTTGTATTTGCGCAATTGCGCAAATACGAAGATAAGGGATTTCAGATGAAACCTGTGATGAGCGACGCATCCTGTGAGCTGCTGGGCGACTTCTTTACGATCTTCGCTCATGCCACGCGCATGCGCATCCTCTGCGCGCTGCAGCAGGATCCACGTACCGTCACCGAAATTGCGAACCATGCGGGGCTGTCCGTTACCAACACCTCGCAGCATCTTCGCCTCATGCGAGATCGAGGCGCGGTGATCGCGGAGAAGCGCGCGCAAAGCGTCTATTACCGAATGGCCGATCCGCGCTTCGCGCAGGCCATGCAATTGATTCGCGCGGCACTGCTGGAGCGGATGCAGCAGGAGGCCAAGGGTGTTTCCGCCCCTGCGCCGCGCAGAAGACGCAGCAGAGTTCCTCAACCAGCCTGATGTTGGAAGACCGATGTCAGTACGTTCATTCAGGAGTTTTTTATGACCGAAGCACTCGAAGCATTGATTCCCGACAAAGTCATCGACGCACGCGGCACTGCCTGCCCGGGACCACTTTTGGAAGCCAAGAAAGCGATTGGAGCAGTCAAGGTGGGCCAGATCATCGAGATCAAATCGAATGACAAAGGATCTCGCAAGGACATTGCCGCATGGTCCGGCAAGATGGGTCATGAGTTTCTCGGCATGATTGAAGCCGAGGGGCATGATCGCTTGCTGGTCCGCCGCAAAAAGTAACTTCTCCCCATCCAGAACGAGAGAATACCGGCCATTCGAGGCCGGCAGGAATCCCATCGCCTATTTATCAAGGCGATGGTGCGATGAGGTGCGTGTTGAGTGAGCCGTTTGTTCCAAAGATTTTGGTCCTGGCCACGGAGAAGTGCGCCTATCCCGGCGCTGACGCGGTGGGAAAGGCGCATCAGGAGTATCCCTCCAATGTGTATATTCTTCGGGTGCTTTCGCCGGTGCTGTTTCCGGAGGATTTCTATTTCAAGTCCTACGCTGAAGGAATTGACGGCATTCTGATTGCCGCCTGCGGCTCCGATTGTCCTTACCACGGAGCCTATGACCGGCTGGCGGCGCGCATCGATCAGCTTACATCACGCATGAGTGCCGGAGGATTGGGCTTTGAGCGCATTCGCCTGACCGCCATCTGCACGGTTTGCATCAAGGCATTTCTCAAGGAGGTCGCGCTGCTCAGCGATCACCTGCAACGTCTTGGACCAGTAGACCGGCAGTTGGCAGAGAGACTGCGTGGTGAATCTCTTGCGCGTCTTGCGGCATCGGCTCGTTTTCCGCGTGCCGCCGCAGTGGCGCAGGGAGGCTTGCAATGAACACCCAGATCGATTCAAGCTACACGCCGGATGCAGTCGTTGTTGGCGGCGGCATTGCCGGGCTGCAATCGGCGCTGGACCTTGCCGATCAAGGCCTGAAGGTATTGGTGGTGGAGCGCCAGTCCAGCATCGGCGGCCACATGATTGCGCTCAGCAAGGTCTATCCCACGCTGGACTGCGCCAGTTGCATCACTACGCCGAAGATGTCCGCGGCCGCGCATCATGCGAATATCACGATCCTCACCAACACCGAAGTCGAGGCCATCGAACCGGCCGACGGCGCGCATCTGGTGCGTCTATTGCAGAAGCCCACCTACGTCAACTTCGACAAGTGCATCGGCTGCCGTCTGTGCGAGTACGCCTGCGACACGGAGTACGCCGATCCATTTGAACAGGGACTGGGCGCGGTCAGAGCGATTGCCGTGCCATTCACGAATGCCATTCCGCAAAAGGCAGTTCTGAACGCCGAGCATTGCAACACATGCGGAAGCTGCGCACGCGTCTGTCCTACCGATGCCATCGAGT
Source organism: uncultured Occallatibacter sp. (assembly GCA_964450895.1). Lineage (GTDB taxonomy): Bacteria > Acidobacteriota > Terriglobia > Terriglobales > Acidobacteriaceae > Telmatobacter. The sequence continues at coordinate 47,811 of CAYVGW010000008.1, read as the reverse complement.
TCGATCAGCAGCCGCGCAGTCTTGTCATTCACACCGACGCCGTGATCGTCGCCTCCGGCTTCCAACTGAATTCCGTGACGGTGAAGCCGCAGTACAACGCACTTCGCAGCAAGAACATTATTGCGCCGCTGACGCTGGAACGCCTGCTTGCGCCGCATGGGCCGTATGGACGCGTGCTCCGGCCCTCCGATGGAAAGATTCCGTCTTCTGTTGCCTTTGTGCAGTGCGCCGGTTCGCGCGATGAGTCCATTGGCGTGCCCTACTGCTCGCGGGTTTGCTGCATGTATTCCATCAAGCAGGCCATGCTGCTTTCCGGTTCGCTTCCATTGGCTGACATCACGATTTATTACATGGACATTCGCGCCTTCGGCAAAGGCTACGAGCAGTTCTTTCAGAACGCCAAGGCCATGGGCATCAGCTTTGTGCGCGGCAAGGTGGCGCGCATCAATCCCGTGGACAACGGCGACCTTTCGCTGCACGTGGAAAGCACCGAAGATGCGGACAACCCGCTGCAAGAACATCGGCATGATTTAGTGGTGCTGGCGCAGGGGATGACGGCCGGGTGGAAGCCCTCCGCATCGACGCCAGTGGCGTGTGCCAGCGATGGCTTTGTGGCGACGCCCATGTTGACTGCTCCCACGCAGACCACCGCTTCCGGAATCTTTGTAGCGGGAACCGCGGCGGGACCGAAGGACATTGTCGACACGATTGCAGAGGCCGGCGCAGCGGCGATGCAGGCCAGCCAGTACATCTACCAGAAGCGCACTGCCGTTCTCGCCGCGTGAGGGCGCTTCGCTGCAACAGTTTCATGAGGCAAGCTATGAGTCATCCGAATGGAAGCCGGGAAGAACACGACAACGAGCCGAGAGTCGGCGTTTACATCTGCCGTTGCGGCGGAAACATCTCCGATGTCGTGGACGTGGAGCGCGTGGCGGAGACGGCGCGCCTGATTCCCGGCGTTGCGGCCGCCAAGGTTCACACCTTCGTGTGCTCTGATCCAGGCCAGCATCTGATCAGCAACGACATTCAGGATGAGAATCTTGACCGCGTGGTCGTCGCCTCGTGCTCGCCATTTTTGCACGAGGAAACCTTTCGCGGAGCAGTCGCTCGCGGGGGCTTGAATCCCTATCTTTACGAGCACGTCAACATTCGCGAGCAAGCTTCCTGGGCGCACAAGCACGACCCAGAAGGCGCAACAACGAAGGCGATCCGGATGATTGCAGCCGCGGTGGGCAAGTTGCGTCACGCTCAGCCGCTTGAGCAGATCAAACTGCCCAACCATCGCCGCGCGTTGGTGATTGGCGGCGGCATCGCCGGCATGAAAGCGGCAGCCGATCTCGCCGGCCGCGGCATTCGCGTGCTGCTGGTCGAGTCTACGCAACAACTCGGCGGACGCTTGAATGATTTGGGACGCATCTATCCCAGCGAGCGCGCAGCCGCGGAACTGGTCAGCGAACTTACGCAGCAGGTGCGCGCGAATTCCAACATCGAGATTCTGCTCGGCAGCGAAGTGATCTCCGTGGATGGCTTCATCGGGAACTTCCGGATCGTGATTGAATCCGAGCAATCCGGTACAGCGAAAATGGAGGCGACGGTTGGCGCCATCGTCATGTCAACCGGCTTCCGACCGTACGTGCCTCAGGACGGAGAATTTCTTTATCGCAACGAGCCTTGCGTGCTGACGCTGCCGGAGTTCATCAAACTGATGCAATCGGTGACTCCCGATGCAAAGCGGCTGACTTACCGTGACCAGACGATCCGCAACGTTGCGTTTTTGCACTGCGTCGGCAGCCGGCAACTGGATGGCGTGCATGAGCCTCCGGCTGGCGGAAGGCTCAACACATACTGCTCGCGGACCTGTTGCACAACCATTCTTCAACAAGCCCTGTCGGTGCGCGAGCGATTCCCGCAGATCGGCGTCTTCGACTTCAATCAGGACATTCGCACCTATGGGCGCGGCGAAGAGGATTACTACAGCAAGGCGAGCAAGGCCGGTGTCGTCTTCTTCCGCTACAACGGCGAAGAGCCGCCGAAGGTGGAGGCTAGCCGCAACAAGGATGGCGCGCTGCTGGTCAGCGTGAAGGACGCTCTCACCTGGGGCGAAGAACTTTCGCTTGGCGTGGACATGGTTGTGCTGGGCACGGGCATGATGCCTGGGCAGATTGCTGCGTTGATCGAATCCATGAAGCTGGCAACCGGCGAAGATGGCTTCCTGCAAGAGGTGCATCCCAAGTTGCGTCCGGTCGAGCTTGCAGTGAACGGCATCCTGCTTGCGGGCACGGCGCAGGGGCCAATGAATGTGCAGGAGACGCTGGCAGCGGCGGGAGCGGCAGCGGTCAAGGTCGCGGCCATGTTTGCCACGGAAAAAGTCGAACTGAATCCGTTCGTGGCTAATGTGGACCTTGCGCTTTGCTGCGGAGAAGCGCTGTGCGTTACGCAATGCGATTATGAAGGCGCGTTGCAATTGGTCTCGATGGAGATGAATGGCACGATGGTCGAGCGCGCTCAGGTCAACGCTGGCCTCTGTGCTGGATGCGGTGCGTGCGTGGCTGTTTGTCCGCATCGCGCCATTGATCTGAACGGCTGGCGGATCGATCAATTCGAGGCAATGATTGCGGGCTTGGCGGCAGACATTCCGCATCGCGAATGCGCTTCCGAACTGGTCAGCATTCAATAGCAGCACACAGCAGCAGAGAGGAAATGAATCATGGCGACAAAGACGCTTACCTCGGAACAAAAGCAGGCGCTGGCAACTTTGCGCGGCAGCATGGGCGGCATCAGCGAGCAGAAGCGGCAGGCGCAGAAGCATCTGCTTGCCGCGCGCAAGTCGATTCTCAAGCTGCTTGAAGCGCAGCCTTCCACCGTTCCGCAGATTGCCGAGGCGCTAAATATGCCGTCCGATGAAGCGCTTTGGCATTTGACCGGAATGCGGAAGTACGGCGAAGTCGCGGAAGCTGGCGAAGTGGACGATTACTTGCTGTATTCCTTGATTGCTGTTGGATAAGTTTCAACCGGTCACGAGCATCTCGAAAGGTATCTGTATGGCGCGCGTAGTGGATGTAAATCTTTTGCGAAAGATCAAGCGGCATGGCGCCGGTGGAACGCTGGATGTAAGCGCCTGTTTCAATTGCGGCAATTGTACGGCCGTCTGCCCCTTGGCGCAGGACTCAGCGGGATTTCCGCGGCGCATGATTCGCATGGCTCAGGTGGGAATGGATCGGGAGTTGCTGGCGAGCGAGGACCTGTGGCGCTGCTATGCCTGCGGCGAATGCACGGAGACCTGTCCGCGTCAGGCCGATCCCGCCGAGTTCATGGCGGCCGCGCGCAGCTATGCAATTGCGCGCTACGACTTCACGGGGTTGGCGGGTTTGGCAAGCCGATCGACGCTTGGGAATCTATTCGTCTTTGCAATGCTCTCGGTTTTTTTCAGCTCGCTTTTGATGAGCAGGGAGAATGCCGCAGGAGCACAAATGCCTCTCTTCGATTTTCTGCCGGGAGAGTGGATTCACAACATTGGAGTGGTTCTCTTTGCCGTGGCCGGTCTCAGTGCGGCCTTTGGCGCGGCTTCGATGTTCGCGCGCTTCTGGCTGGAGCGCCGTCGTGAGGGAGTGGCGCTCCATCTGGCGGCTCTGCCTGGAGCGATTGTCGCAGCAATTGCGGATGCGCTGCTTCATCGCCGCTTTCTGATCTGTGATTCCGGTGAACAGTCGCCCGAACGCCCTACTGAGCCATTGTATTTGCGCGCATGGTTGGTTCACGCCACGGCGATGGGCGGATTTCTCACGATGCTGCTGGCGACGACGCTCGATTTTCTTCTGAAACCCATCGGCTCTCCGGCGCCGCCGTGGTATCCGATGCGCCTGATGGGAGCGGCAGGCGGGATAGTCTGCCTTTACGGATTGGCGGTCGCCCTCTTTCGCCGTATGCGCGCCGCGGATGCGCCCTGGCGCAAGAGTTCGTTCGCCGACTGGTTCTTCCCCGTGCTTCTTGCAATCACTGTGCTCACTGGTTTGTACACGGAGATCGCCGTATATCTGCCCATGAACACCGTGGGCCACGCCGTCTTCTTTATCCACGTCGTACTCGCCATGGACCTGGTTGCGCTGCTGCCGCTCACCAAGTTCGCTCATGCGCTCTACCGCACCCTTGCGCTTGTCTTGTTTGCATGGCGTCATGCGCCTGCCGCGGAAGCGGTGGTCGCTGACGCTCAGTCCTAGCACCGGAATTCAGCACTGAAAGGAACACTTCCATGACTGATAACGCCTCAAATTCAGATTTGCGCCAGTTAGTTCAACAATTGACAGAGCGCGTGGATGCGCTTGAACTCTCCGCGGGCAACGGCCGCCTTTCCATCGGAGTGATGAGCGGCAACCTCGACACCACCATCGCCGCCTTCATCATTGCATTGGGCGCCATTGCCTATGACATGGAGGTGGATATGTTCTTCACCTTCTGGGCCACCGCCGCGCTGCGCGATCCAAAGAAATCCCCGCCCAAGAAATTCATGGACAAGATGTTCGGCTGGATGCTGCCGCGAGGCTCGCGCGCGCTGCCGCTCTCCAAGATGCAAATGGCCGGCATCGGACCCATGATGATTCGCTCCGTGATGAATTCGCATGGCGTGAAATCATTGGAGCAGTTGATGAAGGAGGCAGGCGAATTCGGCGTACGCATCCATGTCTGCGAGATGTCCATGGGCGTGATGGGGCTGAAGGAAGAAGAGATGATCGACTACCCCTCCATCGACTATGTTGGAGTGGGCAGCTTCATTCAGATGATCAACGAGTCAAAGCAGGTCGTATTTTTGTAAGGCGAGTCTGCCGCGAATCCTGTTCCGTCTAGGATGCGGACCGATCTTTCTTTGTCGCTGGCGCTTGCAACGACTTGCGCGCGTCGCGCACGAAATGAGCCATCGATTTGGAGAGATGTTCCAAAACCGCTGCCCACTCCTCCAAGTGCTGCTCGCCTTGTTTGGTGATCTTGTATACGCGGCGCGCCGGACCGGAGTTGTTTGTCTCCCACTCGGAGCTGACATTTCCGTTCATCTCCAACTGCCGGAGGGTTCTGTAGAGAGCCGCCTTTTCGATTGCGGTATCGGTGAGGGCATGCTCCTGCAACTGAGCGCAGAGATCGTAACCATAGGCATGGCCTTTTTTCTTGAGAAGAAGCAAAACGAGCGGCTCTACAAAGCGATAGAGGTTGCCCATCCCGCAGGAGCAGGGGTAATTCTTGCCGTGACGTTCACATACCTTTCGTGGCACTTCGGCTCTCCTGAGCGCCTGGCATGAAGGCAGGCTGAAGGATTCACCTTATCACAAAATGCAGATAGGTGTTAAGCGCGTTGAACATTGTAACCTCTCCCTTGCCGTTTGTGAGCAACGAGAGTAGAATAGGTGTATGTTGCACCTACCGAAGAGATCGTTTCTGGCCGAGTTCCAATAACCGATTTGCCGAAGAAAGGAAATCCATCCATGAAGATCGCCGTTCCCATTGCGGGAGTATGCCTGAATCAACACTTTGGACACTGTGAAAAGTTCGCTTTTGTAGAGGTTGATTCCATATCCAGAGAAGTCGTTTCAATATCAGAGATACCAGCCCCAGAGCATCAACCCGGCCTCTTGCCGGTGTGGCTCAAGGAGCGCGGCGCAAATGTCGTCATTGCCGGCGGCATGGGGGAACGCGCGCGTTTGCTGCTTGTGGAGGCGTCAATTGAAGTTATTACTGGCGCGCCGTCAGAGAGTGTCGCGACACTTGTCCGCAAATACCTGGACGGATCGCTGGTCTCGATCGATCACGTTTGCGAACACGTCTGTGCGCACTAAGTCTGTTGATTTAGCATAGGGTTCAAGGAGAGAAGATGACGAAGAAGCGTATCGTAATTGTTGGAGGAGTAGCGGGCGGAGCTACCTGCGCGGCACGCCTTCGGCGGATGGATGAAAATGCTGAAATCGTTGTGCTGGACCGCGGGCCCTACGTCTCCTTTGCTAATTGTGGATTGCCTTACTATGTCGGCGATGTGATTCAGCAGGAGTCCAAACTTCTGCTGGCTACGCCGGCGCTGTTTCGCGAGCGATTCAAAATTGAAGTGCGCACGCGGAGCGAAGTTCTCGCGATAGATCGTGCAGAGTCTTCAATTTCGGTGCGCGAATTGGAGACAGGGCGGGAATACAGCGAAGCCTATGATGTGCTGGTTCTATCTCCAGGCGCGGCGCCGATCCGCCCGCCGTGGCCGGGTATCGATTTGCCTGGAATCTTCACGCTGCGTACCGTGCCCGATAGCCGGGAGATTCGCAACTGGATCGACGAAAAGAAGCCGCGCAAGGCAGTTGTCGTAGGAGGTGGATTCATCGGTCTTGAGATGGCCGAGAACCTTGCTCATCGTGGTATCGCTGTGACGATTGTTGAACTGGCCAATCAGGTGATGCCTCCGCTTGATCCGGAGATGGCCGAGTATGCCAAGCAGCGACTTGAGTCGCGCGGCGTCACTCTGGCGTTGGCTGACGCTGTAGCCGAGTTTAGAAGTGACGGCAACAGCGGTCTGAGCGTTCATACAAAAAGTGGAAAGTCATACGAAGCTGATCTTGTGCTGCTGGCCATCGGGGTTCGTCCCGAGACAATGCTGGCGCGGAACGCAGGCTTGGAATTGGGTGAACGGGGCGGCATCCGGGTTGACACTCAAATGCGCACCAAGGATGCGCGTATCTGGGCGGTTGGCGACGCTGTGGAGGTCAGGAATCGAGTCACTGGACAGTGGGAACTTATCCCTTTAGCCGGGCCGGCCAATCGCCAGGGGCGCGTGGCGGCCGATGCGATCTGCGGGCGCGATGTACATTTCGATGGCGTACTGGGAACAGCGGTCTGCGGATTCTTCGATCTGACTGTAGCGCTTACGGGCGCGACGGAAAAATCTCTGCGCCGTGCTGGAGTGGATGACTTTGAATGTATCTATCTGCATCCCGGCAATCACGTGGGCTATTACCCTGGAGCTCACGCCATTCATCTGAAATTGATTTTTCGCAAATCGGATGGGCGGGTGTTGGGCGCGCAGGCCGTGGGTGAGGCAGGTGTCGAGCGCCGCATCGACGTGATCGCGGCCGGGATTCAAAAGAAGGCCACTGTCTTCGATCTGGAAGAAGCTGAACTCTGCTACGCGCCCCAATACGGCGCGGCAAAAGATCCGGTGAACATGGCGGGCATGATCGCAGCTAATGTTGTGCGCGGCGATGCGCAGGTTGCGCCTTGGGATAAGCTGGACTCGACGGAAGCGTTTCTCCTGGACGTGCGTGAGCCCCGCGAGTTTGAGGCCGGATCGATTCCAGGTTCGGTCAATATTCCGCTGGGGCAACTGCGATCGCGTATGGGAGAGTTGCCTACAAACAAGGAGATATGGGTGAACTGCGGCGTAGGGCAGCGCGCCTACTACGCTTGCCGTATCCTCGCTCAGCATGGCTTGCAAGCGCGCAATCTATCGGGAGGATACAGCACATATCGTGTTTGGCATCCGTAGATATTGAGTGGACGTAAGAGTCCCCGTTCGTTTTTCAGAGGTGATTGCCCTGATTTTCTAAGTGGTATGGAAGTGTTCCAGCGTACATGTCCAGCTTTGACAAGAGAGGGTTTGCACAATGAATTGGATTATCGGTTTTGCTGTAGCCGCAATTGCAGGAGTTGTCCTTTTGAAAAGCCAATTTAGCCAGATCTCGCCCGAGGAAACGCAGGCGTATCTAAAAAGCGGAGCACTGGTGATCGACGTGCGTACTCCCGGGGAATTTAGCGCAGGCCATCTGCCGGGAGCAATCAACATTCCACTTGCACAGATCGAGTCTGGATCGTCTCAGCGCTTGAAGGATAAGAATCAGGTTTTGCTTCTGCATTGCCAGAGCGGGATGCGGAGCGCCAGTGCGAAGAAAATTCTGAATGGCTTGGGCTATGCCAATGTTCTCAATCTTGGCTCCTACAACAGAGCGGCACAGATTGTGGCCGGCAAGTAAGCCGGTTTCATTGAACACTGTGGCGCTCTGCCTCGCTCACTTTCTGCATGGCTTCGATCATGGGGAGGCAAATTGGGCAGATATTCTTCAGCCATTCGCGCGATTGCGGTATCTCGGCTTCGGAGTCCGAGGCGATCCAAGCACGCAGCAAGGCAATTGCCAGGGCCAAATCTGCTCCCGGACGGCTTGCCTCCAGCCTGTACATCTGACGATAGACCTCATCTTTGAGGCGCTCACACCGCTTTGAAGACGAACCAGGAGCCTTGGCTATGCATTGGCGCGGAGTCATTGCTCAATCTCTCTTTGCAGGATACCCTGAACGAGCCAGGAGTATTTCCCGACGTTGCTCTGCTTGACCGCAACGAAACCAGCGGCGTGCAGGTTGCCTACGGCTTCCGAAGCACGGAGGCGGTGATGGAGAGGAGGCCCTGGCTTGGGTTCCACATCTGGACGCCAATCAAGAATTGCAATTCTCCCTCCGGCCTTTAGAATGCGTTTCGCTTCGAGCAGAACAGCAGCGCGATCCGCAAACTCATGCCACACCTTTGCCAAAAACACAAGATTGCAAGATGCATCCGGCAAGCCTGTCGAATCAGCCGCAGCAAGAACCGCCCGGATGTTGGATGTGTTTCCCGTATCCAACTTGTACTGTAGGCGCTCCAGCATCTCAGCCTGAGAATCGACTGCGAACACAAAGCCTAGCGGAGTTGCTGCCTGCGCCAGAGGCAGCGAGAAGTATCCTGTTCCAGCGCCGATGTCCGCAATCGTGTCACCGGGTTGGACTGCCAGAGCGTTTATCACCACTGCTGGCGGAAGCCAGAGCAGGCGCTCTGGATCTTCGAGCCGGTCCGCCAGCGATGGATTGAAGAGACGATCGTTCATGCCCTCCTCACTTCCCGCCGCAGCAACCGGCAGCGTTCTTCATGCCCATCGCACGAAAGATTGACATGGCGGGGCACCAGTTGGTGAAGGACGATTGCAGCAGGTTGAGTCCGACGAACGCTGTGAGCCACAGCCAATTCGGCGAAAGATAGTGGGCGAGTGCAAGCGAAAGCAGAATCATCAATCCTGCCATGAGTCGTACAGCGCGTTCAACGGTCATAGAAGATCTCCTTGAGCAGCATCGTTCGATGCATCGGTTGCAGGTTCGTTGTGTGCGTGAATCATGTAGTAGAGTATCGGAATCGTGGGCCACGACAGGAATGTCGATGCAACGGCTCCGGCAATCAACGAGACAGCAAGTCCCTGAAAGATGGGGTCGGAGAGAATGACGCTGGCGCCGACCACGACGGCGGCGGCGGTCAGCAGCATGGGCCGGAAGCGCGTTGCGCCGGCGTCAATCACAGCTTCAGCCAGCGGCATCCCCTCCCGAATACGCAACTCGATGAAGTCGACGAGAATGATCGAATTGCGTACGATGATGCCGGCCCCGGCGATGAAGCCAATCATCGACGTGGCCGTGAAGAACGCGCCCAGCATGGCATGGGCTGGCATGATGCCCACCAACGTCAGAGGAATCGGCGCCATGATGATCAGCGGCACGATGAAAGAGCGGAACCAGCCGACGACGAGAACATAAATGAGGATGAGTACTGCGGCAAAGGCGAGCCCCATATCGCGGAAGACCTCGATGGTGATCTGCCATTCGCCGTCCCACTTCATCGAGAAATGATCTGTGGACTCGGGCATCTGCGAGTTGTAACGAGCCAGCGTATATCCGGCGGGAAGGGTGAGATGATCGAGCGCCTTGTTCATCTTCATGATTGCGTAAACAGGACTCTCTTCCGCGCCGGCAACATCTCCTGTCACGTAGACCACGCGATGCAGATTCTTGTGATAGATGCTCGGCTGAATCGTCTTGTGCTCGGCGATCACCAGTTCGCGCAGCGAAACCATGCCGCCGTCCGCGCCGGGCAAGCGGATATTCTCCAGCCCCTGCTCGGAGGAACGGTCCGCGCGATTCAATTCGACCATGGCAGGCACCGGCTCGCGCGCGGTCTGATCGTGAATCAGGCCGACTTCCATTCCGGAAACGGCCAGCGCAAGCGCGCGAGTCACATCGGAGACCGCGATGCCATGCTGCGCGGCTTTCACTTCATCGACGTGAAACACCAGCCTCGGTTGCGGATCTTCGACGTACCAATCCGTATCGACTACTCCGGCCGTTTGCTGAAAGATCGTCTTGATCTGCTGCGCCACGCGCGTCTGTCCATCGATGTCGGGACCATAGACTTCAGCAACGAGGGTCTGCACGACCGGCGGTCCAGGCGGAACTTCGCTGACTTGAATGCGCGCGCCGTATTGATTGCCGATGGCGTCGAGCAGCGGACGCAGCCGCTTGGCAATCGTATGGCTCTGGTCGCTGCGCTCTTTGGCGGGCAGAAGATTCACTTGTATGTCCGCCTGGTTCGACTGGCGGCGCATATAGTAATGGCGCACCAAGCCGTTGAAGTTATAGGGGCCGGAGGTTCCCGCATAGAGCTGATAGTTGAGCACGTCGGGCTGCTCGGCGAGCTTGCTCCCCAACGCCTGCGCAACGCGCGCTGTTTGTTCCAGAGGTGTTCCATCGGGCATGTTGATGACGACTTGCAACTCGCTCTTGTTGTCGAAGGGCAGCATCTTCACGCGCACCAGTCCCATGGGAACCAGCGCCACGGAGACGAGCAACAGAGCAATCACTCCGGCGAAAAAAACAACTCGATTGCGCGATGAGTTGAGCAGCGGCGTCATCACGCGGCGATAGATGCGCGTGCGCCAGTTCTCTTGCTCCGGCTCCAGCAGCTTGGCTCCTTGCAGATGCTTGCCGAGCAAGCGCAGCGCGGCCCACGGCGAGACGACGAAGGCCACCATCAGCGAGAAGAGCATGGCCGCCGAAGCGCCGACGGGAATGGGGCGCATATACGGACCCATGAGGCCGCGCACAAAGGCCATGGGCAACACAGCAGCTATCACAGCGAAGGTTGCGAGAATCGTGGGATTGCCGACTTCCGCGACGGCCTCGACCGCAACCTCGCTCATGGGTCGTCCGTGATTCTGCGGCAATCGGAAGTGGCGCACCATATTCTCGACGACGACAATCGCATCATCGACCAGAATGCCTATACTGAAGATCAACGCAAAGAGAGTGACGCGATTGATGGTGTAGCCCATCAGATAGAAGACTGACATGGTGAGCGCCAGCGTGACGGGAATGGCCAGCAACACTACGCCCGACTCGCGCCAACCGAGAAACAGCGCAACCAGAAGAGTAACGGAAAGTGTTGCCAGCAGCAGGTGTTCGAGCAGCTCGTCGGATTTTGCTTTCGCGGTTTCGCCGTAGTTGCGCGTAGTGGTGATGGTTACATCGTTGGGGATCGTTACGCCCTGCATCCCATGCACGCGCTTCATTACTGCGTTGGAGATGTCGGTGGCGTTGGTGCCCTTGCGTTTGGCCACCGTGAGTGTGACCGCGGGATACTGCTGCGGCGCTTGATGCGCGGCCGCGCTGTTGCCGGTGGTTCCAAAGAGTACATAGCTGGTGGGATCGGCGGGGCCGTCCATGATCTGCTCGGCCACGTCGCGCAGATAGACGGGGCGGCCATGATCGACTGCGACCACGACAGCGTCAAGGTCTTCGCGCTTGGTGAAAAGATTGCCTGCATCCACGCGTATTTCGCTGTTGTTCTCTGCAAAGCTGCCCGCTTGCACGCTGGCATTGGCGGCTTGCAGATGGCCGGCGATGGCCAGCGGAGAGAGGCCATACGCGTTCAGCTTGCTGGTGCTGAGAATCACGCGCAGGGTGCGCGGAAGCCCGCCGATGATCGCCGTCTCGGAGACATCGTTGACCTGTTGGATGTTATGCTGCATCTCGTCGGCGATGGCGCGAAGCTGAGAGCCATTGTAGTGCTCGCCCCACAGAGTGAGAGAGAGAATCGGAACATCATCAATGGAGCGCGCCTTGATGAGCGGCTGCGAAACTCCCGGCGGCATGCGGTCGAAGTTCGAGTAGAGCTTGCTGTAGACCTTGATGAGCGCGTCTTCCTGCGGCGTGCCGACAAGAAAGCGCACGATCACCAGGCTCTGCCCAGGCATCGATGTGGAGTAGACATATTCGACGCCGGAGATCTGATGCACCAATTGTTCGATGGGCAGCGTGACGCGCTGCTCGACCTCTGCCGGTGACGCTCCCGGCATGGCCGTGGCGATGTCCAGCATGGGAACAAGGATCTGCGGCTCTTCCTCGCGAGGAATGATGACCACGGAGAAAATGCCGAGCGCCAGTGATGCCGCAATAAAGAGCGGCGTCAGCTTGGAGTTGAGAAAGGCGTGCGCCAAACGGCCGGCGATGCCAAGGTCAGGATGTATCTGTTCTTTGTTCATCACTGCGCCTCGATTCTCTTGCCGGCCAGGTCGCGGTCGCCGGGAAGATCAACCAGCTTCTCGTTGGCAGAAATGCCGGACAACACTTCGGACAGTTCGCCGTGCGTCGCGCCCAGCGTGATGGAACGCAGTTGCGCAATGCCGGTTGCGTCGAGGACATAGACGCAGGAAAGCGAGCCGCGCAGGACCACCGACGAACGCGGAATCAGAATCGCCTGATGCGTGCCGGTTGCAATCTCCGTGCTTCCGTACATGCCAGAGTGGAGCTGCGCGGAGGGGGCAAGATCGATCTTGACCATGAAGCTGTGACTGGCGGGATCGGCGGCGGGAACGATCTCGGCTACTGTGCCCGCGATCTCGCCATTGGCCACGCCATTCAGCATCACGGGCAGCTTCGTGCCTTTGTGAATGCTGCCTATCGCCGACTCATCGACCGCCGCCTGAAGCTGCAAGTCTCCGGAGCTTTCGATTTGCAGCAAAGGCACGCCGGGCGCGGCCATCGTTCCTGGATCAGCCATGCGCGCCGTCACAACTCCTGCGAATGGCGCGCCAAGCCGCGTGTAACCCAGCATGGCGCTCGCTCCGCTGGCCTGCGCTTTGATTGCATTCGTCTGCGCGCGCGCTGCATCCATGCTTGCGGCCGCGGCTTCGGCTCGCTGCGTCACTTCATCCATCTCCTGCGGACTGACGCTCTTCTCCGCTTGCAATTGCTTGTAACGCGCCAGCGTGCTGGCGGCCAGCGCGGCCTGCGTTTGCGCGGCGGCCTGCTGATTCTCGGCTGCCTTCACCGCGTCCTGCGCCTGCTCCGCGGAGGCGCGCAGGGTTGCCGCGTCGAGTGCAACAAGAGCCTGTCCAGCCCGCACACCGTCTCCCTCGCGCACAAAGACTTGTTCAATGCGTCCCATCACTTGTGCCGAGATCGTCGCCGACTCCCGTGCGTGCAGCGTTCCGGTGGCGCGCACGGTTATCGGCGCATCCTGCTGCCGGCTCTGCACGACGCGCGCCGAGATGGTTTGCGTGGGGGCCGGCGCTGGGGTTTCATCCGAGTGGCAACCGGCGATCATCGCCGAAGAGGCGGCCAAGATACATCCAAAGAAAACTTTCATTGCAATTCCTCCGCCGCATCGGGAGTCAGAGTCCCCGTCGCGTAAAGTAGTTCGGCATACGCCGAGGCATTTCCATAGACTGAATGCCAATAGTTGAATTGGCTCTCGCGCCCGGCATCCTCGCCGCGCAGCAGATCGGTGATGGTTGCCAGACCCGCCGTGTAGCGATTGCGCAAGATGCGCAGACTCTCGGCGGCTTGATCCATCGCTGCACGCGCCGTCTCCATCGACTGCTCCGCGGTCTTGCGATGAATGTGCGCCTGACTCACCGCGAGGCGCACCTGCTGCTCGTAACTCGCCAATTGTGCATCGACGCGCTGTTTCACCGCACTTTCTTTCGCCAATTCAGCGCGCTTGCCAAAGGGCTGGATGTCGATGCCGATTTGCACTCCGGCAACCCAGTTGTTGCCGCCCGAACCGGTCAGCGATCCGCGGTCTTCTTCCCAGTTTCCGTATGCGCTCACGTGCGGTCCAAAGCTGGATTTTGCCGCGCCCACTTGCGCACCTTGAGCCGATTGCGCGTCGCGCAGGGCTCTCAGATCGGGCCGCGTCTTGGCGGCAGTTGCGATCTCTTGATCCAGCGCCTGAGAAGGGAATGTGTGTGCATCGATAGGACGCAAAGGGGTTGCTTGCAGCTCCGTCTCGCCCATCGCCATGCGCAGTTGCGCCCACGCCATTTCCAGATCGCCTTGCGCGGCAATCAACTCCTGCTTGCGCGCGGCCGCATTCACCTCGGCCGACATGCGGTCCGACTCCACCGCCAAGCCAGCCTTCACGTGATCTCCGACCGTGTTCAGCAAGGCCGCGGCCGTTTCTTGTTCATGCTGCGCGACATCAGTCTCCCGTTCAGCAAAGAGGACCGACTCGTATGCCTGCACCACATTCAACACGATCTTCTGGTCCACGGCCTTGGCGCTCGATTCCGAACTCTTGCGCATCAGATCCGCGCCGTGAATCATCCTCTGCGTCCGCAACGAGTCGAAGGCCATCCACGAGCCTGAAAAGCGCGAAGAAAAATTTCCAATCGGTGAGGGCTGATTCAAGTCATTCAAAGCAAAGTCGGCTTGTGTGAACTCCCGCTGCCGGAGCCGCATCCCAAACGCATACACCGGGTCGTCGCCACGCGAGATGTCTTCCGTGAAGTTGAGTTGCGGCAGTAAATACGTGCGCGCCAAGCGGGACGACGCGCTGGCGGCCAGATCGTCCGCGCGGGCTGCCGACGCTTCCGGATTCTGGCCCAGCGCCCGGTCAATCGCCTGCCGAAGCGTCATTCCCGTTGTTTGCGCTCCGGCTCCACTACTCCATAGGAAACAGAAGATCAAGAGCCACTGGGCTGGTTTTCGGTTCAGATTCATCGTATGCACTGTCCTTTTTTGTTCGTTCATCTGACTAAAGTCATGACCCGAGCAATTCGTTACAGAATTCCCGGATTTATTTTTCACCGTGCTGCAAATTCAATCGAAGTGCCCTACTGGTCAGGCCATTTTTCCAGTGCTTTCAGCTCTTTCCCAGGATCAAGGCAGCCAAGATCCATACTGTTCACCTCTCTGTTGCAACGGTCAAATCTGCTCGGAACCGCATTTCCGGGCGGGGCACGGTAATAGGGTACTCTTTGCTAGTTGTAAACTGCACCTATGCTGTTGACGGATGCTTTTGCGGTTCCCGATCTGGGATGCAGGCGCGCAGAATTGCCATTTGAGAGCCATACGCCTTTTCGCTCTATCCTTGGGATGCCCTGCTGCATCTATTCAGGTGTGTGCGGCAATAGTGCCAACTTTCCCCGCACCCGTCCTGGACCAGGAGTTGTCAATGACCGCTGAGTTGATTCACCGATTGCACTTCGCCTTCACCATCACCTTCCACTATCTCTTCCCCCAACTCACCATGGGCCTGGCGTTGTTGATTGTGGCGCTCAAGTCGGTGGCGCTGAAAACCGGCAGCGCGCAGTGGGACAGGGCGGCGCGCTTCTGGGGCCGCATCTTCGCTATCAATTTCGTCTTCGGGGTGGTCACCGGCATTCCCATGGAGTTCGAGTTTGGCACCAACTGGGCGCGCTTCTCGCGGCTCTCCGGCGGAGTGATCGGCCAGCCGCTGGCCATGGAAGGCGTCTTCAGCTTCTTTCTGGAATCGGCCTTTCTCGGCCTCTTCCTCTATGGAGAAAAGCGCCTCTCCAAAACGCTGCACTGGTTCTCGGCGGTGATGGTCTGCGTAGGCTCCTGGATCTCCGGATTCTTCATCATCGTCACCGATGCCTGGATGCAGCATCCCGTGGCCTATGATCGCCTGCCCAGCGGGCAATTCGAGGTACTCAGCTTCTGGCAACTGCTGACGAATCCCTGGGGCCTGCTGCAATACGCGCACAATATGACCGGCGCGGTCGTCACTGCTTCCTTCGTGATGGGCGCCGTGGGCGCTTTTTACCTTTTGGAGGGGCGGATGGAGAACTATGGCCGCATCTTCCTGAAAGTCGGCGTCATCGCCGGCCTCATCTCATCAATCCTCATCATCTTTCCCACCGGCGACCTGCACGGCAAGTACGTTGCGCGCAATCAGCCCGCCGCCATCGCCGCAATGGAGGGCCTCTTCCACAGCGAGGCCGGCGCGGGCCTGGTGCTGATGGGGCAACCGAACGAAGAGACTGGTCAGATCGACAATCCCATCGTGGTCAACGATATGCTGAGCTTTCTGATCTACGGAACGACCAAGGCCGAAGTCAAGGGTCTCGATCAGATTCCCCGCGACCAGTGGCCTACCGCTCTGCCATTGCTCTATTACGCTTACCACATCATGGCGGGCCTCGGAACCTGGTTTGCTCTGCTGATGATCGTCTCCGCGCTTCTGCTTTGGCGCAAGCATCTTTACACGGCGCGCTGGGCTTTGTGGGCGCTATTGCTCAGCTTTCCTCTGCCTTATATCGCCAATACCGCCGGCTGGATGACCGCCGAGCTTGGCCGTCAACCCTGGCTCATCTACGGCTTGATGCGCACCAGTGAGGGTTTTTCAAGCACCGTGTCGGCCAGCAATGGACTCTTTACGCTGCTTGGCTTCATGGGACTCTATCTGCTGATGGGCGTTCTCTTCACCGTTTTGATCTATCGCGAAATCAGCAACGGACCAGAAGCCATCGTCGCCGATACGGTTCATGTTGATTGATGATCGCCGGTCTCCCTTGAGGGCCTGAAGAAAAGGAGCTTTTCATGATGGGTTTCATCTGGTTTTGGCTGGTTGCCGTAATGATCGTCGGCTACGTGGTGCTCGACGGCTTTGATCTGGGCGTTGGCGTGCTTCACCTCTTTCTGGTCCGCGACGATGCAGAGCGCCGCGCAACACTGGCCAGCATCGGCCCGGTTTGGGATGGCAACGAGGTCTGGCTGCTGGCCGGCGGCGGCACGCTCTACTTTGCCTTTCCGCTACTCTATGCCTCGGCCTTCAGCGGATTCTATCTGCCTTTGATGATCGTTCTCTGGCTTCTGATTCTGCGCGGCGTGAGCGTAGAGTTGCTCAACCACGTCGAGGTCGGCGTCTGGCGCGCTCTGCTCGACAGCCTCTTCGGCCTGGCCAGCGCCCTGCTCGCGATATTCTTCGGCGCCGCCCTCGCCAACGTGCTGCGTGGCGTACCGTTGCAAGCCGACGGCTATTTCTTTCTGCCGCTGTGGACCAACTGGCAGCCCGGCCCGCATCCTGGCATCCTCGACTGGTATACCGTGATCGGCGGCCTCGTGGCGCTCGTTGCACTTACGCTTCACGGCGCTCTCTGGCTCACCATCAAGGCCTCTGGAGAATTGGAACAGCGCGCTCGCCGCGTCGTTACTCCACTCTGGTTAGCGCTCCTGGCGCTCACCGCGATCAGCCTCGCCGCCACCATGATGGTGCGCCCCGCCAGCCTGAATAACTACTTCAACTACCCAATCACTTTCATCGTTCCCGTTGGAGTCGTTGCATCGCTGGCCTCGCTTTGGCTCTTCAATCGCAACGCCCAGCCGCTCAAAGCCTTCTTCTCTTCCTGCCTCTATCTCTTCTTCATGCTGGCCGGAGCGTGCTGGGGGCTTTATCCCACACTGCTTCCTGCCACCACTGGCGCCGTGAACGACATCACACTCGGCCGCGCCATCTCCAGCCCGCATACACTCGCTGTCGGCTTGGTCTGGTGGGGCTTCGGCATGGTACTGGCAATCGCCTACATCGTCTTTGTGTACAGCAAATTTCGCGGAAAGGTGGACCTGCCTGTGAGCGGACACTAAGCGTCCGCCATTCCAGTCGCTTGCATTGCGATGCAGGTTTTGGGCGGGAGGAACGCCTGTCGCTCTTTTCCCGCGCCACAACTGCCCTCCTCGCGCGAATCGGTCACACGAGCCGATCTCCTGCGTTGCGCATGTTGTAGCCAGTAAAAGCTTCCACTTCGCGGCGAAACGATGCGTGGCCTAATCTCTCAATCAGGGTCTGAATGGGCGCAAGATCGAGATGTGCGCGGCGAATCACCAGATGGTAAGGCTTTTGCGCAAGAGGAATGAAGTTCAGGCTCAGCGCGCGCGCCACCGCTTGTGTGGAGATACAGCAGTCCACCTCTCCCGTGCGCACCAGACGCGCGGCGGGCAGGTGGCCTGTAATCACGCGCTCATATCCCTTTACCTGTTTCACGTCGACCTGCTCCTCTCGGAGCAGGTCGTCCAGCAGCCGGCGGCAGCCCGCGCCCGGCTCACGGTTGGCGATCCGCACATCCTTGCGTCCCAGATCGGCGATCCCGGCGATCTTCTTCGGATTGTCAAGTGCCGTTACCAGTCCCTCTTGCCATATTGCATAGGAGAAAACCGCCACCGCATTTCGCCCGAAGATTTGGGTGATAGGGAGCAAATCGGTCTTTCCGCTGACCTTGTCCACCAGGTGAGTGCCCGCGATATGCACCATCTTGTCGCGCAGCAATTCCAAGGAGCGGGAACTGTTCTCGTAGGCAATCACCAACTCGCATCCTTGCGGCTGCAGGGCCTTTGCAAGGATCGAAACACTGGGGTCGCAACCCGAGATCAGAATACGGTTGGCGTTTTTCCACTTCTCGTCGAGAATCCGCACCCTTCCTTTTGCAGGCCGTTTTGCGTCAACGATGAGTGAGACCAGAACAGCGTCCGACGGTGAAAGGCCAAGACCTCCCGTCTCAGGCGGGACTGCGACCAGATTTCGATCCACTTCGCAGAGCCGAAGCGGCTGACCGGGCGCCATCGACTCGACGTCGCCAAGCACAATCGCTTCGGCGAAATTTTCTGGTGTGTGATCTTCCGGCTCAATCTGGAAGATCTCTTCGACGGTTGTTTCCAGAGCGCGCGCCAGCTTCAGACTGACAGCAGTATTCGGCACATACGTGCCGGCCTCGATAGCATAGACCGTTTGACGGCTGACGCCGACCTGGGCGGCCAACTGCGCTGCACCCAGCCCTCGTTTGGCCCTCAACTCCGCGAGATTGGTTTTGACTTCTGTTTCCATGCCGGTTACTCCTTGCGAGAGTTCATCTGTATTCTATACATGACCGCTGACTTTGATACGAGGGACCATGCACAGCGAAAATCTGGAGCACCGCGCCGCTCTTCCGCCGATGACCGCCATCGGCGTTCTCCACACGCCTTTTGTTCACGCGCAGGGCACACCCATTCAAGCCGCGCTGGCCCGCGGCGCGCACGGCACAGTGGAGATCTTTCCGGAGTTCGCCGAGGGGCTTAAGGACGTGGCGGGCTTCGAACGCCTATGGCTGATCTTCCTGTTGGATCGCGCCTCTGCGCCGCAGTTGATCGTCCGTCCGTACCTGGACACCGTGGAGCATGGCATCTTTGCCACGCGCGCTCCGGCTCGCCCCAATGCAATCGGCCTCACGGTGGTGCGCCTGCTCAGCGTGGAAGAGAATCGGCTGATGATCGCGGATGTGGATATGCTGGACGGTACGCCGTTGCTGGACATCAAGCCCTATGTACCTGAGTTTGACTCCTTTCCCGTCAGCCGCGCAGGCTGGTACGAGGGCCGCCTTCGCCCGGATGTGGTGGCCGACAGCCGGTTCGAGAAGCAGGACAGTTGACCGGCCGGCGGCGGATTTCATTTCTGCTTCCGTTACGCTCCTTTTGGATGCGCTTCGCGCCAACTGAATAAGAGGATTTCGCAGCGCCCTTACAGGGCGTAATCCTTATTGGCCCTTTACCCCGGGTTGCGCTTCGCTCCACCCGGGGCTATTTTCGCATCACCCTTTCGGGGTGAAATCTTGCTTCGCATCACCCCTTCGGGGTGAAATCTTGCTTCGCATCACCCCTTCGGGGTGAAATCCTACGCGGTTGTCTAATCCTGGCTTAGAGCGCCCCTCCTGTTGCTGTAGAGTGCAGCGTGGACCGGGAGGTCCACGCCACAGCCGGCCAGGAGGCCGGCGCTACCCTATGCCATTCGGAGAAATGCGCTAACTTGCAGCATCAAGCGGGGTTGAGTCCGGTGAGCACAACCGATTCGAAGAGTTGCTCATCGCGCGCATCGAGCACCTCGCTCGGAGTCTGCCATAGTCCCGGCCTCATGCGGAGGACGACGGATTGGCCGGGCGCATTGATGCGCACCATCCAGTCGGCGACTGACTTTGGCTTGTCTTCGAAGGTCATCGTATTGTGCAGCGCGCTGCAACCGGTGACTGCCTCGATGCCCTGCGCGAAGAAGTGGCCGCCCTCGACGTGCGCTTCCTTGCGCGCCGTGCGGTCCAGCTTGAGTTCCTTGAGCGCGCGCTGGCCGGCCCTCATGCCCAGGGTCAGACTGATGCTCATCGTGTCCCAGTGAACCAGGCGCGAGGTGTCGGCCAGTTCTGTCTTCTGGCACCAGTGCAGAGGAGCAATGGCGTGCGGGAAGCAGTCGTAGCGCGGGATATAGATTTTGATGTCGAGGACCGGCGTGCCATCGACGGCGTCCAGTCCGCGCACGTGCAGGCGGTTCTCCTCGCGCTCCAGCAGTTCGACGATGCAGGAGCCTAGCCCCGAGGGCCGCGCCGGCGAGCGGCTGGTGTAGACGCCCTTGCAGGTCGGCTCGGCAATGCTGGGCATGGTCAGCGATTCGGTCCCCTCCGGAATGCCGGCCCGCCGCTTCCACTCTTCGCGGCGATGCTGGCGATAGAGCACGTGCAGGTGGGAGAAATGTTCGAGTCCAGCCAGTCCCTGCAGCAGATCGCCGCGCATGAGGATCACGCTCTCCTCGCGGTAGCTGGGATGCTGATCGAAATTCTTCAAAGGTGAGAGAACTACGCCCACCGGGCGCACTTCCACGGGTTGCATCCATTCTTCGCTCATTGTGCTTTCCTTGTCGCAGTTGCGAGTATCCGGTCCAGTTCGCTGTCGGTCAACTGCCAGTGATAGAACTCGGAGTAAAAGCGCCGCGTCTCCGCGCGCATGTCATAGTGAAAAAGATCGGGATAAAAGAGATTGGCCAGCCACTTGATGCCAATGATGCGGTTCACCGAGGGCGGGCGGTCGATCCAGCAGAAGGGATACTGCGGCGTCTCGTAGACCTCGCGATTGCGCACCGCGGTAATGCGGCTCCAGACCGGATCGCTCCAAACCGTCCGATAGAACTCGCCCGGATAAGTGACATGATCGTAGCCGCCGATGATGATCTCCGGATTCCAAACCAAGACCTGTTCCATCGAGACCGGAGTGTTCCCATAGCCTTGCTGCGCTTGCACTTCAGCCGCCACGTTGACCCCGCCGGCAAAGTTCATTGCCTCCGAGTGCATTGAACCGGCAGGCTCTGTCTCCAACCCTTTCAGCCCTTCGGCGTAGTAGTAGCGCCGCCGCTTCTCATGGGGAATGGCGTCGATCTTCTGCTTGATCTCTTGCAGAGTTTTGCGGCATTCGTTCGCGAGTTCAGCCGCGCGCGGCGCGCTTCCAAAGAGTTCACCGGCTTTTATGTAAGTGTCCGGCATAGATTCAAGCCGGCCATCAAGTACAAGCACGGGAATGCGGGTTTGCTCTTGAATCCGCTCCGCCTGCGCCGTGGCGAATGGATCGCCCATGGAGATCAATACGTCTGGATGAGCCTGCATGATCTTCTCCAGATTGCCGGTATTGTTCTTGCCAAACCAACCTCCCAGCACCGGCAGATGGCGAGCAGGCTCGATGAGCAGAGCCAGCTCGCCGGGATCGGGCTGATAGTTCCATCCCGCCACGAGCGATGGATCGAGCGTATAAATCAGAATCGTGCCCATCGGACTCATGGCGAGCACCTTGTGAATCTTCGCGGGGACTTCGACCTTGCGCCCCGCCATGTCGGTTACGACGCGCGCTCCGCCCTTGCTTGCCGAAGCCTGCAAGCCGCGGCAGAGGCCGCCGCCGGCGAGCGTTGCCAAAAAAACGAACAGCAGAATTTTTCTCAACACTTTTCCTCCACTAAAAGCTCGGCACAACCATCTTCATTCCCGGCCGCGCGGCGATTTCCACGACGCGCACATCCACGCCGTAGGCCTTGCGCAGCGAAGCCTCAGTAAGCGCCATGCCGGGAGCATCCATGGCCAGAATGCGTCCCTCGCACATCAACGCAACGCGCTGGGCGTACAAGAATGCGTGGTCTGGCACGTGCGTCGTCATCAGTACGCCCAGGCCGCGGCGGGCAAGCTCGCCGATGGCGCGCAAAACCTTGATCTGGTTGCCCAGATCGAGGCTTGCCGCCGGTTCGTCCAGAATGAGCCACTGCGCCTGCTGCGCCAGCGCGCGCGCAATCAGCACCAACTGCCGCTCTCCGCCGCTGATCTCGGTGTAGCGCGCCTCAGCCAGGTCGAGAATGCCCAGAGTATCAAGCGCTTCATCGGCGATGCGCCGGTCGGATTTGCCGGGCGCGGCAAAGGCCGGCAGATGCGCGGCGCGGGCCATCAGCACAATATCGCGCACCAAAAAGGCAAAGGGCGGAGCGTGCATCTGCGGCACATACGCCAGTGTGCGAGCCAGCCTCTGCTGAGGCCAATGCGCAATATCTTCGCCGCCCAGGCGCACACAACCGCTCTTGGGACGGAGCAGGCGCAGAATCATTTTGAAGAGCGTAGTCTTCCCGCAGCCGTTGGCGCCGAGCAGGCAGACCACTTCGCCCGGATCAAGAGAAAACTCGACCTCGTCAACCACGGTTCTGTGACCGTAGCCGCCCGTTACGCGCTCCAGGGTGAGGTTCATGCTTCGCTCCCGCGTTCGCGCATCAGCAGGAAGAGAAAAAAGGGCGCGCCAATCAGCGCGGTAAGCACGCCGACGGGAATCTCCAGCGAGCCGGCGGTGCGCGCCACATCATCGACCAGCAGCAGAAAGCCGCCGCCCATCAGCGCCGCGGCGGGCAGCAGAATCTTGTGATTCGGGCCAACGATCAGCCGCGCCAGATGGGGAATCACCAGGCCGATCCAGCCCACCATGCCGCACATGGAAACCGTTGCGGCGGTGATGAGCGTGGCGCAGAGAATGACGAGCAAGCGCAGCATTCCGGTGTTGATACCCAGCGTGCGCGCCTCTTGCTCGCCCATGCACAGCACATTGAGCCGCCAGCGCAAGAGCAGCAGGGGAATGCAGCCCAGCACAATGGGAATGCCGGCCAGCCGCACGTCCTTGGGCGTGATGGAAGCAAAGCTGCCCAGAAGCCAGAAGGTGATGACCGGCAGCTTGTTGTAGGGATCGGCCATGTATTTGGTGAGCGAGATAAGAGCGGTGAACATCGACCCGATGAGGATGCCAACCAGCACCAGCATCAGCACCGGATCGCCGCGCCGGCAAAGGCCCGCCGCCAGCACCCATGCCAGCAGCACCGCCGCCAGACCGCCGGCAAACGAAAGCGCCTGGATGGCCACAAAGTCGAAGCCCAGCAGGATGCCGACCGCCGCGCCAAATCCCGCGCCGGCCGAAGCTCCCAGAATGTCGGGCGAGACCATGGGGTTATTGAACAATCCCTGATAGGAGGAGCCGGCCAAAGCGAGTCCGCTGCCCACCAGCAGGCAGGCAAGCAGCCGGGGAAGGCGAATCTGCAGCAGCACGATGGCCGGCGTGCTGCTCGCGGAGGGCGCCCGCAGCACGCTCCACCAATCGTGCAGCGAAAGCGTATAACTGCCGATAGCCGCCGACCCAAAGGCAACCGCAATCAGCGCGAGCGCCAGCATGGCGAGCGCCTTGCCACCCTCCAGGGCGTGCGGCTTGCGGCGCGGCGGCGCGCTGTCGGAAGTGGGTGCGGAGGCCATCAACTAAAGCCTTCCCAGCGTTACGGGCTGGCCGAAGATCGCCGAATCTCTGGCCACCTTCACCATACGCCCGCCTTGCTGAAACAAGGCTTCGCGCCCGCCCTCGGCAACGGCGCGCCAAACAGAGGGCTGATCGTCCACGATCAGGCCGCCCAGCAGATCGACGCCATGATTGAAGATCAGCGGATGCAGCGGCGTGCTCGGCCCCGCCACCACCACGCGCGCATTGCGGCTCAACGCCAGCAGCCGCGGCATGGTCTTGTTGATCAGCGTGGTGGCCGTCATGATGACTACATCCTGCTTGCCCAAGATATATTCGCAGGCCGGGTCGGGCAGATCGCCCGGTTGCGGCTTGCGCTCCAGGATGCTCAGTTCGCAGATGCCGGCCAGCCGCTCCAGATTGTGGAAGTGGCCGACAACGGCAACCCGCTTGCCGCGCAACTCGTCCAGCAGGCAAGTGAAAACATCCTGCGTCTTCGACTCGTCCAGCAGCGCGCCGCAGTTCTTCGCCACGCTGCTCTGCGCGTTGAGCGCCGAGTTGATCGCCGCCAGCCCCATCGCCGCCTGGTAGCCGTTCCAGGACTTGATCCAGGCGGCCAGTTCGCGCAGCTTCATGCCGGCAATCCGCCCGGCGTTGCGCACCGGCCCATCGGTTTCCCCCGGGCGCATGGAGACGCCGGTCCCGATGGAACGCACAAGAAACCAGCTCAATCCGGCCAGGCATTCCTCCACCACCGCGTCCTCGGGCACCGCGTCAATCAGTTCATCGTAGAGCTTCCACACTTTGTGCTTCCTCCGTCATCAGGTCTGCGGCATTTTCATCATGTGTCTGTTATACAAGACATAAAGAATAATCTATTTGCAAAGCGAGACATTCTCAGTTAACATCCAAAGTATCCCGATTGTCAAGGAGAAAAGACAATGTCTTGCATGAAGCACCTGTTGCATTTCAGCCTGTGCGCCGCGATCGCCGCTTCCTCCGCTGTAGCCTTCGCGCAAACCGGACACCCCCAGACCTGGGCGCAGGACATCGCCTACTTGGAAAGCCTGCCCCCCGCCGAAGCCGCCGCGCAACAAAGCACTATTCTGGGCATTCGAGCTGAAGTCGATCTGTGGATCAAGACTCATCCCGGCGGCAGCATTCAACTTGCGCCGCTGCCTCCGCTGCCGCTGAAGGCCGAGCAGGCCACAGCACAACTGGCGGAGTTGCAAAAGGCGATTGCCGCCATCGTCGCGCAGGATCCCTCGCATCCCTTCCATCTTGGCGTGACGGAAGTCGAGGTTTCCTCCGCGCTCTCGCCTTTGTCCCCCACCGCCGAGAGCATCACGCAGTTGGAGATGCAGCAGCATGACGCAACCAATGTCGCCAAGGCAATCGACCTGCTGACCGGCGTTGAAGTCCAGCATCTCTCCGGCAATCGCAATGAGACCTCGCTCTATATTCACGGCTTCACCGGCGATGGCCGCGTGCCGATCTATCTGGACGGAATTCCGATGTACGTTCCTTATGACGGCTACATCGATTTGAACCGCTTCATTACCAGCGATATTGGCGAGATCCAGGTGGCGCGCGGCTTTTCCTCGCCGCTGCTCGGCCCCAACGCTTTGGGCGGCGCGGTCAATCTGGTGACGCGCGAACCCTCGCGGAAGTTGGAAGGCGATGCCGCCATCGGCTCCTTCTCCGGCAACGGACTGCTCTCCTCGCTGCGCGTGGGCACCAGGCAGACGCGCTTCCTCGCTCAGGGCACGCTCGACTGGCTGCAGAACGATTACGTTCCGCTCTCTGGAAATTTTCAGTATCCTGCCGGTGGTTATACCGCGCTGAACACGGCTCCCAACGTACCCTATGCCTTGACCGATCACGAGAACCAGTCCTATACGCGTGACGAAAAGTGGGGCGGGCGCATCGGCTGGCTGCCCAAGCAAGGCGGCGAGTACATCTTCAGCTACATCAACCAGAAGGGCCAGAAGAGCGATCCTCTTTACCAGGGCGCCAATGCCGCCGCGTCCTTCAAGAGTTTCTGGACGTGGCCCTACTGGAACAAGGACAGCTACTATTTCCTCTCTGAAACGCCGCTGCCCTTGAAGACCTCGATCAAGTTCCGCGTCTTCTATGACCAGTTCCGCAACTCGATCGATATGTGGGACAACTCGCAGTACAACAGCATGAACAACTACAATCCCGGCAAGAATAGCGCCGAGATCAGCCAATACGACGATCATACCGACGGCGCATCGACGGAAGTCACTACCCGCCAGGTCAAGCGCAATGTGCTGAGCGCATCGTTCTTCTTCAAGGACGACACGCACAACGCCGTCAACATCTATCCCGGTGTTCCGGGCTATTACGCGACCCACTCGATCACCGCCACCGCGGCGCAGATTCTTCTGGCCGAGTACAACCCGATTCAGGAGTTGCGCGACCAGCAATTTTCCACCGGCTACCAGGATCTGATTACCTTCAGCTCTCGCTTGCACGCCACGGTGGGTTTCAGCGCCGACCATCTGAAGGGACTCAAGCAGGAGTACTTGAACGCGCTCAACCAGCCCACCAAGGGCACACTGGCCGGCACCGAACTGATCGCCTACCAGTGCTCAGCCGATCCCACCAACACTTCCTACTCCGGCTGCACCGCGCACTTCTGGAATTACAATCCGCAGGCTTCGCTCACCTACACGGTGAGTCCGTCGGATGTCGCTTATATCACCTACGAAGACCGCGGCGCCTTTCCCACGCTGAAGCAGCGGTATTCTTCCGGCATGGGTTCCGCGCTGCCCAACCCCGAATTGAAGACCGAGCACAGCCAGAACTGGAACTTCGGCTACACGCACACCTTCAACACCAAGCTGACCCTCGACGGCGTCCTCTATCTCAGCAATCTGCGCAATGCCATCGAATCCGCGCTGGTGCCCGATCCTGATTATGTGGCGGCCACCGATCCAAAAGACCTGAACGGCCTCTGCCCCTCGAACAACAGCGTCGGCTTTTGCAGCCAAAACATCAACATCGGCAAGGAAACACATGAAGGCGTCGAGTTCCGCGCCGTTGCCAACCCTGTCGCGTGGTTCAAGCTGGACACCAACTACACCTACCTGAACCGCACCATCGGCACACAGGCTCTGCCCACCGGCACCACGCTCAGTTCGCCGCTGGTGCTGCCCACCGGGCTGCCCAAAAACAAGCTGATCGGAATCGGCCTCTTCAAGCTTCCCTATCAGGTTCTGGGCATTGTCACCGCGCGCTACGAGGGAGGCGTGACGCTGCAAGACACCACGTACTCCTCCTCCTCTTCGTTCTATCAGCCGCACGGCGAGAGCATGGCGGCCTTTGATCTGGCGGCGTCGGCGCCCTTCCGCACCAAGTTGAATGCCCAGGTTGGAGTGAAAAACTTGCTTGATCGCAACTACTTTTACAATGCCGGCTATCCAGAGGAAGGCCGCAACTGGTTCGTGAATCTGCGCTATCAATTCTGACGCGGATTGTCACAAAAAGCCCTTATCCAACTGAGTTCTTCGCTTTTTCGGAATCTGGTTCAAGGAACGGACAAAACCCGCTCCTTGAACCATCTTTTTTGCCCGGAATGAACCGCGCCATCAGATAGATAGGGTTTCTGCCAACAATATGACGATTCCGTGGCATGGGATGGTCGAGGTTAAAGGGCCTTTGAATTGGAGAACCGCTCTAGCTGCGCCGATCACAGTTTTACCGCGCTGCGAGCAGCGAAGGAATGTGTAATCGCCATAAGTTCCTGCAAGCACAGCCAACGGTTATTTTTCTGAAGATGCCAATTTTAGTTGCCATTCTCTGGCCTTGTCCGGTTTCCCCCAGGCAGAATAGAGGCCCACCAAGCGCTGGCCGGCCTCTGGAAGGTTCGTGTCAACCGCGATCGCGGGGCTGAGCTTCTTGAGGTCCTCATAGCCTGCAACAAGAAGCGGCTCGGCATCCGCGAATTTTCCCTGACCCAGCAAGCTCGCGCCCAGCAGGCACTGGCGGTCAAAGGTATCCCAAAGCTGGAGGTTCTGATTTCCTGTGCCGCTCATCGCCTCGCGCAAAAGGGATTCAGCTTCAGCGTAGCGCTGCTGCGTCAGACGCAGACGCCCGAGCGCGGTTAGGCAGGTACGCGTCACCCGTTCATCGGGATGCGCTTTTTGATCGATAGCCAGCGCCTCGATCAGCGTCTTTTCAGCTAACTCCTGCTTGCCTTCATCGAGATAGACTAGGCCGAGATTTGTGGTGGTGACGGCCAAGTCAACCTCGCCGGGGCTTGGCGCCTTGTGAAGGTGGTCAAGAAGTTCGGCGTAGATCCGCTCCGCCCCCGTGTATCTTCCTTGAGCGCGGTATATATTCGCTAGTGTCCTTTGCGAAGCAATGGTCCAGGGATCACTCTCCCCGTAGACACGCCGCAGCGCTTCCAAATTAGGAGATGCAATCTTCTCAGCCTCAACGAATCTGCCGAGCCGTTCGAGGGTAATTGCCAAGGTGCACTCGTAAGTCAACGTCTGACGATTCTCTTTGCCGTTGATGCGCCGGCTCAATTCGACCACCTGCGCCAGAAGATCAGCCGCCTCCGGGGCTCGCCCCTGGGCAAGATAGAGTACAGCCAGGTCGTCTTTTTCCTCCAAAACCATGAGGCTTTCCGCGCCATAGATGCGCCGCGCGCTGTCCAATTCCTCGGTCATCAGCTTTTCCGCTTCCGGATAGCTCTTTTTGTCCATCAGAATTCTGGCCATCACCTTCCGGCAATCATACGTGTCGGGATGATCTTCGCCAAAGTGCCGGCGAGTGAAATTCAGATTATCGAGCGCTATCGGCTCGGCGGCGGCGGTTTTATGATCCTGGGCATAGGTCAGGGAAAGGAAGTAAGTGGCTCGGATCAGTTCGTGGAATTCTTTGGGAAAGAGGGCGCGCCGCTTGGCCGTCACTTTGCGCAGAATCGACTCGGCCTCCTGATTCCGGCCCTGCAAATAGTAGAGAGTGGCGAGATCGGCGAGGGCATTCAGCGTCTCCTGACGATTTTCACCAAGAGTTTTTTGCTGTATTGCGAGAACCCTTTTGAAGATCTCTTCCGCTTGGCTGAATTTCATCTGATCCCGATAGATGGCCGCGAGCGTCTCCATGGCAGCCAGGGTATCGGGAGCGGATTCGCCCTGGGTTTTACGCCGCAATTCAACCTCGCGTTCGATCTGGCGTTGCGCCTCGTCGAAGAGGGCAAGATCAAAGTAACTGCCGCCAATCGAATGGCGAATCGAAGCCTCGATGAGCGGCTGTCCAGAGAATCTGTCACCCATCCGTTCGGCGGCCCGATCCAGAGCGGTACGCACTTTGAGATCGGGGTCGGGTTTGCGGTCGTCAGTGATCTGCTCCAGGGGGCTGGCCTGTGAGAGCATATCTTTTTCCAGAAATTCATTGATGGTTCGGGCAGTGATTGCTTCCTCATCGGCGCGATGACTTTCGGCCAAAGCGCGATTGCGGTCTGCCGCTTCAGCCTCTTCCGCCGCGAGGGCGCTCTGCCGCGCAGTCAAGGCGCGGTCGCGCTGGAGCAATGCCTCATCCTCCGCGTGGCGCGCATGCTTGGCCTCGATGGTGGTGATAATCATTCCCGCGAGCAGCGAGACAACCGCCACGGCGATGGCCGCGCTCTGCACTTTGTAGCGGCCGGCCAGGCGAGCTGAGCGCAGCCACCAAGGCAGGCGCACGGCACTCACTGCGCGGCCTTCCAGCCATGCGCGCAGATCGGCCGCCAGCGCGTGAACAGAGGCATAGCGCTCGGCCGGATTCTTGCGCAATGCTTGAAGGACAATTGCGTCCAGTTCACCGCGCAACTCACGCCGCCTTGAGCTGGGCACGCTGCTCGGCGATCGCGGCTCCAGTTCGCAAATTGCTTGCAAAGCCGCCAACGGATTGGTCTCCGGCACTACGAAGGGATGCCGTCCGGTGAAGAGCTTGTAAAACAGCACACCCAGAGCAAAGACATCCGTGCCCGTGGACATGCGCTCGCCGCGCACCTGCTCCGGGCTGGCGCACTCCGGCGTCAGCAGCCGCGTGGTTGCATCGTTTGGCTCGCCGTTGGGCGCAACCAATTTGGCGATGCCAAAATCGAGCAGCTTGGGCGCGCCATCGCGAGTGACAAAGATGTTGGCTGGCTTCAAGTCGCGATGAATGATGAGCTGGCTATGCGCGTACTCGACCGCCGCGCAAACCTCCAGGCAAAGTTCAACACGCTGGCGCAGATCGAGCTGGTTGCGATTGCACCATTGGTCGATGGGGACGCCGTCGACAAACTCCATCACCAGAAAGGGGGAGCCATCCTCCAGCATTCCACCATCGAGAAGCTGTGCAATCGAGGGATGGTTCAGTGACGCCAGAATCTGCCGCTCTTCGCGGAAGCGGCGCTGATCGCGCTCGGAAAACAGGCTGGCGCGCAGCAGTTTGATGGCGGCGCGCTGCTCGAACTGGCCATCGGCCCGCTCGGCCTCCCACACCATGCCCATGCCCCCGTGGCCAATCTCGCGGATCAGGCGCCATGCCCCGGCGCGGCGTCCCGCAAAGGCGGATGCTTGCGCATCTTCATCCTCCGGCAGCAGGGCGGTGACACCTTCGAGAAAATCCGGAGATTCCAGATAGTTGGCCAGCAGAGACCGCGCTTCCCCGATTACCTCAATGGGATCGAACTGCGCCGCGAAGAATCGCTCTCGATCTCCTGGAAGGAGTTCCAGCGCGGCGGAGAAGAGTTCCTTGGCGCGCTTCCAGCCGTCATCTTGCATGGCGTTCCGCACCCTCGACAAGACGCCTCCTGATCCAGGTTTTGGCAACGGTCCATTCCCGGTTTACAGTGCTCGTCGAAATTCCCAGAGCCTCGGCCGTCTCCGGAATGCTCAGGCCGCTGAAGTAGCGCAGCTCAACGATGCGCCCCTGGGTTGGATCGAGCAGTTCTAGCTCTTCGAGCGCCGCGTTCAACTCCAGTACTTCAACATCAGGGGGATTGGAGACCGCATCCGAGTCGACCAGAGAGAATGGTACGCCGCCGCCGCCTCGCTTGGCGCTCTTTTTTGCGCGCGCATAGTCGATCAGGATGGTCCGCATCAACCGCGAAACATAGGCAAAAAAGTGCGTGCGATCCGTCCAGCAGGAATTCTGCTGTGCCAGCCGCAGCCAGGCCTCGTGTACTACGGCCGTGCATTGCAGCGTCGAGGATCGATTCTCGCGCCGGCAGTGGTACATGGCGATCCGCCGCAGTTCGGGATAGGCCAGATTGGCCAGCTGCTCCGCCGCTGAAGCATCCCCGCTCTTCCAATCGCGCAGCAGAGCGGTGATATTCATCGAGGAGCTTGGTTCTCCCCCGGATTTTGAGTTGTCTCCCATGCCGATGCAAACAGATTATCGTATGCACCGGCGGGAAAGACAACAGAAATCCTCTTTCGAGCGCTCTTTGCAAAAGAACCAGTTTGCGCCTTATTGTTGCGGAGCTTGCCGGACGCTGATTGTCAGCTCGATCCTGTTGCCGTTCTTCTCGGCCTTGAGAGTTTGATTGACCGGCTCGGCCAGGCCGAAGGTTACGGTGTCATTGACCTCCGGCTGCATGGCCTGGTCAACCCAGGCCTGAGCCAGTTGCGAGCCATTGGCCACGGTATTCTGTTGACCGCAGAGATTGCAGGGTACATCGATCTGCGGAGGAACCGGAACGGCGCCGACAGGGACGCGCGAAGCGCCCATGGCTTCGGCGAATGCTTTCACGCTGGCTTGTCCCCACGCCACAATTTGCGCGCTCAATTGGGTATTGACAGCCTGCTGGGCCTGTACGGAGAAGGCCGTCGAAGCCATGATTGCCGCAATCCATACCGGCTTGGCAAATCCAACCGCAAATTTGCGCATCGCATCTTCTCCACGCAATCGGCAGTGCATCTATCTAACCGCGCTCACGGCGGCTTTCAGAGGATCGATCAGTCCATCGATGACGGCTTTGGCTGCATCCTTGCCGCCGACGAACATATGCACTTCGATTTGCAGCATCTTTCCGGCGGCCACGGCGGTCCATGTGGCATCATAGGTGTCGAGTGTGGCGCCGCACTGTCCTTTGGCATCGATGCCGATGTCGGGCGAGTAAATAATTTTGCGCATCTCCAGCACGCCGCCACGGTAAGCCATCTTGCCGGCCGGCTCATTCTGGCGCCATGCGCCGTCCTTGAAGGCCGGCTTTTCCGGCTCGCGCAGCAGAGCGTCGATGACCAGTTGCATGCCGCCATTCGTCCACGAATAGCTGAGATGCGCCAGCTTGGGAGAGCCGAAGCAAGGCGAAAGATCGTTCTTTTTGACGCCTTCGAGGCCATCGCCCATTCCGGTCCCCTTCCAAGGAAAACCATGGTAGTTGTCCGGCGTCTGAAAACCGCTGGGCAGAGGCGGCACGACAGGCAGATTTTTGGCCTGCGCATAGGTTTCACCGGGCATGGACAAAGCCGCCAAAGCCAGAGTGATGCATGCAATTCTTATGTCCATCTTCAGTCCTTTCTCACTCAGTTCTTCACTATGGAAATCAGTGTGTCCGTGTTATGCGCTCCGGTCTTCATATTCAGCCACGGGCTTTGCACGGTGACATTGACGCCGTTCACTTTGAAGTAGGCGCCCTTTTCACCCATGTGGATGAGCGTGGAACCGGGCAGTTTTTTGTAAAAGTCGAGCACTTTGGCCAGAGAGTCGTTGGAACGGTAGCAGGCTGCCTGCCCGCTCATTTGAGAAACGACTGCCGTGGTTTCAGCGTCGTACTTCGCGCCGTCGTAGACCTTCACGCCGAATTTGTCTTCGGCGCAGGCCAACGTCAAAGTCAGAAACAAGGTTATAGCCAGCAGGAACAGATTTCGAAAGACACACATGATTTCCTCGCTTTCAATTTTTCAACGGAAAACTTGAAGCATTTTTCCGTGCAAGCCGCTTACTTGCGTACAAACTCCACGCGCCGGTTATTGGCCTTGCCTTCGGGCGTGCTGTTGGAGTCAATCGGCTTGGAAGAGCCGAATCCAGCTGTGGTCAGGCGGCCCGCATCGATGCTGAATTGCGAAACAAGAATCGCCTTGACCGCCTCGGCGCGGCGCTTGGAAAGCTCCATGTTGTGCGCGGCAACACCGGTTGAATCGGTATGGCCATCGATCTCGAAATTCGCATCCGTCGCTTGCATCAGCCCCTTGGCGATGGACTGAATCACGGCGGCGGACTCCGGCTTCACGCGATCGCTGTCGGTATCGAAGAGAATGCCGTGGGTGACGAACTTGCCGGAAGACATGATGGTTTGCCCGAAGTCTGGCGCGCTCTCGGCCAAACGGAAGCGACGGATGGCGACCTGGCCGCCATGCGACCAAAAGTTTATTTGCAGCGAGTCGATGTCGCCTATATTCACCTGGTTGAAATCGAAGGTGCGATCGCCATTCACATAAGCGCGAACCCGGCCATTTTGCACCCAGAGATTGACCTTTACGGGCTTTGTCCAGTCGGTGACCATGTCTTTCTCGCCCAGGCGTTCCTTGCTATCCCAGACCCCGATGCGCCATTCCTCGGCAGTCTTTCTTTCGTTGAACCTGTCCAGCCCGATCCACAGATGCAACTGCTCGATTTTGCCGGACTTGTCGTGAAAATAGAGATTCAGGGTGGGCAAACCGTCGGTCTTGGAAAAGTAAGTTTCGAATTCCATTGTGAAATTCTTGGGCAGGCCAATGAAGTTGGGAAAGATGTCGTAGCGGTCGCCGGTCAGTAACAGCTCATGCAGGCTTCCGGCCACGCGCAACTCGGGGGTTGCGCCGCGGATCTTCCAGTGCGGCGGCGGCTCGTCGCCGATCATGTCGCTGAAATCGTCAGTAAAAATCGCTTTTTCGCCAGGGACGAACTCGGCCTTGAGAACGGTAAAGTCGGGCTGACCGGCGCTGGCCGCATCCTGAGCAGTCGCCGGTGAGATGGACGGGGAAGCCTGAGAATTGCTGGATGAATTTGACGCCGAGGACGAACTTTGGCTCACTGCAGAGGAGACCCCGCCAGTCACCGCTGAAACCATATGGTCGGTGGTGAAGGTGACGTGATCGCCCTCTTGAAAGCCGGAACCCGTGACCGGCGAGCAGATCGCAGAAGCATCGTCCACATCGGTGGCGCGGAGCGTCCCCACAGTTGCCGTCAGGCGGCGAAGAACCTTGCCCGTGGCGGGATCTTTGATCTCGCGGGTCACGCGGGTCACTTCCAGCAGATCGCCAACCTTGATGCCCGCCTTGCCGCCCACATTCAAAATGATCTGTCCATTATCTATGGCGGCAATCGTCCCTTCGCCTTTGAAGGTGCGCACCTGCAGCTTTCCCGATTGCGCGCCCAGATCGGCAGCCAGCATATCCACAGCCTTTTTGGTCGCTTCGCCAATAATGGTGCTTTGGAAGTTGCTGGAGCCGAAGTCGACATTGCCGCCGCCCATGCCCCCCCAGTTGCCTCCGCCTCCGCCCAGCGCCAGTCCGGAGCGGCTCGACTGGCCCTTGCCTTCAGCGGCTACCAGAATCTCGGCGGTATCGACATTGATGATGCGGGCGTCGATGGCGACATTGGCCTTGGAATTGGAGTGGCCAACGCTGCCGATGCCAAAACCGTGGAAGTTGGCGCCGCCGCCGCCCACGTTCTGCTTGTTGGTTTCATTGCCGAACTCAGTAATCGTGCCGACAATGATGTAGTCCAGGCCCAAAACCTTGCCAATGCGCGCGGCGGACGAGGGGTCGGCGCGGTTGGAGCTGGAAAAGTTCTGCTCGGCCAGAACTTTGCTCAGCGCCTCCCGGTCGATGACCGAGTAACTTCCATTCCTGACCAGGTTTGTCACCAGCAGAGCGGAGATTCCCCTGCCAATATCGACATTGGTTCCAAAGATTGTAGACGAGGCACTCATAACCGTGCCGTAGTCAAAGTCGAGAACCGCAACGCGCGGCTTGCGGTCGGCGCTGCTTTGCGCTTGAATCTGAAGGGGCGTGCCTGTTCCCAGTGTAAACAACATGGCAACGGCAATGATAAAACTTCTAATTCTCATGACGCATCCTCATGGAAACTGCTTGGAAATGCTTGGAAAACCCAAATGCGATGCGAGAATCCTGTTGCGCTGCCGGAGAGGCTATTGGCGGAACGTCTTGGAGGTCAAAACAAATCCTGGACATTTCCCGCTATCGGAGCGCGAATCCTATCGCATTTAGAACAAGTTTTCCGTTCCAACCTGCAAAGCGTAAAGCAGAGCAAAACCGGGTCAGGAAAATGCGATTTGTTGGCAGCTTTACCAAAAGACTTCAAGATGCTTGACGGGGAGGATGGGATGAAGAGTTTGATCCTTCTGCTTGATCGGCATGGGGAGAAGCGTGAACAGCTCCCTCCTGCCACGCCATCCGGCATGCGGCTGCGCACCGGGCGGTACAAAGAGTTAAGGTTATGAGAGACGGGGAATCCCATGTGTATCGAAGCACTTGACCGCAAAGCCCTATTCGGTTTCGCATGGCTTTGCTTATGCAATTGCATTGGCGCAAGTCCCGGATCTGTATGGGAACCGCACCGAAAACTCAGGATCTATCTAAGAATGCATCCTTCAGGGTAGGGTGATTTTAGCCTTTATGCGTTGGCCATATCCTTCATCCTATAAACGGCAGTTGAGAAGCCTTCATCCATCTTCAATGTCAGATTTGAGAGCCTCTGAATGTTGGCGCCTTGCAACCAGGCGCTTTGTAACCAGGGCACGACTTCAGTCGGTCCGCAATGGGCTGATTAGAAAGCCGGGCTTTAGCCCCTGCAAACTTCCGCGGTTGAGAAAATTGCTTGTTCGGCTTCTTCTCAAACTCGGGTTTCGAACTGCTCCGCGCCTCACCCAAAGGTTGAAATCCTCAATGTTTGCAACCCATTTAGATTTGAATCAGCCGGTTATTTCTACGGCCCTTCATCAGCCGTTTTTAAGTTCATTGACTTTATTGGATTTGAAAAGACAGGAGACCAAGACAACCGCTGCGCGAGATTCCAGCAAAGAACCCACGCGCAGCGGCCGCCGGCAATGTTGTTGTGCAATCGCACTCTATTTTGAAGTGAGCAGCACAGCCTTTCCTTTGGTCTTTGATGAGCTGATAAAGTAAATCGCACCGTAGACGCCCCAGGCAGCCGCGATGCCGAGCGCCAGCAGCGGCTCTTTGAAGGTGCCAAGTCCAAAGACCGGGCTGATCAGGTAGAAGGCCATGCAGACGATGTTCGCCAACAGGCCGAATCCGGGAATCAGCATATGACGGACAAAGCTGTAGTCGTGGCGGCGGTGATAGGCCATCATACACAGTCCGCAACTCAGCGCGTAGAGAATGAAGGTGCCGAAGTTGGAGGTAAGCGTGATGGTCAGCAATGAGTTAGGCAGAGCCGCCATGGTTGCATGGGAAGTGTAGCCGAAGCTGGAGAAGATGCCGTGAGGCAGAGCGGCGATTGCGGCATCGGAAGGCGCGCCGCCATCGCCAAAGGCCAATGAGACCGCAATTACGCCAATGACGGCAGAGATCATCGCCAAAGCCCAGATGGCGCGGCGCGGAGTGAGCGACTTGGCGTGCAGCATTCCAAAGTGCTCGGGGGCCTCATTGTCTTTTCCCATGGCATAGGTGACGCGGGCGCCGGTATTCATGCAACTCAACGTGGTGCCGATAAGCGCAAGAAATACCGTAAAGGCCTCGGCCAGCATGAAGTATTTTCCATTGCCGTGGCCGAGCAACCCGTCGCCGACGATAATCATCATGTCGCCGATGGGCGCTGCGGAGGAAGCCGCGCTTTGCATGGTATAGCCGGAGTTAAGAAAATAGTTTGCCGCAAAATACTCGACCAGATAACAGATGAGACCCTGTATGAGAAGCGAACCGATTACCGCAATCGGAATGTGCTTGGTCGGATTCTTTGCCTCTCCACCCATGGCCGTTACCGATTCAAAGCCAACCAGAATCAGAATTGCGACAGTGGCCTGAATGAAGAGAAAGCTGAATTGATGAGGCGCAATCACGGAAGCGGCGTTCTTGTGGGTCAGGAAGTTTCCGCCGGCGTCCTTCTCGGGATAATCGATTGTGAAAGGAATCTGCTTTCCAGCAGAATCCAGCAATGGCGCGGGAAGACCGCTGGCATCGCGGACGATGGAGCCGTCCTTGGCCGTGGCGAATTGATAATTGTATGTGGCCAGTGTCTGTCCGTCGTACTGGAAGGCCGCTGCGCCGGCGGGATGATTGGCGCGATAGCCGAGAGCCAGAACACTGAAGAGCATCAGCGCAGAGATTTGAATGATATTGATGGCAAGGTTCACCGAGGTGGAAGCCCCCGCGCCCTTCGATGCAATCCACGCGACAAAGAACGAGAAGGCAACCGCCACCAATGCCATGAAGAGCGGTCCGGGATTGGATCCGCTCAAGAATCCTGGAAAGAGAAAGCCGACGACATAGCCGACGAAGATGCCGGTTGTGGCGACCATCACTCCGGGATAGACCCAGTAGTAGAGATGCGATCCCCAGCCGACGATGAACTTCACGATGCGCGCATACTTGAAGAACTTGTCTTTGGAGAGCAGCGCCTGCTCCGCATAGTAGTAGCTGGAACCCGTGCCGGGATAGAGTTTGGAGATCTCCGCGTAGGCGACCGCGGTGGCCAGGCAGAGCAGCAGAGCGCCAAAGATGCCTATCCACATGGCAGGCGCGGTGGTTCCCGTCGTGGCTTGAATGTAGAAAGTGAGCCAAAGAAATGCGCCAGGCGCAATCAGCGCCATTGCGTTGCTGGTCAGACCGGTTAGGCCCAGCGTGGCCTGCATCTGAGGTGCTTTGTTTTCTGCCATGAGTGTTCTCCCTAATTGATATTTGTACTGCTGCTCCCGGACAAGATACCCCCGATAGTCTTATCGAAAAAATCAGCGGCACCGAAGGATTTGATTCAAGCCTAAAGCGAAACGAATAAGGATCACATGATAAATTGGAAAGGAAAAAGTGACGTTTGATTACGCCGCTGATAATCCGCTTCCAGAACGCGGTTTCTTACCCATTTCCAGGGATCGAAAGATGCACCAGCGCTGGTCGCTTTGCGCGGATTGCGTCTTTGTGTACTTTGAAGACACGCTCCTTGATGGGCGTAGAATGCACAAAATCCAGGTAGGCTTTTTCAAGTTGCGAGCGAAAGAATGCGCGCGCCTTTGTTTCGTCCATTTCATCGGATGCGTTGCGAAGATACTCCCCCATCCGTTTCAGAATGTGAAGGCGGGCGACATTCAGAACGGCAGGGTCATAGGCCAGGTCGAGATAGCGAAAAAAATCCTCGGCGGATGAAAGCTTTGACAACTTCTCAAGCACAGTCATAACTCATCTCCATGGGTGGGATAAACGGCTCGACGCCGTCATCGGCGCGTCGATAAAACTCCAGCAGTTCTTCCGTATTGACGACTCGCTTTGCTTGCATTGAACGCTGCCGAACCTGAGCAAGCACCGACTGCGCTGATTCTTTATCCGCATACAAACCATGCGAACGAAGCGCATCCGTCACGGATGCAAGCCCGGAGTGCTTACCGAGCACGATCTCGCGCGAGCGGCCGAAGGTTTGGGGAGACAGAGCCTCATAGGTCGATGGATTCTTCAGCAGACCATCCACATGTATGCCTGACTCGTGAGTAAATGCGTTGGCTCCGACAATCGCCTTGCCTGCGGGGATCGGACGGCGAGCTGCTTTGGATACGAGCTCAGCAAGCCGCGGTAGTTTGGTCAGATTTACATTGCTGTTTGTTGGATGAAAGCGATTCAAACCGGCCGCAACCTGTTCTAATGCCGCATTGCCGGCGCGTTCACCCAGACCCAGCACGCACACGCTGGCGTGGGTTGCGCCGCCGCGAATTGCCGCAAGCGTGTTTGCTGTCGCGAGTCCCAGGTCATCGTGCCCATGAAACTCCAGCTCCAGGCCAATTGCGCGACTCAGTCGAGAAAAGATATCGAAGACCGCAAATGGCTCCAAGTGTCCCAGCGTGTCCGCATAGCGGAAGCGGTGAGCGCCACAGCTAGCAGCCGCGTCCACGGCGACAAGCAAAAAATCAATATCGGAGCGGCTTGAATCCTCGCCACCCATTGCAACACGCAATCCGCAATCGACCGCATAAGGGATAAC
The DNA here is from genome assembly GCA_964450895.1 of uncultured Occallatibacter sp. Lineage (GTDB taxonomy): Bacteria > Acidobacteriota > Terriglobia > Terriglobales > Acidobacteriaceae > Telmatobacter. Next base: position 9,009 of record CAYVGW010000008.1, on the reverse strand, counting down.
ATCGCGAATTTGGCGGAGCACTCCCGCGCGATCGACATTGAGTTTTGCCTGCATCTGAATGTCGGAGAGCGGAATGGAAAGATTGACTCGTTTTAATCCAGTTCTTCTTGCTTTATCCACATCCGCGCGCGTCATGCGGCACCAGGCAATGGAATCCGCAATGTTCAGCGCTTCTCCGAGCGCACCAATCTCGGCGATTTCTCTATCGCCCATCGCAGGTGTACCAGCTTCGATTTCGTCGACTCCCGCCTCTTCCAAAGCCAGCGCGATGGCGAGCTTTTCATCCAGCGTAAATGAGACGCCGGGCGCTTGTTCTCCATCTCTGAGCGTAGAATCGTTGATGACAATGCGAGGAAGTTTAGGCATAGACTGCCTCCATTGATATCGAAGATGTCTGAAGACCAATTACAATTTGCGGAAGGACTTCGAGAACACGGTCTACGCCGGCTTCCGGGCTTTCCCGTGAAAGCGAAAAGCGGATCGAACCGCGCAGATGACTGAAAGGAATTTTCATCGCGCTGAGAACATGCGATGGATTCATCGATCCGGAGGCGCACGCTGCACCGGAAGAGGCCGCGATGAACTCACGATCCAGCATTAAAAGAATCGAGTCTGCCTCAACATTTTCAAAGGCGACATTCAGTGTGTTGGGCAGGCGATGATAGCGGTCACCGATGGACATGGCTGTCGGGATCAGGCGAAGGATTTCCTGTTCCAAGTGGTCGCGCAATGAGGCTACGCGCGGCATATCCGAGAACATTGTCTGTGTGGCGATTTCCGCAGCAACACCGAAGCCAACAATCGCCGGCGTGTTCTCCGTTCCCGCGCGCCTACCGCGTTCTTGACGGCCGCCATAAATCAACGGCTTAAATGAAATACCATTCCGAACATAGAGAGCGCCGATACCTTTCGGTCCATGCATCTTGTGCGCAGAAATTGAAAGCAAGTCAATATCAGAAGCAGCCACATCAATTGCGACTCGCCCCGCCGCCTGCACCGCATCGCAGTGAAACAAAGCGCCGGCAGAGTGCGCCATCGAGGCAAGCGCCTCGACGGGAAAGACAACGCCGGTTTCATTGTTGGCCCATTGCATCGAAACCAAAGCTGTCTTTGCACTCAGGGCGCGGCGATAGGCGTCGAGATTGAGAGAGCCACGATGGTCGACGGGAATCCGATGAACTTTCGCTCTTCCCGTCTTCTCCAGATGCGCGCACAACGCAAGAATGGATGGATGCTCAACTGTCGAAGTGATGATTTCGTTGCGTTCTGCCTGTGTTTGAAGGGCGGAATGGATTGCAGTGTTGTTCGATTCGCTTCCGCCTGAATTGAAGACGATTTCGCTATCACGGCGCGCGCCTACCAATGCCGATACTTGGCTTCTCGCAACTCTAACGGCCTCCGCGCAGGAGGCGCCCATCGAGTGAATGGCGGATGGATTCGCAAACTGTTCGCAGATGAATGGCAGCATGGCTTCGACTACGCGAGGATCGGTACGCGTCGTCGCATTGTTGTCCATGTACAACCACGATTGCTCAGTCAGTTGAATCATAGGTCCAGCCTCCTCTGACTATGCAGGAGATAATGCACGTCTTGGGCCAATCGCGTCCTATTGAAACAGATAGACTTACGCTTCCTCATTGATGGATGAACGGCAACTTGTCGGATTTGCGACATGTCGATTGGGCTTCATTGTGCAATGGAATAGCCAATCGTGGACAATGCAGGAACCGCAATGGGAAGGCGGTTGCCCGCAAAGAGGCCTTCACCAGATTCGTCGCCAAAGCAGAGAGAATAATCGCAGCACTCGGAGCAGCAGGGAGCCATGCACATGGTGAACCCTTCATCGCGGCAGATCATCCGATAGAAAAACTTCTTCCACTTCATATCCTGCTCGTTGAGGCGCGCTAATTGTGCAAAGTGTTTGGCCATCAGACGCGACAACTCGCCTCTGTTGACAAGCCCGAGATCCTGCCAAAGATGATTGCCCCGCGAGGCTCTTCGGGCAATAAAAATGGCCAAGAGCGAATTGATTTCTGTTGAAGCAGTGCGAAAGCGCCATAAAAGTTCCCGCAAGCATCTTTCATCTTCACTGACTTTTATATCCGCATCAAGACCAAACAATTCCAGTTGCTCCAGCGATCCAGGAAAGAACATATTGATATGGCGGCGCAGCGTTGATCCAAAGATGCCAAGGGCGTTTGTGAATGAACTTCCAGCGAGGCACTCGTCCGCCGCCGCCGCAAAGACGCACGCTAGAACATGGCCGTCGAATAGATCGCATCCGGTGGCAGCGTTTGCTTGCATGAGATATGCATACAAAACTTCTGGCGTCATCGGCAACACCTCACGATAGACCGTGCTTCTGGCAGTTTTTTCCGCACACGCGAGCGCACGCGCCGCATCCGATGCATGCTCCCGAATCAGTGACCATCATTACCTTGCGCAAAATCTCTTCGTCATCGTCCAGTCCGACGAGATCCCCATCTTCCGTGATGCCTTGAAGCGTCATGACATCGCGTCCGCAAACTTTGAAGCAGCGGCCACAGCCGATGCAAGTCTCCGGATCAATTCCCAGCAAATAGGCGGGGCGCCATTCTCTTCCGTCACGCGTTACCGCGGTTGTTGCGAGTTGCGCTTCCATTCATTCCTCCATGTCTTTCAATATCGCGCGCTTTGCATCAAGCTCTTTGTAGATTGCAAAAGCCTTCTCGGCCGCGGCGGGAATCAGTTCCCAGTTAACAGGTAGATCCTCCGCAAGATCATGCAGGTTCAACTTGGCCTGCACAGCTTGAGAGGAGAGCCTCTTGATTTCAGCTTTGATCGCATCCAAATCAGCCCACCTGCCTCGCTTTCAATAGCGCGCAACGTCCGGATATTTTTCAATCCAATCGATGCCCTCGGCAACAATTCTTTCGCCTTCCTTCTCCAGCTTTTCCAGGCTGTCGAATCCAAAGCGATGCACATCGCGCAGATGCTTGTTGAAAACGATCAACCTGCCGGCAGTGAGCACGAGGCGTCCAAAACCTTCGTGGTGCAGCTTCATCAGAGGCGAAACCATTACGCCGGTGGCGCGCTCAATGGCAAGTCCGACGGCGTTGTAGAACAATTCCACGCGCCAAAGCGTCTCCGGATCAGGATCGCTCATCGCTGGAATTGCAAGACGCTTTTCTCGCGTCAGGATGTATGGATCGAGAAGATCGAGATCGCTTTTCGCATCCCACGATCCGTGCAAATCCTGAGCGCGCCATTGCTTGATCAATTCGTTGAGAAAGCCGTGCGTGGCCGGCGCGGCCACTGCGACTCCGTTGTCAGCCATAGATCACCTCATCTTCGAAATCAATCTCTCGATCGCGGCCTTTATTTAACGCCTTGCGCAGCCACGGCGGCGGGGTGCCGCTCAACACTTTCTGCAATTGCTGCAAGGAATCCGCAATTGATTGCGTTTCAGCGACTTTGATTGGATGAACGTTCTTTGCCACCACGCGGGCGGCCGCCGATCCGCCAATTGCCGAAACATAGAGAATCGCGCAGTCCTTGATTGCATCCAGCTTCGGACCGAGCTTGTCTTCGTTGCCATCCTCTTCCAGATTGCCAGCGAATTCAATGCAATCAGCGAATCGGCAGCTCTCGGCGTCAATCTCGTAGACCGCGATCTTTTTAGCCCACCCAAAGTGAGCGTTGACGTGTTCTCCGTCCTCTGTTGTAAATGCGACTCTCATACTCCTCCTAAGATGCACATGAATGAACGCTATTACTGAATCGTCACCAGCTCATGAGACTCCTGGCGCTTGGGAATCCAGCTTTCCGGTGTTGGCTCATGCGCGTTCGCCATGAACAAATTGCCGGCTTCAAAGATCAAGTTACGCGTTCCCCGATAGCCCACCATCACCTGCTGATTGGCGCCAAGGCGATCGAAGACAGGAATTCCAATGCGAAAGAGCGGGATGCCAAGGCGCTCCGCGGCCTGTCTGCCGTGTGAATGCGTCACGAGCAGATCCGCATTCATCGAGCGCACTTCGAGATCCTCCAAATCGCCCACCAAGACTTCGTCCACGGGAATGCTTTCCAGCACAGGCGATTCCGCCGTGGTGACCGCAGTCAGAAGCGTGCAGCCCATTTCATGAAGCCAGTGCGAGATTGCGAAGAGAAGGTCAGGTTCCGCGGCAATCGCGACTCGCTTGCCGCCGAAGTAGAAGTGACCGTCCAGCATCGCGTCGATCAATTGGCTGCGCTGACGTTGATACTTTTTCGGGACCGGAATGCCGCTGATCTCCGACAAGAACTTCATCAAATCATCGTTGGCTGCCAGTCCAGTGAGCCGATCAAAGAGTTTGTAGGGAACGCCGGTGTGATGTTCGAGCGTGATGGCGGCTCCGCGCATCTGTTCACCGATGGCGACCGTCCAGCAAGCGGAACCCATTCTGCGAATCTGCTCGATGGAGATTCCGCCCAGCGATGTGGGCGTGAACTCGGCCGGAATGTGTCCATCGAGCGATCCGGAAAGATCGGGCAAAAAAATTGGATCGAGACTGAATGCCTCGAAGATGTCTCGAAGTTCATCGATGTCGCCCGGCGTGATGTGGCAGCCGGGAAGCACATTGATGCGCCGCGACAACCTGGTTTCAAATTGCGGAATTTTTACCAACTCTTCCACGATGCGCGTTACCGCCGCGGCCCATCCATCTTGAAAGGCTCCTTGGAAATCCGGAGTGGAGACATTGACGAGAGCGATTTCTTCCAGCTCCGGGTGACTGGCTCGAATCAGCTTCAAGAATCCGTCGAGGTCGTCTCCTTTGATCTCCGAGATGCCTGTGGTGCAGATTCCTATCAACGCTGGCTTGGTGCGTCCGGCTATATTTACCAGCGCTTGTTCTATATTGTCGAAGCCGCCCAAAACCGTGGCGACTTCGCTCATCGCCGTCGTCTGCATGGGAATGGCCTCGCGGAAGTGGCGCACGAAGAGAACAAGCCCGAAGGAAGTGCAGCCTTGAGAGCCATGAAGCAGCGGCATGGAATTATCCACGCCCAGGAAGGCCAGCGCCGCGCCAATCGCGGGGCTCATCTTGAGCGGATTCACCGTGCAATGCTTTTTGCTGATCGTCACTTTGGCCATAAGCTTGTCCTATGCAACATGAATCGACAACTCATCCTGAACACTTGCAAACTCCCAAGGAGCGGGTTTGCGAATCTGATTCCAAATCGGATTGGCAAGCGCCTTGTCGATTTCGCTCACCAGCGAGACCATGCCCTCATATCCCGCATAGGCATGATGCCGTTCCTGGTTGATGTCCAGCCAGGGCATCTTTGCTTTCAATGCGACAAACTGCGTTCGTCCGCCGGAGAGCATGATGTCGGCCTGCGCTTCTTTCAGCATCTTGTACATCTCACGCGGCTTCAGATCGTCGAACATATGCGCATCGTCTTTCATGATTTCCTTGATGCGCTCTTTGTCATCGTGCGTGGATTTCTTGACGCTTGTTCCGATGACGGCAAGCCCTGCTTCCTGCAAGGCCGCGACCACCGACCATGATTTCACTCCGCCGGTAAAAAGCAATGCCCGCTTTCCGGAAAGCCGCGATTTGAAAGGCGCAATCCGCTTCCATGCGCTCGCTTCTTCCCGCTCGATAACGGCTTCGACCCGGACAATCAACTCATCCGGCGCTCCGCGTTCAACCAGCAATCTTGCAATGTTGCGCAGAGTATCGCTCATGTCGCCGATGCCGTAAAACGATCCCTCGAAGTAGGGAATTCCATAGCTCTCATTCATCTTGCGCGCCACATTGATCATGGCTTTCGAGCAGACCATCATCGCCGCGCGGGCGCGGTGAGAGCGAGCAACCTCGTGGTACTTCGCATCGCCGGAGATGCATGCCAAAATGCGAATGCCCAGTTCATCGAGAAGGGGCTTCACTTGCCAGAGTTCACCGGAGAGGTTGTACTCGCCAATGATGTTGATGTCGTAGGGCGTTGTCTCCGCAGGTTCTTCCGTTCCGATCACATAGTCGAGAAGAGCTTCGCCTGCAAGTTTGTTGCCCAGGTTCTTCGATCCCACAAAGCCCGGCGCATTGACGGGAATCACCGGCTTGCCCAGCTTTTTCGCCGCAGCCTTGCAAACAGCCTCCAGATCGTCGCCGATCATCGCCGGCACGCATGTTTGATAAACGAAGACCGCCGGAGGATTGTATTTTGCAACAGCCTCCTTGATGGCATTGTAAAGATGCTTTTCGCCGCCGAAGATGATGTCTTGTTCGCTCATCGCGGTTGTGAAGCTAGTGCGGTAGAGAGTTGAGTCCGATGACTTGGCGCCTCGTCCGTCCCAAGAGTGCCCCTCGCAGTTGATCGGCCCATGAATCAGATGCACGACATCCGTGATGGGCTGAAGCGCGATCTTGGCGCCGTCAAAGGCACAGCCGCCGGCCGCGGCGCCAGGAGCGAGTAATTTGTTGCAGCCCTTCTTTCGATCACTGCTAGGCTTGGCCTGATTTGTGGCGCAACCAGGCTCAGTGAAAACTTGCTGGATTTTAGAGCCAAGTGTGCCCATCGCTACTCCCTTTCACGTTGCCGGCGCGCATTGGAGAAGTTCTTTCTCGATATTGAAAAGATGCGTCGCGTGGAAAAACTGGTTTGAATTGCCACGCGACGCATCAGGAAAGGGGAAGCCAGAGGTTAACGAATGATGTCAAAGCTGTAGTCAGTCTTCGCCACTTCGTTCGTTGTTTGATCCATGTAATCGAATATCCTGTCCAGAATCTTCACCAGGACGTTGAGACCGCCTTGATAGCCCCAGACCGGAGAACGATGATGATGGTGACGGTCAAAGATGGGGAAGCCGAGACGGATCAATGGAGTCTTGGTGTCGCGCTCCAGAAACTTTCCGTAGGTGTTGCCGATTAGAAAATCGACCGGCTCGGTGAAGAGCAGCGAACGCATGTGCCACAGATCTTTTCCCGCATAGACATGGCAATTCTTTCCGAATGGAGAGGCAGCCAGCAGCGCTTCAACTTTCTCTTGCCACGCCTGCCCGCCATTGGTGGAGAGAATATGCACCGGCTCAGCTCCCAGTTCTAGCAGGAAGCCCGTCAGGCCTAGCGTCAGATCGGGATCTCCATAGAGAGCGAACTTCTTGCCGTGAATGTGCGCGCTGGAATCGGCGATGGCATCGACCAGCCTGCCGCGCTCTTTCCGAATTGAATCGGGAATCGTCTTGCCCGTGAGGCGCGCGACCTCCATCAAGAATCGATCCGTCGCTTCCACGCCGATGGGATGATTGAACGCAACGGTCTCCTGCCCGGTAGCTTCGATCACTTCCAGCGTCTTCTCGGTGCAGAATTCCTGCATGGAGATTGTCGCGCTGGCATGCACTGCATTGGCCGCGTCCTCCAGAGTGGTGCCGCCGTCGTACAAGCGGAATTCGCCGTCGCTGGGCGTGTCCCACACGTCGCTGTTGTCGCCGAGGAAGGTGTACTCAACACCCATCAAGTCGAAGAGACGCTTGATCTCGCGCATGTTGCCGACGGTGTAGCCATCGAAGCCGCCAATGAAGTTCAGCTTGCCATTGGCCTGGCGCTCGAGCTTGGGCGCGGTGCCGGCCTTGCCATTCCAGAAGTGCTCGATGATTCCCTTGAGCGCGTTGTCATAGCCGGTCACGTGGCTGCCGACGAAGGCCGGCGTGTGCGCGAAGGGAACATCGAACTCCATCGGCACCGAGCCTTTGTCCTTCGCGTTCTTGATGAAGCCGTTCAGATCGTCGCCGATAACTTCAGCCATGCAGGTCGTCGATACGGCGATCATCTTCGGCTTGTACAGACTGTATGCGTTGGCAAGGCCGTCGATCATGTTGGAGAGGCCGCCGAGAACAGCAGCGTCTTCAGTCATGGAGGACGAGACAGCCGCGGTCGGCTCCTTGAAGTGGCGCGAAAAATGACTGCGATAGTAGGCCGTGCATCCTTGGGAGCCGTGAATGAAAGGAAGCGTTCCCTCGAATCCAAGCGCGGCGAAGACCGCGCCCAGCGGCTGGCAGGCCTTGGCGGGATTGATGGTCAGCGATTCCCGCGCGAAGTTCTTCTCTTGGTATTCCGTACTCTTGGTCCACTCGCTCACCCGCGCCAGCTCTTCGGCTGGGACCGGATCCTCGAACATGCACTTCTTGTTGGCGAGCATATCGGTGTATTCGGGACCGCGGAACAACTCAAAGTGGTCGATCACCTTCTCTGCATTTTGACTCATAATGGCTTTTCTCCTCTCAGGTTTCCGCGTGGATTAAAAGGGCGCCTTGGTCATCTTCCATACCGGCGCGTTGATGGCCATGTCCATATCGCGGGCAAAGATAGCGAATCCATCATAGCCATGGTATGGACCCGAGTAATCCCAGGAGTGCATCTGCCGGAAGGGAACGCCCATCTTCTGGAAGATGTATTTCTCCTTGATGCCGGAGCCGACCAGGTCGGGCTTCACTCTCTCGACGAACTTCTCGAACTCGTAGCTGGTCACGTCGTCGTAGATCAGCGTGCCGTCCTTCACATAATGCGTGGTGCGCTGATAGTCGTCGTTGTGGCCGAACTCGTAGCCGGTGCCGACGATCTCCATGCCCAGATCTTCGTATGCGCCGATGACGTGGCGCGGGCGCAGGCCGCCGACAAAGAGCATCACCTTCTTGCCCTCAAGGCGCGGACGATACTTGGCGATCACAGCATCGGTGAGCGCTGTGTACTTGGCGATGACGCGCTCCGCGCCTTCCTTGATCTTGTCGTCGAAGTGCTCCGCGATCGCGCGCAGAGACGCAACGATCTTTGTCGGTCCGAAGAAGTTGTACTCGTGCCACGGTATCCCGTACTTCTCTTCCATGTGGCGTGAGATGTAGTTCATCGAGCGGTAGCAGTGAATGAGATTGAGTTTGGCGTGCGGCGTGGATTCGAGCTCGGCCAGCGTACCATCGCCCGACCATTGAGCGATCACGCGCAGGCCCATCTCTTCGAGCAGAATGCGCGAGGACCAGGCGTCGCCGCCGAT
>CAYVGW010000007.1:0-55459 GCA_964450895.1 uncultured Occallatibacter sp. | reverse complement strand
TTTGGTACAGCATCACGAGCTTTCACGCGTGTTCGTGACACACTGCAAGAGGCTCAGAAGAGTGTACTTCGGCCAAAAGGGAAATGAAGTGCACCTCATTCTTGCCGGATCAAAGCGGACTAAGGATCGTGACACTGAATCCGCGCGCTGAGATTATGGAGGATGCATGGCTAACAAAACGAGTTCTTATCAGGATGCTCTTCTGACAGCCTTGTCAGATCCCGCGGAGTCTTCTGCCTACCTCAACGCGACCATCGAAGACTCTCCGGAAGGCTTTCTCAAAGCTCTGAAGAATGTTGCGCGGGCCTGCCAGATGACCAAGGTTGCCAAAGATGCCGGTCACGCATAGCGTGTAGAAGCCTCTACGCTCCCCGTACCGCGCCGCGCCCGGACGCCTTTACCGCATACATCCGACGGTCGGCGGCGGCGATGACGGTATGAACTGTTGCGCCGTCGGCGGGAGCGGTCGAGACGCCCACGCTGGCGCTCACCCGCAGTTCCAGCCCGTTCTTCATTTGGAAGTTGGTCTCCAGCAGCGCCAGGTGGACCGCGGTGGCTTGTTGGAGCGCCGCTTCGACGCCCGTCTCCGGCATCAAAATGACGAACTCATCGCCGCCGTAGCGGAAGCACCAGTCCTGCTTGCGGCTAAACACGCGGAGCCGCTCGCCCACGCGGGCCAGCAGTTCGCTGCCCACCAGGTGGCCGTGCGCGTCGTTGACCCATTTGAAGTGGTCCAGGTCTAGGAAGGCCAGACTCACCGGCAGCTCCGGCCGGCTGCATCGCTCCAGCTCCCAGCCCAGGACATCGTAGAGATGGCGGACGTTGTAGAGTCCGGTGCAGTCGTCGGTGATGGTCAACTGTTGAATGCGAGCCACGTCGTGGGAGTTTTCAATGGCGATAGCCGCGTGATCGGCCAGAATGTGCAGAAAGGCGATAGTGTAGTCGGTAAGCTGGTCGGCGCGGGGGTTGAAGATCTCGATGACGCCGAGGGTTCCTTTGCGGCTGCGCAGAGGCAGAGCGATGACCGAGCGGACAGCCCGCGATCGGCCTCCATACGCCGTCTTGAGGCGCGGATCGTTTCCGGTCTCGGGAACCAGCAGGGTCTCGCCGTGCTCGGCCACCCACCCGGCGATGCCCTCGCCCACCTTGACGCGCAGATTGCGCAGCGCGCCGTCCTCCCCCCCTGCAGTGATGGCGTAGTACAGCTCCTGGCGGCCTTCGTCCAGCATCAGCAGCGTCCACAGATCGGCTTCGATGAAGCGCTCCATGTGCTCGATAATGGTGCGCAGAATGGTGTCCAGATCGAAGCTGGAGGTGAGTGAGCGCGCTACCTGGTGAAAGACGAGAAGGTCGTCAAGTGGAATGCGGCTTTCTCTCTTGCTGGTCATCTTCAAGGCCTGGAGAGAAGTCTCTCTTCCGCCATTCTTGCACATTGCGGCAAAGCGGTGGCGGCAAATATGGACGAGCGTGGAAAGTGCTTCGACCATTGGGATGAGGGCGGACTTTCTGCGATTCACTGTAGGCGCCGGCATCCTTCTGCGGGATTGCAATCCGGCGCCTGAGCTGGAAAATAGTTGAAAAAATCTCTTGACAATCGTTTTCTCATCCGTATATGTATTCAAATACAAATGCACGATTGTATTTTGTCAAGAAAATTCCGTGTTGACAATTGAAGAGGAGATTCCGGAGATGACGCAAATCAAAACAAGTTACGGAAAACGTTTACGGAAGGCACCGGCCGCTTGGCTCTGCTCGGCCGCCTTCCTGTTGTTTGTCCTCCCGGCGCATGCTCAAACCGTGCAAGTGCTGCACGGCCACCGGCCCGCCGCCGTCACCGATGGACGCGCCCCGCGCCTAGGCTCGCTGGAAGCCACCGAGCACCTGCATATCGCCATCCAACTGCCGCTGCGTAACGAAACCGATTTGGACAGTTTTATCGAACGGCTCTCCAACCCCAACAGTTCTGACTTTCGCAATTACCTCTCAGTTGCGGAGTTCACCGAAAAGTATGCCCCCACCCAAGAGGACTTCCAGGCGGTTGTCGATTTCGCCAAATCCCATGGACTGAAGGTCCTGGACACGCCCGTCAACCGCATGTTGGTCGAAGTTGAAGGCACAACGCCGGTTGTCGAGAAGGCATTTCACCTCAACATGGTCAAATACCAGCATCCCACCGAGAACCGCACCTTCTATGCACCCGATCGAGAGCCTTCCATCGAGTTGAGCGTTCCCGTCCAGCACATCGCCGGACTCAGCGACTACTACCAGCCGCATCCCCGGAACTCCACGATCTTGAACGAGTCAGCCGCCTATCCGCCTTCGCCCACCGGCAGCGGACCCTACGGCTCCTATCTGACCAGCGATATGCGGGGCATGTATTATGGCGGCTCGCTGACCGGCACCGGCCAGTCCGTCGGACTGTTGGAGTTCAGCGGTTATGACGTCAGCGATCTGAATCTCTACTTCACCTCGGTGGGCAAGACTAACCCGGTCAAGGTAAATAATGTGCTGCTGGGTGGGTTGACCGCGCCGATGGGCGATGGCGGCAACGACGCCGAAGCGATTCTGGACATGGTTGTACCCATCGGTATGGCCCCTGGACTGAGCCAGGTACGCGTCTATCAGTGCTGCAGCTCTACATACAGCAATAGCCCATCGGGAGCCGTGGTGATCCTCAACAAAATGGCCTCGGAGAACATCTGCAAACAGAACAGCGTCTCGTATGGATATGGCGCTGAGAATACCGTCGAAGATCCCTACTACAAAGAGATGGCGGCACAGGGACAGAGCTACTTTGCCGCGACTGGCGACTACGGCCCGCCGGAGGCGCCGGGGAACACCAATGGCGACGACTTCTATCCCTCTGATGACGCATACGTTACGGCCGTCGGCATGTCGCTGGCCTTCAGTTCCAGTGCAGGCGGCGCGTGGGCTTCCGAAATTTATGCTGGCGGCGACGCGGGCGGCATCAGCGACGGCCCTACGCCTATCGCGATTCCCAGTTGGCAATCCGGCATCGCCAATGCCGGCAACCAGGCTTCGATAACCTTCCGCAATGTGCCGGACATGGTGATGGCTGGCTATGGCTACTATCTGTGCGGCATGAACCAATGCTATCCGCAAGCCGGTTGCACCACCTGCACCAATGGAGGCTCCAGCTTTTCCGCGCCGTTGATGGCAGGATGGACTGCAATCGCCAACCAGCAGGCGGTCTCTCAGGGTAAATCCACGCTGGGTTTTCTCAATCCGACGCTCTACCAGATCGGCAAGAGCGCCAGCTATGGCGCCGACTTCCACGACATCATAGGAGGCACAAGCGATTGTTGCGGCGCTCCTGAGGTTTACACAGCGACTGCGGGCTATGATCTGGTTGCTGGATGGGGCAGCCCCAACGGGCAGAGCATGATGAACGCCTTGATCTCGCCCCCCGCCGTCTGCTCGGCCACCGCCATCACGCCCTATCTCGAAGTGGGCACGGCGGCATGGCAACAGACCAACATCCTAACTGTGGCTCTCGGTTCGGTCGTAAATCTTGGCCCGCAGCCGGTCAGCGGCGGATCGTGGAATTGGACCGGCCCCGGCGGCTTTATGTCCACCGCGCGCCAGATCAACACCATTCCGCTGGCTCCGGGCGCCAACACCTACATGGCCACTTACACCAACGCCAGCGGATGCCAGAGCACCGAGTCGTTTACCATCACCACCAGCGGAACCACCGGCACGGTGATTACCCCCTACATTCAGGTGGGAACGGGTTCGTTAACCAAGGAAAGCAGTGTCAGCGTTGCCGCCACCACCACCGTGGTGAACCTTGAGCCGTATCCGACCAGCGGAGGATCGTGGAGCTGGTATTCCCCCAACTACGTGATGAACTCCACCTCGCGCACTCAGATGAGCGTTCCGCTGAATGAGGAAGGGTACAACTACTTCTGGGCGAAGTACGTCAACAGCAGCGGAGTTCCGATCCTGCAGGAATTCTCGGTCTACGTTCCACAAACGTAAATTGGCTGATACCGTCCAATCTTCGAGCCGGCCTCAGCCAGGGGCCGGCTCGAAAGAATTTATACCCGTAAACGGTCGCTTACGAAAGGGCTTCTTCAACGGCCAGAGCCAGCATCTCCAGTCCGGCCGCCAGATCCTTTCCCAAATGAATGCGCAGAGCGCGGCGTCCCCGCGACTCCAGCACCGCCAGATCGCCAGCGGCCTGCGCGTCGATGACCACGCCAAAGCTCAGCTCTTGGCCTGGAATTTCGACATTGACCGAGTGGTCCGCTGTGATTTGCAGGAAGACGCCGCTGTTGGGACCGCCCTTGTAATCCTGGCCGGTGGAGTGCAGGAAGCGTGGACCGAAGCCCAGGCAGGTGGCCACGCGCTTGGTGTCGCGCACCTTGTGGCGGAGACGCTGGATGGCCGTAACGTGTTCAGCGAACATCGGCAGGTAAGCCAGCGCGGCAAAGTAATCGCCCTGGTGAATCTGGCCGAGGTGGCCGCGCAGATAGCCAACGAGCGTTTGAGCGGCTCCGGCAGCCAGGAGTTTCGCGTTGTACTCTTCGGTGGCGTAAAGCGAAAAGTTCACATCGCCCTTCATGCCCACCATCACTGCAGAGCGCTCCGGCAGCTTGCCGGTTTGCTCGTAGGCGGCGGTGAGGGCGCGGGTCTCGATCTTGGCTGACTCCACATCCGGCTGGTTGAAGGGGTGGATGCCCATCACCGAACCGGCGACGCTGGTAGCCACCTCCCAGGTGAAGAATTGGCCGAAGATCTCGTACAGGTCGCCGATCTCGATGGTTACGACGGGATGGCCGGCAGCTTCGAGGGCCTTGACCTGGGCGTCCTGGCTGCTGTCAGCCGTGCCGGCGTAGCGGATATAAACGAAGAGCCGGTCCTTGCCATAGATCGCTGGCGCGGCAATGGTTTCGCGGTCTACCGGCGTGATTCCCTTGCCCAGCTTGCCGGTCGATTCGGCGACCAACTGCTCCATCCATGCTCCCAGATCGGAGACCTCCGGCGAGGTGAAGATGGTCAACTTGTCTCGCCCTGCATTGGCGGCCGTGCCCAGCAGGAGGCCGAGTTGCACGGCAAAGTTCTCCGCCGGTTCCACCTTGGCGGCGGCGACGGCTTTGGCGGCTTCGTCCAGCAGCTTTTCTGTGTTCAAGCCGGCCAGCGTGGCGGCAACGACGCCGAAGGGCGAGAGCGCAGAGAAGCGCCCGCCGATAGTGGGGTCGCCATAGAAGATGTAGCGGAAGCCGTCTTCCTTGGCCACCTGCTCCATCTTGGAGCCGGGATCGGTGATGGCGACAAAGTGGCTGCCTGCCTCATCGGCACCCACAGCGTTCTTCATCTCATTGAAAAAGTATTGCTTGAGAACATTCGGCTCAAGCGTTGAGCCGGATTTGCTGGCCACGACCACCAGCGTATTGGCCAGATTGACCTCGTTGCGCGCGGTCCAGACCTGCTCCGGATCGGTGGAATCGACGATGCGCAGCGCGGGAAAGCCGGGCCGCTGGCCAAAAGTGAGCGACAGCACCTCCGGGCAGAGGCTGGAGCCGCCCATGCCAAGCAGCAGAACGGTCTCAAAGTCCGCCGCCTCCACCTCACCGCCGAGGGCGGCGTAGGTGGCCAGCTCTTTTTGCTGGCGCTCGACGATGTCCATCCAGCCGAGCCACTTCTCCTCGTCGTCGCTGGTCCACAGGCTGGGGTCTTTCTGCCAGAAGCGGGCAACTTTGCGGTTGGCGCTCCAGTCGGCGGCAGCCAGATCGACGGCGCCGCGTAGTTCTTGCGGAAGTGCAAATCGGAAGCTCATATCGTTCTTTATTGTGCAACAAAAAGCTGGATTCTGGCACGTGTGGTTGTCACAGGCGATGGATTGCCCACCTTTCCGCAAGAACGAACCGCAGTCTTTCGACTTCGCTGGGTACCCAGCCACGTAGCAAACAACAATCATCCGCCGGGGCTCCCGGCCACGCGCCAACTCCGCTCTCGATGAACAAGGCTGTTCATGAGAGCGAATGTGGAACAAAAACAGCAAGTTCGCTTCCGCTTCGCGGAAATCACAAGTTCGCGAGTTAGCGGGGATCGTGGCAGCCCACACTAGCGACAAATTACAAAACGCAGATCCTTCGACTGCCCCTCAGGCAGCCCGAGAGAATCTCTGGCGGAGGAAGAGCAGGACGAAGCGGGGATTGTGCTTGAGGTAGCGCATGGCTAGGCGTCGCGGCTCTGTGACAAAGCGGTAAACCCATTCCAGGCCGTTGCGGCTCATCCATTGGGGACCCCGGCTTTTGTTTCCGGCGATGAAGTCAAAAGCCGCGCCGACGGCGAACATGACGGCGGGAACCCGGCCCAGGTGATCGATGATCCAGCGCTCTTGCTTGGGGCACCCTAGGCCGACAAAGAGTAGGCGCGCGCCGGAGGCATGGATGCGCGCGACGATGGCCGCGTCTTCCTCGGCGGTGAGCGGGCGGAAGGGCGGGCTTTCCAGATAAGCGATGTTGAGGCGGGGATGGCGCGCACGCACGGCAGCGGCAAGCGCATCGAGAGTGGATTGGCTTCCACCGTAAAATCCGACGGAGATTCCGGCTTTTTCTGCCGCTGCCAGCAGGGCAACCGTTGAGTCCGTGCCGCAAACCCGTTGGGCTTTCTTCTCGCCCAGGGCACGCAGCGCCCAAACCAGCGGCATTCCATCGGGGAAGACCGTTCCGGCGGAGTTCAGGACAGGGAGGAAGCCGGGATGATCGACCGCTTCCATCACCATGTGGACAGCCGCGAAAAAGAAGGCGCGCGACGCTCCCTGACCAGCCCAGAGGATGCTTTGGCGAACGACCTCCTCATAGCTGCTTACGGCGATTTGGACGCCGAGAATGGGCCGTGTGACGAAAGGATTCTCAATCTCGGCGTTCGTAGTCACGTTGGGGGCTCTCTCCGTCCAGTTCAGGCGAGACAAGGTTGAAGTTATGAATAGACTAAATGACTTCTCCAGAGAAATACGGCTCGGCTAGACCAGAAAAATCCAGAGACAGTTCCAGAATCGAGCTGAATCCGTCATGAAATCATAGTGGGAGTTCGGAAGCCCGCTTCGTTCCGCGCATTGAAGTTAGATTCAAGACGCAGAACGAACTCCACCGGGCGACACCGTGAACGCACTTGCCCCTTCCCATGCCAAGCGAACAGAAGCATCTAAAAGTGATACATTGCGCCAAGCGTGAAGCCATAAGGACTCAGAATTCCTGGCGCCTTGTTGAGTGCGGGGGCGTATTTGAAGAAATCCGGCCAGAATTGGTATTCATAATCCGCCCGCGCCCAAACTCCCTTGAAGACCCGGTAATCCAGGCCCCCGCCCACGCTGGTGACGGTGCGGGTTTGGTGATAGCGCCCATCCTCGTGGTTCAAACTAGGTCTGACCGGGTAATCATCGTTGCCAAATCCGATCAGGTACTTTGCGTAGGGGCGGTATCTGCCAAAGCGGGGCAAGGAATAGATCACGCCGCCCGAGGCTACATCCTCACGCATTTGGGACTGAGCGCGCGATCGCGTCGCGATGCTGATGTCGCGGGCCATTGCTTCAATGCCGAGACCGCGCAGCGCGTGCGGAAGAAAGTTAGGCGTGTAGTCGATCCAGAGAGTGCCGCCCAGCATATAGCCGTTCGTCCATCCCACGTTGTAGCTGGAAAAGCCCGCGCCGACGGCCAGCGGAGAAAATGTCGAAGGGCCGGTCGCGGCAGGAGAAGTTTGAGCAAATACGGTGGATGCGGCACAAACAAAAAGAGTTACGATGGCCAGCGGAAGGGGATTTTTGAGACGCATTCTGGGCTCCTTGCTAAAGTTCAGGACATCCTCCCCCGAGGCGTTCCCTTCGATTGAGTGTACATCCACAGCGGAAAAATGCAAGTAAAGATTCAGGATGCGCCCGCACTCCATGCAAGGATTGATCAAAACAGAAACGGACCCGCCTCTTCCTCGATCGCCGCAAGGAGTGAGGCGAGCAATCTGACGCGGGGAATTGCTAGCCTCCTTGCGCTTTCAAGACGTAGATTGGCGGGCAAATGCTTGATTGCACGGCGTAGCACTGGCAGCACCGTAGAGAAGGTGGGGAAACGGGTGTCCCTGCCCACTTTGACGATGGCCCGCATGGCTCCGACGACGCCCAACTGCTCCAGAATATCGGCATCATGCAGCAGAATCGCTTCAAAGCGCACCGGGGTGTCCTGCGGCTGATGGGTACGAATGGCCTCCGCGACGGCCTCCAGCTTCGCAGGCGGAAAGCCCCATTCCGTCAGCAGTTCCCGGCTCCGAGCCAAGGTGTAGGGTATGTGGTCCCAGCTTGCCAGCTCTGCCGGTTCCTGGGGCCGGTGACCGAGAAAGACTCCCAAGTCGTGCATCCAAGCGGCGGCAAAGAGAATATCGTCGTCGAAGTCGCTTTCTTCCGCAAGGCGCACGGCCAGCGCGTAAAGCCGAGGCTGATGGCCGAACTTGTCCGCGGGCAGAGCTTCGGCGCGGATGTACGCGACAACCGAGTCTCTCCAGTTGGTCTCTTTCATTGAACTTCCTTGGGCCAGCTTGGAAGGATGTGGATCAGTTCCAACCCGCCCGTATCCTCGATCACGAACTCCGGCGACGCGGCGGGGACGGCCACGATGCCGCCCTTGGGCAGTTCCAGCGGCTCAAATCCAGCTCCGGTGATTCGGGCTGCTCCGCTGGCGGCAAAGAGATACTGAAGTCCTGGCTCGCCTAGAGTGGAACTGTCGCGCCGGCCAGCCACAGGAACGCGCTCGACGCGAAAATAATCTCCATCCATCAGCAGGGTTCGATCGCTGAGCGCTTGGGGGGCAACCCTGCCGGCGCGGGTTTGGAAGCGCGTGGCTTCCAGGGATTTGTCGATGTGCAACTCGCGTCCGCGGCCATAGTCGTACATGCGGTAGGTCAGGTCGCAGTTCTGCTGCGTTTCCATCAGAATCAATCCCGGCCAGATGGCGTGAACCGTTCCTGCGTCCACAAAGACCATCTCTCCGGGCGCGACATCGAGGAGATTCAGGCTGTTTTCCAGCGTTCCGCCTTCAATGCCCGCCTTGATCGTATCGAGCGTGACCCCAGGTTTGAGTCCACAGGCGACTTGCGCCCCTGGCTCGGCAGCCAGCACATACCAGCACTCAGTCTTGCCGCGCGGGTCGCCATATTTCCGCGCCATCTGGTCGTCCGGATGAACCTGGACGCTGAGCTTTTCGCGGACAAAGAGCACCTTGATGAGCAGCGGCGAAGCACCACTGCGGCGGGCAGCCTCTCCCAGTAGAGATTTGGCGCTCTCGGCGAAGAGCGCACCCAGCGTCTTGCCGGTGTGCGGGCCGCTGGCGACCAGACATTGGTCGCCGGTGAGCCATGCCTCGCCCAGCGGCTCGCCTGTAGCCACCTGGTCATACCAGGGACGAAGGTCGCGAATGCCCCACACTCTTTCAGAAAATGAAGGCGCAATGCGAAAGGGCGCCCAAGTGAAAGAGGCGGATGACAGTGAATTTTTCATGAAAATCTCCTCGATGGAGCGGTATCTCCGAAGCCGTTTGCCGCAATTTCACTGTACCAGAGCGGCATTTGATGCCGGCTTCACAGTTTCACAGTTTCACATGAAAAAGGGGGGGGGTGGGTGTTCGGCGCATTTTCAGCCCAACTGCAATTGTAATAACACTTGTTTACAAGGAGATAGATGAATAGACTGGCGGGAAAAGCGTGTAAAAAACGTTGTTTTTTATCATTTTCCGGGCCTTTTGCGGCGATTTTCGCCTATTTTTGGCCTGTTTTTGGTGAATTTTGCGTATGAATCCGGCTCAGATGCTGCCCGTGCAACTGAATTTCTTGACTCATGGTTCCATTGTGCTCTTTGGGGGATAAATATACTGCATGGCGCGGCGGGAAATTTTGCATGAGGCTCAATAGTCCAGAAGCGTCAGGATGCGACTTCCCGCAGGGGCTGAAGCCCATCCTTTCTTATCAACCTAAAAACGGCAGTTGAAGAGTGGCCGGAACGGTCAACTACATCCAACGTAAATGTGTTGCAGACACGGAGGATTTCACCGTTTGGGTGAAGTGCGGAGCAGTTCGGAATTCCACCAGAACACTCTTTGGCCGTTCTGCAAGAACCTTCAAGGAGCGAGGCATTCGATAAAGCGTATGTGAAACAAAAGCAGCGAGTTAGCTTCCGCTTCGCGGAAATCGCGAGTTAGCGAGTTGGCGGCTGTACATCGTATTTGCAAGTGAACGAGGCGAGCAGGGACGCTCCCAACTGCCGTTTATAGGATCAACGTTTTGCGGCACGACTAAAGCCGTGCCCTGTTACAAAGCAGGCCTGAAACCGGGTTTTTTCGCAGACTATGACGACGCATTGGGTTGAAGCACTTATTTGCGCACAGTGCCTTCGACCTACTGGCAGCCTTCTTCCGCGACAAAGCCTCTTCATCATCCTGTAAAGAGAGAGGGGAAGACTGAATCTGGTAATCGCTGAAAGCGGGATTGCGAGGAAACGTTGAAGCCTGTTTCGATCTGTGTGGTCGGCTCTGGATATGTAGGATTGGTGGCTGCCGTTTGCTTTGCGGAGATCGGACACCAGGTGATCTGCGTGGATAATAACGAAGCCAAGGTGAAGACTCTGCGCGAGGGAGGCGTGCCCATCTTCGAACGCCATTTGCCGGAGTTGCTGGCCAGGCACCGCGAGCGGGGCGTGAGCTTTACCACTGATCTGCGCGCGGCCGTCGAGCGGAGCGAGGCCATTTTCATCGCCGTGGGCACGCCGCAGGGCGAGAATGGCGCGGCTGACCTGTCGTATGTCGAGGCCGTGGTTGCGGAGATTGCCTGCTCCATCAATGGCTACAAGGTGATTGTGGAGAAGAGCACGGTGCCGGTTTATACCAGCGAGCGGATTCGCGGCGTGCTGCACCGCCATGGGGTCGAGGCCCAGGAGTTCGATGTCGTCTCGAACCCCGAATTCTTGCGGGAAGGCACGGCGATCGATCAGTTTCTGCATCCCGACCGGATCGTGGTGGGGGCGAACTGCGAACGGGCTGCCGACATTATGCGGCGCATCTACGAGCCGCTCACCTCCGGCATGTACTACGCACAGCCGGAAGCGCTTCCGGGAAGTTGCAACGCCTTTGCGCCCGCCAAATTGCTGATGACCTCAGCCCAGAGCGCGGAGATCATCAAGCACGCCTCCAATGCCTTCCTGGCGATGAAGATTTCGTTCATCAACGCCGTTTCCAATCTGGCGGAGAGCGCGGACGCGGACATCGAGGAGATCGCCAGCGGCCTCGGATTGGACAAACGCATCGGTCCGGGCTTTCTGCGCGCCGGGCTGGGCTACGGCGGCTCCTGCCTGCCCAAGGATGTGGCCGCCTTTCATTTTGTGGGCCAACAGCAGGGCGTGGACTTCCAGCTCTTCGACGAGGTTCGCAAGATCAACGAGAAGCAGAAGAATCTCTTCTTCGACAAGGTTTGCACGGCGCTGTGGACGCTGCGCGGCAAGCGCCTTGCGGCTCTCGGCCTGTCTTTCAAGGGCGATACGGACGACATCCGCGAATCCCCGGCCATCGATGCGATCAAACGGCTGCTGGAACATGGCGCATCGGTCACGGCCTATGATCCGGCGGCGATGGAGCGCGCCCAGACGGTCTTGCCGGCGGCAAAAAATCTTCACTACGCGAGCAATCTTTATGAAGCCTGCGCGGATGCGGACGCCGTGCTGATTCTGACCGAGTGGAAGGAGTTTGCCGAGATCGATCTGGAGCGTCTCTCCGGCGTGATGCGCTTCCCGATTGTGATTGACGGCCGCAACCTGTACAAACCGCGGACGATGCAGGAGTACGGCTTCACCTATTTCAGCATGGGACGGCCGGCCGGCATACCGGCGCAGCAAAACGCTCGCGCCAAAGTGAGTTCAGCGGCCTATCGCTGAGGCGCCGAACGAGGCCTCGCCGCTTACAAAGAGCTTTTCGGCCTGTCCGCGCAGGATGCGGTAGAGGACAAACTGACGCTGGGTTGCGCCGCGCAACTCGAAGAGAAGCTCGCCGCGATTGTCGGCCAGCGCATCCACGGCGTCCACCAGCCGCATGCGCGGAGTTTCGTCCAGGTGAGCGCCGCTGGCGACAACCTTCAGCAGCACCACCAGATTGCCGTAGAGATCCGGTTGGGCAACGAGCGTGACAAACTTCTGCTCAGCCAGCGGAGCATCGGTGTGCGCCGTCAGCACCAGCGTTGCGCCGGAGTTATAGGCCAGCTCGAAGACGCGAAAGTTCTCATCCAGCAGCGGAGCGGGCGGTGACGGCTCAGGGAGTTCCTCCGGTTTGGCCTTCCGGCGCGAAGCACTCTTGCGAGGCGGGGGGATTGGCGGAGGCGCGGGCGGATTCAGAGCCAGAAGGCCGCGGGCCGTCTCTTCCAGAGTGGCTTTCATCGCCGCTTCGTCCTCCGGGTTGGCCCAACTGAAGCTCCAGGGATGCGGGGGGCGAGTTCTGGCATCGGAGACCGCTACTGCTTGCTGCAAATCCGGCGGCATACCCATCACGGAGGGAAGAACTTCGAGTCCATTGCCGCTGGATTTTCCGCGCTTGAGCCGGGGGCGATCCGGGTCGGTTGCATCCGGCAGCGAATCCACGCGGCCTTCGTCCTCCGGCGGCTTCTTTTTGCTCTTTTTCAAGACCGGCCGGTCCGGGTCGTCCGGCGGCGTGCTGCTGGCCGTCGAGTCGGCGGAATCCCTATTATGCAAGGTCGGCCGATCCGGGTCTGGAGCGGGAGAGGCATCGCTGGGGGCTTTTGCCTCGGAGGTTGAGTCCTGAGAATCGTTCTCGCTGGAGCTTTTCTTGTGCAGCGTGGGCCGGTCGGGGTCGGGAGTGGGCGAAGCTGAAGCAGAGCCTCCGCTGTCCTTCTTCGCGCCGGACGCGTCCTCCTCGGCGTGATGCTTGCGGTGCAGGATAGGGCGGTCGCTCTCCGCCTCCTCGTCATCGATCCGGATGCGGGCCAATTCCTCCGCCGAGGGTTTTGGCTTGGGTTTGGCGAGCGGCTTCCAGGCGCCATAGCCGACCCACGCGCCCTGCTCGAGGCCAGCGTTCTTGATGTCGAATAGTCCCACCGGCAGGCCATTCTGCTGGAGTTCGTACTCGACCTCGCCGGCCAGTGCCAGCGGCTGAGGCCGGGCCAGGTAGATAGCGCCGTCTTGAAGCTGGCCCTGGTCCAGTACGGCCACGGGAACCAGGCGGCTGGACTTGGGATGGCCCGCCTCGCCGGTCCACTCGAGTACCGCGATGGAACGCAACTCAGGCGATTCCGGGCCGGCCTTGGAAACCTGGCCGGGGTATTGCGCGGAGAGAGACGGCGCGGCGAGCAAAACGGCCAAGGCGATGATTTCGGGCCATCGCCTCGCACCCTTGGCGCAAACATACAAACGCGCCAAGGATGGAGCGCCCAAATTCAACGAGATAAGTTTTGGCCGGTATTTTGCCATTTTTCCGCCCGCCTCGAAAAGAATCGAATCTGTTGGCCGCCCGCGGCCCTCCAATCAGCATACGAGGTGCTGCTTCATGGAAGTGAATCAAAAAGTTGCCGACTTTACGCTGCAAACCGACGAGGACAAAACCGTAAGCCTTTCCAGCTATGCGGGCAAGCCCGTCATCCTCTTTTTTTATCCCCGCGCAGACACACCGGGCTGCACGGTCGAGGCTTGCGGCTTCCGCGATGCCTTCGCCAAGCTCCAAGCGGCCGGCGTGGTGGTGCTTGGCATCAGCCGCGATACGCCCAAGGCCCAGGCCAAGTTCCGCGCCAAATACGAGCTTCCCTACACGCTCCTTGCAGATGTAGACGAGAAAGTCTGCAATCAGTTTGGCGTGCTGAAGGAAAAGAATATGTACGGCAAGAAGGTATGGGGAATCGAGCGGACCACGTTCGTCATCGGCCCTGACCAGAGCCTGCTGCACATCTTTCCCAAGGTGACCCCGGCCGGCCATGCGGAAGAGGTGCTGGCCTTGCTGGCGGAGTGGAAGAAGGCGCGCAAGTAGGGGGAAGTGCAATCACCATCGGCCAAAACATAAAAGGCGCTCCCGGCAGCCGGGAGCGCCTTTTGCGGAAAGAGGCAAGCAAAAACTACTTCTTCTTCTTGGGCTTGTCGGCGCCGAAGGCGGTGTTGTGGGTCTGCGAGGCCTCGGTGAGAATGCCTTTTACATCCGCAACATATGCGCCGGTTGGGGCCAGAGTGAGGTACTTCTCATAGGCCTCCGCGCATCCGGGAGGCAACACCATCTTGCCCGTGGCGGAGTCGATAGTGGCCTTCTGGATGAGTCCCTGGCCCTTGAGGTAATAGGCGAGCGCCAGGGTCGGATCGGCCGCGATAGCCTTGTCGGCCGCGGCGACTGTGGCATCGCCGTTGTTGAGATTCGAGAAGATCACCGCTTCGTTCTTGTAATAGATGGCAGCGCCGGTTGGGAAGGCTTTGGCCGCTGAGTCATAGGCGTCCGCCGCTTCCGGAACCTTTCCCGTGCGCGCGTAGATCTCGCCCAGACCGCTGTAAGCAATGCCCTGGTTGGATGGAATCGGCTTCTTGGAGGCGGCGTCAATTTCAATACCCTTTTTCAGGTTCGTCTCCGCTTCCGCGTACTTCTGGGTATCGTTTTTCAGGTTGGCGAGACTGACCTGCGATTGACCCAGAAGAACCCAGAGCACGGCCGCGTCGGGCTTGGCCGCAGTGTCCTTGAGCATCAGGGCTTCCGCGTCGGAGTACTTGGCGGTCTTGATCTCCATAACCTTGGCTTCGATATCTGGCTTGGGGGCGCCCGGAAGGTCTTTGGCAGCCGTTTCCAGAGCAAGGTCGGCTTCATGGTTGTCTGAGTTGACGGTGGCGATGTCGGCGTTGATGTTCTTGACGATCGCGTTGGTTGCCATGGCCGCGGCGTTTTTCTTCTTGAGTTCCTCGAGGCTCCTTCTCACGTCCGCAGGCAGCGCGTCGATGTACTCCTTGCGGGACATATCGTCGTCCGCCACAGTATCCTGGCCTGCTACGACCCTGACATTTTCGATGTGGTCGGCTTCTTTGTCGGCCGACATATCCGGCGCGCGGAAGACGATTTTGTACGTGCCGGCCGCAATTTCGCCGGAGTAGTTGCCGTTGGGATCGACCGTGAAGACGCCCTTGTCGCTGGTGGCGGCTTTCAAACCAGGGCCGGAAGCGGCCCGATCTGTTCCAACAAACGTGATAGTGCCCTTGGTTTCGGGCGCGCCGGAGGGGTTGGTTACGTGGCCGTGAACCTTGCCCATGGGCGTTTCCGACAGCGCGGGCAAGAGGGCGAATGCCAGCAGGCCCAGCCAAAGTGAAAGGTTGCGTTTCATTTTCTTCTCCTTGGGAGCGGCGCGGACCAAGCGGCCCGCGCACTCAAAAAAGTTGTAACTCTGACCACTGAATCTCTGAAAACGATCGCCGGAGCGCAGCGAAAGCCGCGCGCGGACCGTAGCTTTGCACAGAAACCAAGTTAAATGCCGGCACTGCAACTGACAAGAACTTAAACTGAAGGGCCGCATCAAAATGCGCCACCGTATTCAACTCTATATGGTAGACCGCAGGTCGAACGGCAATGTGTGGCCTGTATCACATAGTAAATCTCTGCGGCGCAGCCGGGCATCTTTTCGAGCGGCTTTACTTTCCGATGCAGAAGGTGGAAAAGATCAGGTTGAGGATGTCGTCGGAGGTGGTCTGACCGGTGAGAGAGTCCAAAGCCCAGAGGGCGCGATACAGGTCCAGCAGGAGCATTTCGTGGGGGATGGCTGCGGCGTTGGCCTGTGCGGCTTCAGCGAGGGCGGCGATCGCCGTGGCGATGGCCTTTTGATGGCGCAGGCTGGTGAGCATTCCCGGCTCGGCGGCAGCGCCGCCGGTGGCCAGCGCCAGAATGCGCTCGCGCAAGGCGGGAATACCCTCGCCGGTGAGCGCGGAGGTGGCCAATGCGGGAATGGAATATCCGCATATTTCGGACGAGACGGACGAAAAACCTGCCGCAGGGGCTGAAGCCCATCCTTTATTATCAGCGTCTTGCGGCCCGACTAAAGTCGTGCCCTTCTTACAAAACATGCCTGAATTGAGTTTTTCCGCAGCCTCTGAAGTCGTGCCCAGATACAAAGCACGCTCATCATCGAGTATTTCGGTAGTTTCTGAAGTCATCTTCTGATACGAAACCGGCTCGATCGCCGGTTTCTTTGCAGGCAAATCGGCTGTGTTACGGAGCAGATCGCTTTTGTTGATGGCGACCACGGCGGGGCGGTTCTCGACGACGGCCAGCAGGCGGCGCTCCTCGTCGTTGAGCGGCTCTGTGGCATCCAGGACAAGCAGCACCAGCGCGGCATCGGCCAGCGCTTCGCGACTGCGGTCGATGCCCAACTGCTCGACCTCCTCGGCGGCCTCCCGAAGTCCGGCGGTGTCCACCAGCTCCAACGGAATGCCGTCCAGCGAGATGCGCTCGCTGACTGTGTCACGGGTGGTTCCGGGGGTGGCGGCGACGATGGCGCGGTCGCGCTCGACGAGGCAATTGAAGAGCGAGCTTTTACCGGCGTTGGGACGGCCGACGATCGCCAGCGTCAACCCATCATGGACGATGCGCCCGCGGGCAAAGGAAGCGGCCAGCGCGGCCAGCGGCGGCGTCAGTTCATCGAGGCGGCGGGTGATCTCGGACTGCGGCGTGACCTCCAGATCGTCCTCGGCAAAGTCGATGCCGGCTTCAAGCAGGGCGACCAGTTCGACCAGCGCCTGCTTGACCGGCGCAACCCTGCGGCTGAGCGCGCCGCCCATCTGGCTGGCGGCCTGGCGGGCCTGGGTGAGGGTCTGCGCATCGATCAGGTCGCGGACGGCCTCGGCTTGCGTGAGGTCCAGCTTGCCGGCCAGAAAGGCGCGCTGGGTGAACTCGCCCGGCTCGGCCAGCCGCGCCCCCAGCGCCAATGCGCGCCGGAGCAACAGATCCAGCACCACCGGCGAGCCGTGCGCGGCAATCTCCACCAGATCGTCGGCGGTATAAGAGCTGGGCGCGGCAAAGAAGGTGACCACGGCCTCGTCGATGCGAGCGAGATTATCGCGGCCGGCGGCGTTCTCATCCAGCACATCTGCCAGGCGCGCGTGGGCGTGCTCCAGCGGCTGGCGCAGGCGAACGAGCTGCGTGGCGATGGATGCGGCCTCCGGGCCGCTCAGGCGCACAATCCCTATGCCTCCGCGCCCCGGCGGCGTGGAGATGGCGGCGATGGTGTCGATGCTGGAGTCGGCGGAAGTCACGGGCTGAAAACAGTGTAGATGCTGAGGCCGAACGCGTCACAGAAGAAGCGCAGGAAGGCTTGAAAAGGCATTCACGGTCAAGGGCGGGGCTATAATCCAATCCAATGATGAAAAGGCGGCGATGGGGCCGGGGAACTGTCACCAGCACAGTATCGTATTTTCATGGAAAGAGTCACCGGGCAGGGAGAATCGCCTACGAAGAGGATTTTTGTGGAAAGGATACATAATGTAACCGATTACATTATGGAGATTCACAAAAAAATCGACGAACGGGATTATCTCGCGGATTTCTTTGGAATTGCGGATGTTCTGTTTCTGTTTCCGCAAGATAAAAGCCAAAATGCTGTTGCAAAACAAAATGTAAACGGTTACATTTCTACTTGGGTGAGTTTTCAGGGCTGGATCTAGCCTCCTAGTGACCAGCAGTTTGCCTGGCCTCACCCACGAAGATTCACTCTGTAAAGGCGGAAAGCCCATGAAAGCCGGAACGAAGGACGGATGCAGGCTGGTCAAGCGCGCGGTCAAGCCGATTCTGGGTTTGGTGTTGGTCGCCTACCGGAGTTATTGGCCCATCGGGAACCACACTAGTGTGGGCGAGGACGCCCACACGACCGCCGGTCTGGAGACCGGCGCTACGGTTTGTTTCCTGGTTGCATTTTTGGCGCTGGCTGGGGCAGGAGCTTGGGCGCAACAACTGGCGCTGACTGTTTGGCAGGGAGTGGTGCGCAACTCGGCGGGAGCGCCGATCCCGGCGGCGAAGGTCCGTCTGGCCGCCAGCAACGCCTCCGCCGAGGCGATCACCGGCGCGGATGGCAGCTTCCGCTTGACGGGCCTTCCGGCGGGGCAGTACCGGCTTTCAGTGGAAGTCAAGGGCCGGAAAGTCGAACCTGCGCAGCCCATCGAGCTGGCCGCGGAAGCTCCGGGCGCGGGTGGTCCGACGGTCGTGATTACGCTTTCCGGTCGCGGCGAAGTTACCGTCGCAGCCCTCAAGATTCCTGTAGCAACGGGCGGCGAGGAGCTGTCGAGCCAGGCGGTGAGCGAGCTGCCGCTGAACAAGCGGGACTTCAGCTCTCTGCTGCTGCTGGCCGCCGGCACCATGACGGACACCAACGGCGCAACCAACTTTACCGCGCAGTTTGCTATCAACGGGCAGCGCGGCGTGGAGGCGACCTTCGCCATGGACGGCGCGGAGATCAGCGACCCGGAGATGGGCGGCGCAACCTTTACCAACTTCAATGTGGACGCGGTGGAGGGGATCGACTCCAGCTCCGGCTGGATGCCGGCGGAGATAGGCCGCGGCGCGGCAGGCTTTACCAACATCCACACACGCAGTGGGGCCAGCGGCTTTCACGGGTCGTTCTTCGAGTTTGTGCGCAACTCGTCCTTTGACGCGCGCAACTATTTTGACTACCCCACGCCCGCCTATCCGGGGCGCATTCCGCCCTTCCGGCGCAACGAGTTTGGCTTTACCAATGGCGGGCCGGTCTATCTTGCACACGTCTACGATGGGCGGAAGCGGACCTTCTACTTCACGCAATACCAGGGATTCCGGCAGGTGCTGGGAACCACGCAGGTGATGGCCGTGCCGACGGCCACTGAGCGAACCGGCCTGGATACAGTCACTTACTCCGATGGCTCCACAGACACCTTGACCGTGCCCGTGGATTCCGGCGTTGCCGCGGTGCTTGCGCGCTATCCGCTGCCGAACGATGTGACGGGAGCCTTCGGCGCTCGCACCTATGCCACCGCCTCGAAAGTGGTGACCAACGCCAACCAGTTTTCCCTGCGCATCGACCACAAATTCTCCAGCAAAGATCAGTTTTTTATACGTTTCAACCTGGACAATCTCACCGGGCCTACGACCAATCCAGACCAGACCGCCATCGATCCTTCCTTCGGCATTCAGTACGTCGACCGCCAGCGCAATCTGGTCGGCACTTACACGCGCACTTTATCTCCGCGCCTGATTGCCGAGTCTTCCATGAGCGTTACGCGCTCGACGCCCGGTTTTCCCACGCCCAACACCACTGATCCGGCAGTGAAATTCAATGACGGCCTCTTTGAGGCGTTCAACTCGGCTGGCGGATCAGTGATGCAGGCTTACGGAAACCTCTTTCAAGGGCGGCAGAACGTGTCCTTCACCACGGTGCATCACGCCTTCAAAGCCGGCTTCGAGGCACGCCTGAACCGCGATACGACCTACTTTGGGATGAGCCCGAATGGCGAATATGATTTTGGCGGCGGCGCGGCGTATGCCAGGGAAGCCATTTCGTCGCAGAGCGGAAACCACAACTTGAACCCTGGCGACTTGCTTCCGGACACGCTGTCGAGCTTTCTCTCCGGCAGCCCCTTCGTCTACACGGTGGCCATCGCGCCGCCCGAAGTCTCCGGCGGACAGCATATCGGTCCAGCGGCCATCAACCGGGAGAATTTCAGCTTCTATCTGCAAGACACCTGGAAGGTGAGCCACCGCATCACGCTGGACTACGGCCTGCGCTGGGATCTCTACACGCCCATCACCGAGCGCGCTCACCGCACCTCCAGCTTCCTCACCGTGAACGGCGTGCAGCAGTTCGTGATCAACCCGCAACCCGGCTACCAGACGGATTGGAATGCCTGGGAGCCGCGCGTGCAGGCGACCTGGCAGGCGAGCAAGAAGATTTCGGCTCATGCCGGCGGCGGTGTCATGGTGATTCCGCCCAATATCTGGCAGGACAACTACCTCACCGGCTCTACGCCGTTTGCCGTTTATCCGCGCTTGCTCTCCGCCTCGAACGCGCCCATCCGCTACGGCTTCCAGATCACCTCGGCGCAGTTGCCCCACGCTTATACGCCGGCCGGCGTGGATATTCTGGCCTCTGGAACAAAATCCATTGCGCCCAACACGGTGATGGATGTGAACCGCTATGAGCAGGATGTGGCCGCTCTGACCAAGGGCAACGTGGTCAGCGATTTGAACTTGAGCGGCATCGACCGGAGCTTTGGCGACGCGACACTCTACACCTGGACGGCAGGCGTAGAGCGCAAGTTCGGCAGTCTGACCGCGGACGCAGGCTATGTAGGCACGGCAGGGGTCAAGCTGCCCCGCGTCAGCTTTCCCAACGCCTACGCGGGGGCGACCGCGGGCTTTGCGACGCAGACCACCTTCGACGCCAACGGCAACGTGACCGGCGGTTTCGGCGTGGAGAATATCATCACCGCCAGCGCCCACTCCAGCTATCACGCGCTGCAAACCTCGCTCTCCGGCGCCATTGGCCATGGCGGGCCTGGCATCCAGGCCAGCTACACCTGGAGCAAGTCGCTGGACGACACCAGCACAGCCATGGGCGGCTTTCCACAGAATCCCTTCGATACCCACGCGGAAAAAGGCCCATCCTCGTTCGACGTGGCGCATGGCTTCGGCCTGAGCGCGGCCCAGGATCTGCACTTGGAAAGCATAGGATTTCTGCGTCCCATCAGCAAGAAACTCACCGACGGATGGGAGCTGCTGAGCATCTCCGGCATCAGCTCCGGTTCGCCGTTCACAGTCTTCAGCGGAATTCAACAGACAGGGGCAGGTTTGAATGGCGTGGACCGGCCAGACCAGATTGCCAAGCCGCATCTTTCCACGGCGCGCAAGGACCGCAAGGATTACTTTGGGATGGGCGGTGATAACGGAGTCGAATACTTTTCAATTCCGGTTTTTTTGACGGGAGGCACCGGGCCGAATTCAGGCCGTTTCGGCTCACTGGGGCGCAATACCTTCCGCGGACCGGCCTTTTATAACTTTGACTTTGCCTTCATCAAGGACACGCCCTTTGGCCGCCGCAAGAACGGAGCCGAGCGCATGAGTCTGCAATTTCGCAGCGAGTTTTTCAACCTGTTTAACATTGTCACCATGGGGTTGCCGTCCAACATTCTGCAAGTCAACCACTTAAACGGGAAAATCTTGCGCGACACGGGCTTTGGCGAGATCAGCAAGACCGCCGGCAACTCGCGCCAGATACAGTTTTCGCTCAAGCTGATCTACTGAGCAGCGCCCGATGCACGCAGGAGCGCCGAAAGGGGTGGTAGACTTCGGCCACAGGGAGAGCTGCATGAAAGCAACCAAGATCGAGTTTCGCCTGCGGATGATCCTGATGGCGATCCTCATTACGCTGGGCTTCTTCGCGCCATGGATAGGGCTTTGGGGGATCGGCACGCGCGTCCCGCTGCTGATCTGGCTTCCGCTGGAAGCCAGCCGGCGTGGGTTTGTTTCCTTTTCGGCGGCACTGCCCTTGACCATTGTTCTGGCCGCGCTGATCGCCGCCAAAGGCATGATCTTTCGCGTGTGGGGCGCAGCTTGCCTGGGACCGGCTACGGTGATCCACGCCCAAATGAAGGGCGATGCGCTGGTGGTCAGCGGACCCTATCGCTACCTTCGCAATCCGCTCTACATCGGTTTGTGGGCGATGACCGCGGCTCTGGCCTTCCTGATGCCGGTCTCTGGCGCGCTCTTTGTGCTGCTTGCGGTCCCGCTCTTCCTGCTGCGGCTCACCCTGGGCGAAGAGGCGTTCCTGGCCGGCGAACTCGGCCAACCCTATCAAGAGTACCGGCGCGCCGTTCCGCGCCTGATTCCCCGTTTGCGGACTGCTCTGCCACCCTCTGGAAACAAGCCGCAGTGGCTCCGCGCCATTTTGTCGGAGCTGACTTCCATCGGCGTCTTCCTGGCCATGGCCGTCTTTTCCTGGAGCTACAATCTCAGGCTGATGGAGAAGGTGATTCTTCTCAGCTTTGGCGCCTCGCTGGTGGCGCGGGCGTTTCTGCTTGGGCGGAGCGAGGAAGCTCAGAAATGACAAAGGGGAGAAGCCCAAGCTCCTCCCCTCTGCTGCTCGCAGTCCAGGGAAATGATCCTAGCCCGCCGGAGCGGGGAAAACTACTTCTTGACCGGGGCGATCACGTCCTTGGCGGCCTTGGCCACGCGGAACTTGACCACGGTCTTGGCCTTGATCTTGATGGCCGCGCCGGTTTGGGGGTTGCGGCCGATGCGGGCCTTGCGCTCCGCCTTCACCAAACGGCCGATGCCGGGAATCACGAAAACGCCGTTCTTCTTGGTTTCCTTGACGGCGGTCTCCGCCTGGAGTTCCAGGAAGGCGGCGACTTGCTTGTTGGTCAGTTCGAGTTTCTCGGCCAGAAGCCGAATCAGGGCGGTCTTGGTCAATCCAGTTGCCATTGCGTTGCTCTCCTTTTGGGCGGGCCCTGGGGCGCGCCGTTGTTGCGTGGGCTTGATTCGCAGGGCGCATTCCGCATGGAAAAGGGGGATGCGCTGCAAAAACCCCTGTATTCACGCGGGCTAAAAACCCCGTCGTTCGTTACAATGCGACTTTCGGGGGCCTCGTGTCAACTAAAAAACCGCGTTTTCCACATTTTTCTTTGGTTTTTATGCAATTATTTGCGGTTTTTGCCGGTTTTTGCCATAAATTGCCGGTTTTGAGCTGGTTTTATCGCTTCTAAAGAAGAACCAACTGCTTCAAAATCCGCCCCGGCCGGGTGAGCGATAATAGCCCAGGGCAAGCGCAGCGCAGCCCTGGGAAAGATGCCAGAATCGATCGAGCGCCCTGTAGGGGAGTTGCGAAAATTCCCTGAGAAACCGTTTTATGGCGTTTTACGCCTGAAGTAGGAAACCACGAAGCTCAATCCAGCCCGAAGAGCACTTTTTTGCGCGGCGCAAGCGCGGCCACGAGGGGCGTGTTCAGCGCATCGACCAACGGCGCGGCCAGCCGGAAGTGCCGAATGATCTCGGCGGCGAAGCCCGGATCGAGAGCGGCGGTCGAGGGCAGCGTGGCGCTCACCCCCCACTGGCGGCATTGGATCAGGTCCAGCGCCGGATGCACCTTGGGAAAGCCCTTGGGCGGACGGGTCAGCGCGTTGCCCTCAAATTCGCTGAAATTCTTGCGCAAAGCAGCCGTTTGCAAGACCTTGCGGAACTCCGCGTGGTGGTCCAGAAGCCAATGGCGGATGGCGGCCAACTGCTCCTTCTCCGGCATATAGGCTCCGGCGGCGACGATGACCTCCTTGGCGTCGATGTGAAAGTAGTAGCCCGCGCCGCTGGTCTTCTCCATCCCCTGCTGCGACCACCAGGCGGCGACGTGTGTCTTGTAGGGCTTTTTGTCGGCGCTGAAGCGGGTGTCGCGATAGATGCGGAAGAGGCATTTTTCAGCGGGACGGACGAAGCTGGGCGCAAAGCTCTCCATCGCCGCGTTGACCCGGCGGATGATGGCCAGCATCGGCTCTTTCAGCTCGGCCTCGAAGACGGCTTTGCGCGGCGTAAACCATTCGCGGTCGTTGTGGCGGGCTAGATTGCGGAGAAAGGTCAGGCCTTCGGGGCGAAGGTGGGCGGCGGGGGCGGGTACGGTTTTGGCAACCATGATAGATGGAGTGTAGCGCAGAGGCCGCCTAAAACTTCAAACATTGATAACGCGCCTTGTATCAAATGATCTCTCGCGCGATTATCAAAACCGTGCTAGTATCATATGATATGGCGAGGTGTTGTGATCGAGACGGCGGAGACACTGGCAGAGATCGCGCGGTTGGGCCGGCATTCGCGTACCCGGCGGCAAGACTTCTCTCCCTCTTCTCCGTGTGATTGGTCTCCATATGTGATTGTGGACCCGGAAACGGGATTGCCCTTTTCAGACGCGAGTGCATGGCAGTTGATTTGCCGGCAGTTGGAAGAGTCTCCTGAGTCGTTCCGGGAGGTGAAGCTCAGAAAACCGCCTGGGCAGATCGCTTTCGAAACTGTTTTGACCCTGGCAAGCAAGGATCGTGTCTACATCAAGGTCCAACTTTTCCAAGGGAAGGCGTACGGACGCAGCTTCCATTTGTCCACCAAGGAGTAGGAGATGGTTCAAAAGACAAGCAGAGCGCATGATTCCAAGGAGCTTTGCGTTGAGTGTGGCGGTGCAAGGCTGGTTGAGCGGATGAGGGAACAGAGCTTCGCTTATGGGCCTCCGGGCGATCAGGTGGTGCTCGCCGCCTCCATGCCCGTCATGGTCTGTGAGGATTGCGGTTACGAGTCTTTCGATGAGAGAGGCGAGGCCGCGCGGCAGGCGGCGGTGTGCAGGCACCTCGGCGTGCAGACCCCTGAGGAAGTGCGCCGGACGCGCGAACGCGCCGGGCTGAGCCGCGCGGAGTTTTGCCGGTTGACCGGTTTTGGGCAGGCCTCTCTCCAGCGTTGGGAATCAGGCATGGTTGTTCCCAACGCCTCCAGCGACAGACTGATTTTTCTGCTCCAGTGCCCTGACAACGTCGAACGCTTGAGGAACCGAATGCAGCCAGCGGATCAAGAAGCGCCGACACCTCCGGCTGGCGATGCGGATCGGAGTGGGCTGGTTTGCCAGAGTTAGACAGGGTTGGTTCGCAGGGATTCCAATATCCGGTCACTAATAAATCGCTACCGAGCTATAATTTTAAAGAATCCATCCTATGTCAAGATTATATCCTTGACAAAAAAACGGTTTGAGGTTTCAAATGGCTCATTAGCGGTCAGTGGTTCAAAGGCGAATTCAACATAGGAGTCCGAAGGAAAAGTATGACCATCTGTATAGCTGCCACATGTGAAGAGCCGGAAGATAAACCGTGTATCGTTCTCTGCAGAGACTGGCGAGGAGAAGTCCCGTCGGTTGGGAGCAATGATGAGTTGCTCAAGCTTAGGAGGCTATCGGATAAATGGGTCGCATTGATTGCAAACAATATTAGCAGAGCAGAGGAACTCTGTTTGCGAATTGAATATAGTCTTAAAAGCACACCTTTTACTGAGCAAAATATCGCACAGGAACTGCGGAAAATATTCGGTGAACATAAAAGAGCGATGGCTGATACTTTTCTACGTAATAAATATGGGTTTTCATTAGATACGCTTCTTGATAAAGGAAAAGGCGCATTTGGTGAAGATTTTGTTGCAGGATGCTTCGATGAGATTTCGAAACTATCTGTCTCGGCAGATTTAATCGTTGCAGGCTTTGTTGAAGCCTATGATTACGATGAGGGATTAGCCGTATTAGTCCCTATTATTTGCAGTGTCTCAGAAGCTAATGATGGTGATCCAGTCGTACTTGAGTATGAATTTTCAGTCATTGGTTCTGGAGGCTCTGTTGCTCGATCAATGATGTTTTCGAGACAGCAAAGTTCGGATAACGACCTTATGCAAACTATATACACTGTTTACGAAGCAAAACTAATCAGTGAAACAGTCCCAGGGGTTGGGGACTCTTTTTCAATAGACATCTTGCGTCCCGATGGTTCTTTACAAATGCTAAGTGATACCGGAGTCAAGCAATGCAAGGAACTATTCAAGCGATTCGGACGACGCTCAATTTACGTGAAAACCACGAAAGACTGGTTTCAATTTGAAGAAAAATTTTTTGAGCCATGGTCAAATCTTAAGTAGTCAATTCCAAGTAGCCAAGTATATCTGCGTATGCTCCAGGTCTCGATTTTGAGACCTGGAATCCACGAACCCGATGCGAGCGAATAGCGAACCGCTAGCCGCATCGCAGGCGGCTACCGGATCACCTTCAGCGCCCCACGGAAAAGCCCATCAAAGTCACCGGCCAGCGCGGCTTCCTTGGCGACGGCCTGAACATACAAAGGTAAGAGCCTCAGACCAGGCGAATCTCCAATGTTTTATTCAGCGCCTTGGCCGCCGCGGCGATGCCGTCGATCTTCGATCCGTACCGCAGGTTCGTAAGCCGGTTGACTTCCTGCGGTGTCATCTTCATGCGGCGAGCCAGGTCGGCAGGCCGCACCTTCTGCGCGAGCATTTCATTTAACAGCAGGATTTTGGCGGATAGGCTCGGAGAGATTTCCACGCAATGCTGCCCCATTTTGGCTCGCGAAGGAGCAGGAACCGAACGCCGATCCTCGAAGTAGAAGTCCATCGCGGATTCCAAGGCGTCCTTGGCATGAACCAGAGCATCTTCGATACTGGTTCCACAGGTGATCGCCTCTGGAATATCGGGAAATGTTACCGTGTAGCCGCCCTCTGACTCTCTGGCGAGATTGACCGGGAATTTCATCGCGTTTTCTCCTTTATTTCAGTCCCAATTGCTTTTTGATAGCCTCGACGGTCCCCGTCGGAATCTCTTTTTGGTGCATGGGGATGATCGACTTTTTCCCGTTCAGGACTACGTGAAAGTGCGAGCCTTTGGCCGGGGTAAACGTTGCGCCTTGCTTGGCCAGCCAGCGTTTCAACTCGCTACTTTTCATCCGTCAAATATAAACGTTATCGTCTATAAATGCAAGGCAGATATCCAGGAGAGCGGCAGCCGCGCATCTCACGCCGAAAGCAATTGGTCCCATCACGGGCGCCTAACGAATCACCTTCAGCGCACCGCGGAAGAGTCCGTCAAAATCAGCGGCCAGCGCGGCTTCTTTGGCGACGGCCTGTTCGATGGCTTTTTCGGCGGCGGGGCGCTGGTAGCCGAGATTGACCAGCGCGGAGAGGACATCGTCCACCGCCGCGCCGCGCACGGAGGTTTGCACGGGGGCTACGGCAAAGTCATCCAGCTTGTCTTTCAGCTCGACCACCAGCCGCTCAGCGAGCTTTTTGCCGACGCCGGGGATGCGGGTGAGTTGCGCGTGGTCCTGGCCGCGGATGGCCTGCACGGTGCGCTCCGGCGAGAGGCCGCTGAGCATCTTGACGGCCAGCTTGGGTCCGACGCCGCTGACGGTGATCAGCCGCTCGAAGAGGCGCTTCTCCTCGCGGTCCAGAAAGCCGAAGAGAGCGATCTGGTCCTCGCTGACCTGGGTGTGGATATGCAGCGCCGCCTCCGCGCCGACCGAGGGCAGCGCGGTGAAGGTGGGAACGGAGATGGTAACGTCGTACCCCACCCCGGCGGCCTCGACGATGGCCTGGCCGGGCTGTTTGAAGATGAGCTTTCCGCGCAAGTGAGCGATCATGATGCCTCTATCTTAGTATCAGCAGACGCCCGCGCATTAAGGCCATCTTCCAGCGGCCATCAGCGCTGCCTTGATTGTCGCCAGCGGAAGCACCATGGATAACGGCGCATCCAGCAGCGGAACGGCGCCATAGCTCGCGTACCATCCAGCCGCGCGTTCATTCTTGGCGTCAATGACCAACACAACCCCGCCCACCTCCGCCGATGCCAGCAGGCACCGTCGCCCCGCCGCCAGTAAGAGCTGCCCGCCCAGTCCCTGGCCTTGAAACTTGCGGTCCACCGCCAACCGCGCCAGACGGAATCCCGGCACATCATGGCGAGCCAGCCCGCGCCTCACAATCTCCGGCGTTCGAGCGTATTCAACGGAAGCAGGACACAAGCTGTAAAAGCCGAGAACGGTCTTGGCGTCCGCGTCGTCGATGGCGAGAAAGGTCTTCGCTCCGCCCAATTCATGGCTCTTGCGGGCATAGCGGTGCAGAAACTCATTCAGCGCCGCTTCGCCGCAATCGAAGGCTTCCCTGTCGTGCCTTTTGGCGATAGGCTCTTCGCGCCACGCCGTCAACATTCAAGGCCTCTGCGGCAAGGCGCGCGCCGCGGCCAGCAAGCGGGCATTCGGCGCGGGGGGATTCTCCAGCAGTTCCATGACCCGTAGGCTATCCCGCGTGGAAAGTTGAAGATGATCGGCTTCCTCAACGACGGCCTTGGCCGCGCTCAATGCGTGGCGAAGGACGAAATCCGTCAGATCAGTGTGCTTGAGCGCCACGGCCCGCATCAGCAGCGCCTTTTCCCCGGCGCGAATGCGCAGCGACATCCGGCTATTGTCTTCAACGGCGACTCTAGGCATGGCGCGACTCACCCTTTCTGTACGTATTCAAAGTGTACATTCAAGCGCATTGAAAGGCAACTCTGCCGGCCTGGTTTCAACGGACAGCTTCGCGGCTCAAGGTTTCAGGCGCAAAGCTGATGCGCAGGCGCGTGCGGGTGGCTTTGGCAAATCGCTCTAGCGTGCGCGTGGAGGGCAGAACGCTGCCGCTTTCCAGGCGCGCAATCACGGCCTGCGTCGTACCCATCGCACGAGCAACCTGCTCCTGGGTCATATCCGCATCGCCCCGCGCCTTGATGAGCGCCGATGCAAGGGCAAACTCACCTTCCAGCGCGTCATATGCCGCCACGTACGCGGGATCCTTCTTCCATTGCTGGAAATACTCTTCAACCGTTATGAATCCTGGCTTCATTGAACCTCCTTCCATAGATATTACGTGTTGGTCAAAAGACTTAATAAATCTTCAGAAATTGACAGCCAGAATCGCTGCCCATGCTGCATCCTTTTTGAAAAAGATCCTTTGCCTTTTGCTTATTTTTTGGCGCTCCATGCCCCTCCCGATAAAGATTGCCCAGCAGACTGCATCCATCCGCGCTGCCGCCGTCGCAGGCTTTGGTAAGCAGGGAAAACGCGCGCGCATAATCCACCGCTACTCCCGACCCCGTCGAATACATACCTCCGAGGCTCATGCAGATGTCGGTATTGCCGTGATCGCACATATCCTGCGAAGCCTGGGCGGCGCCTGATAGATCCGATATCGCGCTATGTCCGCTCTCCATATTCTTGAGCATTTCGCAAATAGCTTTTGAGCCGCTATCGCAAGCCTTGTTATATAAGCTGATGGCGCGTGAGTGATCTTTCTCTACACCCAAACCATTGTCATAAATCCCCGCAAGCCCTGCGCAGCCCGCGTCATTTCCTCCGTCGCAGGCTTTCGAATAGAACTCAGCCGCCCGCGAATAATCCTTTGTTGTTCCCTGTCCCGAAATCGCAATTCCACCGAGAAGAGCACACGCATCCAAAGAGCCGTCATCACAGGCTTTGGACTCCAGCGATACTGCGCGTGAGCGATCCAGAGCAACTCCATGCCCAAGGAAGTACATGGTTCCCAGAACGTAGCATCCAGCGGCATGCCCGCCGTCGCATTCTTTGGTGGCCATCGACAGCGCGCGCGCATCATCCCGCTGGACACTAATCCCATTCGTGTACATTCCGCTGAGATAACTACAGCTATCTGAATCGCCGCCGTCACACCCTTTTTTCAAAAGCGTGAATGAATGCGAAAAATCGGGTTCGACGCCGCGACCGTAGCCATACATCATGGCAAGATACCGGCATCCTTCCATGCCCCCACCGTCACAGGCTTTGGTATACAGCGAAGAAGCGCGTAAAAAGTCTCGCGGCACACTCAAACCTCGCTCATAAAAAACTCCGAGTTTGGCACAAGCGCCTGCTTCACCGCCAGCACAAGCCTGATCGAAGAGTGGTCTGGCATCCGTAAAATTCTTCTGATCAAAATAGGCCACAGCCCGTTGCATCATTTGACTGCTTACCGGCTGGTGAATCGCGGAGTTGGAATCTGCCTGTGGTGCTGGCGTCAACCCAGGTTGATTCTGGTCCGTAGATTGATGATGGACGTTGTCCTTCGTCTCTTGCGACGCCTTGCCACCCGCTTCCCGCTCTGCCTTGATCCGCGCGTCGCGCACCGGCTGGAGTTCGATGCTCACCACTGTTTGAGCAGTCGATTTGACTTCACTGAGCTGCTTGACTTGGTCGTCGCCATCTTCTGTCGTGGCGACGACCATGTGCTGACCGAGTTCGACCTTCGCCTTGGCTGAGGCTCCGGCGTCGATGTGGCCTTTTGCTTCGCCGTCCAGCTTCCAGTTGCAGGCCAGGTCGCAGAGCACCAGCAGCGTCGCGCCGGCCGGTTTGACGATCGGCTTCTTTGGGAGCAGAATCGGCCCCTCGTCCTGCTGCGCCCCTGCCGTCATCGCCGCGACGGTGATGGCCGCGGAGAGCGCGCAAAAGGCAATCCAGCGTGCGTGCATCGTTTTCTCCGGGAAACTTTTGTTTTTATCCTACAACTTTGACCTGGAAAACCGGATATGGCGAAGAAAATCGTATCTTTTTCGCGCTTGGAGCATTTTTCCTGTTTCCATAGTGCACGGCGTGGACCGGGAGGTCCACGCGACAGCCGGCCAGGAGGCCGGCGCTACCAGATCTTTCAGCGCCCGTCGGGTAAAACCGGCTCACCTAGGAAGACGATTCCTTCCCTGCCGCGTCCAAAGAAGAGGCGGGAATGGCTCAGGGCTGCCCGCGCCGGATACAATAGGGTTTTGGGCCGCAAAAGATGGGCGGCAGACGATTTCGCTTTTTGGAGCAAGTACACGTGAGAGGGATAAACCGCCGCGGTCTGCGGCTTGAGTTGGTTGCGGGAGTGGCGATCGCGCTGGCTATGCCCGCGTGGGCGGCGGACTCCGGCTTGGCCGCAACTACGACAGCGATGACAACCCCGCAAAGCACACAGGTTACGCAATACAAGGAAACCACGGCCTGTTCGTTGTCAACTCTTACCGTGAGCGTGACCGGCCCTACGGGTTCTGCGCTAGCGCCGACGGGGACGGTTACCATCAATGACGGCTCGACTGCACTGGCCAGCGGAAGCCTCGACTCCACCGGCAAAGCAACTTTCTCCTTTGCACTGGACAACGGCTCGCATTCGCTGAGCGCGGTCTATGGCGGCGACAGCACGTTCAGCGGCTCGACCTCCGCGGCCTCCACGGTGACCGTCAGCTCGCAGTGCGACGCGACCTTCGTGGTGACCGTTTCCACCGGCACAACCGGGAACACGATGACCCTCACGCCTGGTCAAGCAGGAACGGCCACGGTGACCGTGACGCCGTTGCAGAGTTCTGTGCCGGCTACGGCTCCGCTGTTCGTTACACTCTCCTGCTCGGGCCTCTCCGACATGGCCGCCTGCACCTATACGCCGGAAAATGTCGAGATTTCTCCCGGTCAGGCTGGGGGAGTCACCAGCGATATGGTGATTCAGACCTACGCTGTTTCCGGCGCCTCGCTGAAGCCAGCGGCCAAGCCCGGCCCGAGCGCAGCGCCCGTTGCCTGGGCGCTTCTGTTTCCGGGAGTTTTGGGCTTGGGCGGGTTGGCCTTTGGAGTGCGGCGGCGGCGTTTTCTGAGCCGGCTGTCGCTGATGGCCTTGGTCTGCCTGGTCACGCTGCTGGGCACAACCGGTTGCAATCCACTCTACAAGTACGAAAACCACGGCCCGGTGCCGAACCCGGCAACTCCGGCCGGCAACTACACCGTGCTGGTGACCGCGCAATCCAGCAACGGCGTTACCGCCATCACGCACTCGACGACGCTGGCTCTAACGGTCAACTAAAATCTGCGATGCGTGGGCGGCACGCGATGAATTGGAAGCAAAAGAACCTGCGGCGATCCGCAGGTTCTTTTTTTACGCCTATCGATCGATATATCTATGCCTTGGGTGATAGAACGGTAAGAAGGACGGGGAGCGACGATGAAGGCTGTGTTTGTGGCCGGAGTTTTTGGCGCGGCGCTGCTGGCCGGCGGGTTGGCCACCTCTGCGCAGACGGCGGAGCAGGCTTGGCTGCGGCATGGCTATTTACACGGCCTTCCGCCAGTTCCCATGCGCGTCCGAGCGCTGGGCCACACGCCGCTCGAAAACACCGCAGTCCAGGTATTGGTAAAGGGAATAGATAATCTTTGGGGATCGTCTCCGGTCATTGGCGGAAACTCCACAGAAGATGCAATTGTGGTCGGCACGCTCGATCAAATGCGCTCGGCTCACCCTACGGTGGGACTTCCTGACACGCTGTCGCAAGAAGCCTTTTGGATTGCCGAGTCCAATACCGGTGGCAAAAGTTATCTGTTGGTCGCCGGCGGGAGCGATCGAGGCGTGCTGTACGGCGCCTTTGCTTTGGTACGCCAACTCGCGGTTTCCGGCTGGAGGCCTGCGAGCAAAATCACTGAAAACCCCGCAATGCCCATTCGCTGGGTGGACGAGTGGGACAACCCGGACGGCTCGATCGAGCGCGGTTATGCGGGGCGGTCGATCTTTTTTGAGGGCGGCAATGTCCGCGAGGATCTTGCTCCGGCGGGCGAGTACGGCCGTCTGCTGGCCTCGGTGGGCATCAACGGCGTGAACATCAACAACGTCAATGCCGATCCCCACCTGCTGGACTCCGAGCATCAGAAGCAACTGGCGCGCGTGGCAGACGAGCTGCGTCCCTGGGGCGTGCGGCTGGCGATGAGCGTGGACATTGCCAGCCCGCAGAAGATTGGTGGCCTCGCAACCTTCGATCCGCTGGACCCGGCGGTGCGCGCCTGGTGGACAGCCAAGACGAACGAGATTTACGCGCTGATCCCGGACTTTGGCGGCTTTACCGTGAAGGCCGACTCCGAGGGTCAGCCCGGCCCAGCCACCTACGGGCGCACCCCCGCCGACGCCGCCAACCTGCTGGCCTCGGCGCTTGAGCCTCACGGAGGCATCGTGCTTTATCGCGCCTTCGTTTATAACCACCACCTGGACTGGCGCGACGTTAAGGCCGACCGCGCCCGCGCCGCCTACGACATCTTCCACCCGCTGGACGGGAAATTTGGCGAGAACGTGATTGTTCAGATCAAAGAAGGCCCCATCGACTTCCAGGCGCGTGAGCCTGTATCGCCGCTCTTTGCCGGTTTGGAGAAGACCAATACGGCGATGGAGGTGGAAGTCACCCAGGAGTACACCGGCCAGCAGCGCCATCTGGTTTATCTGGCCCCGATGTGGAAGCAGGTGCTGGACTTCGATCTGCGCGCGGACGGCCAGTCCACGCCGGTCAAGGAGATCATCGCGGGCAAAGGCATCCATCGGCCGCTGGGTGGAATGGTCGCCGTCGCCGGAGTGGGGCGCGACGCGTGGCTCGGCTCGCCGCTGGCGCTAGCCAACCTCTACGCCTTTGGGCGGCTGGCCTGGAATCCCGATCTTTCGGCCGAGGAGATCGCAGCGGAGTGGACGCGGCAGACGGTCAGCAACGACCCGGAAGTTGTGCAAACCGTGGTGAAGATGCTGATGGAGTCCTGGCCGGCGTATGAGAACTACACCGGCCCGCTGGGATTGCAGACGCTGACCGACATTACCGGCTCGCACTACGGCCCGAATATCGAATCGAGCGAGAAGAACGGCTGGGGCCAGTGGCACCGCGCCGACAAAGACGGCGTGGGCATGGACCGCAGCGTGGCCACCGGCACTGGCTACGCGGGCCAGTACCCGCCGGAGGTGGCCAAGCTCTACGAGAACCCTGCCACCACGCCGGACGAGCTGCTGCTCTTCTTCCATCATGTGCCGTACAGCTACAAGCTGCACTCCGGCACGACGGTGATTCAGTCCCTCTACGACAGCCACTACGAGGGCGCGGAGCAGGCGGCGGAGTTCGCCCGCGCGTGGGCCAAGCTGGAAGGCAAGATCGACCAGCCGCTCTACGAGCAGGTCCGCGACCGGCTGCGCTACCAGGCCGGCCACGCCATCGTCTGGCGCGATGCGATTGTGCAGTATTTTTTGAAACTCAGCGGAATCCCTGATGAAAAGGGCCGCGCCGGGCATTATCCCGGCCGCCTAGAGGCCGAAGACGCGCGGCTCACCGGCTACAAGATCATCGATGTGAATCCGTGGGAGGACGCGTCGGGCGGGAAGGCTGTCAGTTGCGATGAGCCGCGGACTGCAACCGACAAAAAGCCATATTGCAAGGCTGAGTGGACTTGGAGCGGTGGATCAGGCCAGTACGATATTACCGTTCAGTACTTCGACCTCCAGCCCGGTCAGGCCAAATTCGGATTGGAAACGAATGGTGCCCTTCGCTTGGGTCCGATAGGTCTCTGGTGGACGGCAGACACAGAGCTGCCTTCAAACCGGCCTCATGGCGACAACTCAATGCGGCATTTGATTCATGGCGTCTGGTTGAGTCCCGGAGACGTAATCGGCATTCGCGTCATTCCCGACGGAAATGATCGCGCTGCGTTCGACTACATCGAAGTTGCTCCGGTAACTCACAACCGGGAATTGATGGTGAATTTTCCTTGCTCCGAAGGCCAGCAGGTCGAAGACCCTGTCAGCCATCAAGAAACCTACGAAGAGACTGTAGGCCCCGATATTGCCGGCTGGGCGGGCGAAACCAACGTCGGTACGCCCATCGAAGGGATGCTCGTTGAACTTTTCCATCCTGGAGACAAGACGCCCATCGCCACCACGCGCACCAACGAGGAAGGCGGCTTCCACTTCCCCGGCCTTGCCCCCGGTCGCTATCGCGTCAAAGCCAGCGGCGTGGTCGAGAACGGAGCCGACGAACTCGTCCGCCTCGACCCCGCCGCCAAAGCTCAGCTCTGCCTGGTAGTGGAGTGAGTTGCAGAATAGCTGCAACGTGGCTACACTGATTTTGCTGGCCGGGGAAGTTGAGGAGGCATGAACGACGCGCTCTTCGATTGGGACGATGCGAACATCGGCCACATTGCCGAGCATGACGTGACCCCAGAGGAAGCCGAAGAGGCAATGCTCGATGATCCCTTGGAGATGGACTTTGAGTGGAGCGAGAACGGTGAAGGCCGGTGGACCTACATCGGCGAAACGGCTCAGGGCAGATTTCTTCAGGTCATTCTTACCATGCGCGACGAGAGATTCAGAATTGTCACGGCGTATGAACCAATTCGGCGATTCAAACTGATCTATCTGCGATCAAAGGTGGAACAAAGATGAGTGCTTTCAAGCTGCCAAAGTTTGCCAATGAGGATGAAGAAGCCAAGTGGTGGTTCGACAATCAGGAGTTAATTGCAGACGAGTTTGAGAAAGCCGCGGCAGAGGGACGCCTCAAGCGTGGCGGTATCCGCCGTCTCTGTGCCGAGAAGGGCATTCCCTTCCCGGAACCGCAACAGGCTTCCGCGCCCACTCCCGCCACCATCCGCCTAGACTCCGAGGACGCCGCCAAGGCTCGCGCACAGGCGGCTTAGCGCGGCTTGCCTTCTGCACCATCAGTGGTTGGGCGGATCAAGGATGCGCCATTCACCCATAGGGATCAGAGGAGATTTTTCAAGTTTCGCCGTCCGTCCACGATTCTTACGATTTCGACAAAGTTGATTTCACCGTCATTGCTGTCAGGATGTGTTTCATACAGAATGAGGTACTTTCTTTCGGCC
This sequence comes from uncultured Occallatibacter sp., assembly GCA_964450895.1. Taxonomy (GTDB): domain Bacteria; phylum Acidobacteriota; class Terriglobia; order Terriglobales; family Acidobacteriaceae; genus Telmatobacter. The sequence continues at coordinate 20,241 of CAYVGW010000007.1, read as the reverse complement.
AGCATACGAGTGGACGGGCGAATTTCTGGACGCCGCACACCCAGCCGAGGGTGATCGGCAAGCAGTCCTGCCTTCGCCTCAATCGCATCGAAGATGCGTTCCGCTGCGGATGAGTTGTCGAGAGCGATGCAGGTATAAATCTCAATCAAATCTTCGCGTGCCTGCGGAGTCCAGAGAAGTTCAACTCGCAAGGGCTTGATTCTCCACGGCGTTTTGCACCCGCGATCTCGCCTCGCGCCGCACACGGTCAAAGTCAACCGGCGTCGCGGCGCCGCTGGCCTTGCCCTCATCCCAGAGTTGGCGCAGACGCTTCAAGTCTTCCATGCGCAACTCGCGCTTGAATTGCCAGTCGCGGATCGCCTCGCGCACAATCTCGCTGGTCGTCGCGTATTCTCCGGTGGCAACGGCGGCTTTGAGAGCGCCGATCTGCTCCCCGGTCAAGGCGATACTGACTTTATGAATCTCCGGCATGGCGGCAACCTCGTGTTTCAATCGAGCAATATTTGCTATTTCTTGCTGCATTGTAGCAAATAATCGTTTCAATAGACGTTTATCGATTCATCGACATTCTCGGCCCACAGAATCGTCAGGGCACGACTTCAGAGATGCTCATAATGGAGTCGGGCTTTAGCCTCTGAGTGTATTTGTTTTCAATCATTCCGATGCCACATGGGCTAAATTGCAGGAATTTTTGCGGAGACTCTTGCGGTACAACTGAAGAGGCTGCGGAAAAAGGGCTGAATTTGCGTGAAACCCTCGAAAGACATCCCGCAGGGGCTGAAGCCCATCCTTTATTATCAGCGTCTTGCGGCCCGACTAAAGTCGTGCCCTTCTTACAAAACCTGCTTGAATTGAGTTTTTCCGCAGCCTTTGAAGTCGTGCGCTGTTACATAGCGACGGGTTTGGGTTCGTGGCTACTCACCCTTTCGCCAAGTGCGCGAAAGGATGGGCGCCCCATCATTTTGTGGATGGATAGAGGTGAGTTACCAGCCTGGAAGCTCTACACTTGAGCGATATGCCAGTGAAGCCGGGAAAAGTCGATGAACGCAAGCGCTCGACAGAGCTGGGCCGGCCATTGCTCTGGGCGAGCGGGCTTTGGGTTCTGCCGCTTCTGGGACTCTTCTATCAGGGCTTTCCCGGCTCGACAGCCGCCAGATTCGCGGCTTTGATCGCTGCTGTTCTGGTCGCGCCGGCGCCTGCACTGCTTTTTTTGCGTGGGCGGCGCAGCCGATTGCTGGCGCAAGTTGCACGAGCCGAGGAAGAGGCGGCGCAACTGAAATTGCAATTGGAGACGGTGCGCTTCCGCACCAACCGCTTGCGGGAGGAGCTGAAGGCCGCCGACCGGCAGGCGCGGCTCTCGCATCAGTTGACGCTACTGGGCCAGTTTACCGCCGGGTTCATGCACGAGTTCAATAATCCGCTGGCGATTGTGGCTGGGCGGATCGAGGTGCTGCTGGAGGAGCGCAAGGAGGACGCCGCCCTCTGCGCCGATCTGGAGCAGATGCTGAAAGAGACGCGCTATATGGGCCAGATCGCCACCACGCTCTTGCAGGCGCTGCGGCGGGAGCGGGGCGGCGAGGTTTTTGAGGCCTCGGAGCCGCAAAAGGCTCTGCGAGAGACGCTTCAGGCGCTGGAAGCACAGGCGAAGAGCCAGGGGGTGAGCCTGGTGGAGGAGATTGCCGAGGCGCCGCGGGTGGATGTGCCGGAGCATGTGATTGCCGAGGTGGCGCGCGGGCTGCTGTGCAACGCCTTGCAAGCGCTGAAGGGGCGCGAGGAGGGCCGGGTGTGGGTACGCCTGGAGGCTTATCGCACGGCGGGGGCCAAGGTGGTGGCGCGGATCGAGGACAACGGGCCGGGGGTGCCGGAGGAGATTCGCGCGCATCTTTTTGAGCCGTTTGTCTCGCACAGCAGCGGGCGGGAGCGGCTTGGGCTAGGGCTATTTCTGGCGGCCAGCCTGCTGGATATGTATGATGGGCGCATCCGCTATGAGAGCCGGGAGGGCGGGGGGGCGAGCTTTGTGATCGAACTGCCCCCGGCGCGCTTCACACGCGGGCAGCCATACCACTGGTTTGCAGGAGGGACGAGCGAGTGAGCCGGATTGTGGTCATCGACGACGAAGCCGCGCTGGGCGAGAACATACAGCGGATGCTGCGCCTGCCGGGGATGGCGGTGGAGGTCTTTACCGATCCGGTGAAGGGGCTGACGGAGTGTTTGGCCAACCCGCCGGAGCTGGTGTTGCTGGATATTCGGATGCCGGGGATGAGCGGCGAAGAGGTCTTTCAGCGGCTGCATGAGGCGCATCCGGGGCTGCCGATTGTCTTTCTGACGGCCTTTGGGTCGGTGGAGGGCGCGGTGGTGGCGATGCGCAACGGGGCCTTCGATTATCTGCAAAAGCCCTTCAAGCGCGACGATCTGCTGCTGGTGGCGCGGCGGGCGCTGGAACACTCGAAGCTGGAGCGCGAGGTGGAGACGCTGAAAGGGCGGCTGGAGGCGCTGGGCGAGACGGAGGCGGCGGAGACGCGCAGCCCATTGATGCTGGACCAAATGAACAAATGCCGGCGCGCGGCAGCCACCGACGCTACAGTGATGATTCTGGGCGAGAGTGGCACGGGCAAGGAGGTGACGGCGCGCTTTCTGCATGAGCATAGCCGCAGAAAGGATGGGCCGTTTGTGCCGGTGGAGTGCAGCGCGATGCCGGGATCGCTGATTGAGAGCGAGCTGTTCGGCTATGAGCGCGGGGCGTTCACCGGGGCGGAGCGGACCAAGAAGGGGTTGATCGAGTCGGCGGACGGCGGAACGCTGTTTCTGGATGAGATTGGCGACCTGGGCGTGGAGTTGCAGACGCGGCTCTTCCGCTTTGTGGAGGAACGGGCGTTGCGGCGGCTGGGCGGACTGGCAACGGTCAAGGTGGATTGCCGGATTCTATGCGCCACCAATCAGGATTTGCAGGCCAAGATCAAGGCGGGCGGCTTTCGCGAGGAGCTGTTCTACCGGCTGAGCGTGGTGACGGTGAAGCTGCCGGCGCTGCGCGAGCGGCCGGAGGATATTCCCGCGCTGGCGCGCTTCTTTCTGGAGAAATTCTCCCGGCGCTACGGGAAGAGCCTGTCGGGTTCGCCGCAATTTTATGAGGCGCTGCTACGGGAGCGCTGGCCGGGGAATGTGCGGCAGCTCAAGAACGCGATGGAGCGGCTGGCGGCGCTGCATCCGGGCGGCGAGCTGGGAGCGGAGGATTTGGCGGAGGATTTTCCGCCGGCGCCGGCGGCTGTCTCCGGGCTTTCCGCGCAGCCCTGGAAGGAGGCGCGGGAGCAGTATTTGGCGAGCTTTGAAGTATCGTATGCGCAGGCGGTTCTGGCGCGGTGCGGTGGAAATGTGAGCGCGGCGGCGCGCGAGGCCGGGGTAGACCGGAAGACGTTTTATGCGCTGCTGAAAAAGGATAGAAACGACCGAGCTGGGGAATTGAATCCCCAAATGGGACTGGAATGCGAGGATTGAATTCCCCAGATTGCCCGGAGCAATGCTGCAAGTCGTAGATTCAAGACAATGCACACTTTGGCGCGCGATTTGCTCAGTAAAGAGGCAGGAGCTCCTACGATGAAACTCTGGTCCTCATGCGTTAAGACAATTCTGACAGCAATCGGCTTGATTTTGATTGTGCCGCAGCCGGGGCATGCGATTCCCGCATTTGCCCGCAAATATGGCGTGAAGTGTTACGTCTGCCACACCATTCCACCGGCGTTGAACAAGAACGGTTATATGTTCAAGCGGCTGGGCTACCGGATGCCGCCGGACGAGATGGACGGGACCAAGCCCGCGCCCAAGGTTGCCGCGCTGGACACAGACATCAAGTTCAACCTGACCCACGCGTTCGCGGTGATTCTTCAGGCCAGCGTGACCGACGACAAGAACATTGCGGAGACTGGAGCGACGCCTGCGACGGCGACTTCGACCACCTCCAGCTTCAATCTGGACGAGGCGGCGTTCTTTGCGGCCGGCGCGATTCCGGAGACGGGCTTCTCCTACTTTGGCCACTACGAGATGTATCAGGATGGCGGCAATGGGCTGGAGCAGGGCTTCGGCGTGTACACCGGCGGCAAAGCCAACTCGAGCTACTTCGTCAAGGCCGGCGAGATGCACATGCAGGAGGGCGAGGGAACGCGCGCGGCGATGTTCTATAACCTCTTTTCCGATCCGGCGTACACGCTGACCAATGTTGATCCCATCAGCTTCACGCTGGATCAGCATCCGGTGGGCGTGGATGTGGGCTACACCTGGGCCTCGAATTACTTCAAGAATGTCTTTGCTGTCTCCGCCAAGGTGACCAACGGATTGAATGCGGATGGCAGCGAGATTCTGAATGCCTCGACCAAGAACTCGAAGGATGTGTGGGTGGACGCCGATTACTGGTTTGGACCGGACGGCGGAGTGACTTTCATGGCCTATCGCGGATCGAAGGATCAGATCCAGAACGCGGGTACGACCGACCAGTTTACCTTCCGGCCCACCTTCTATCGCGTGGGCGCCTTCGCGAACTATCTTTTCTTCGACAAGCTCGATCTTCTGGGCGGTTTCATTCACGGGCAGGACGACTGGCAGGGGTTGCAGACCGATCCGCTGACGCACTACACAGCGAACACCTATCGCGGCGAAGCGGATTATTACTGGAAGACGGGCACGGTGCTGATGGCCCGCTACGACCATTCGCTGCAAACCATTGGGAGCAACCCAACCATGCACACGCAAGCCTGGGGCTTTGGCGGCGAACGCGCGCTGACTCCGCTGGGCAACATTGTGCTGCGCGCGGCCTATAACCAGGAGCACGACGGCGACCCGGTGGGCTTACTGGGAACCACCGACAAACTTTTCAAGCTGGACATCCGGTACATGTGGTAAGGAGAGAGAAATGAACAAGGCTATTCGCGCAGTAACCGTGGTTTGCATCGCGGCGCCCTTGCTTTTATTGGCGCAGAGCAGCAACGTAACGCTCCCGCAGGACAAGGGGCCGGACAAGGTCAACGTCTCCGGCTATCCGGCGGAGCAGCAGAAGGGGTACAAGGTCTTTGTGGACAAGTGCTCGAAGTGCCACACCATCGCACGTCCGATCAACACATCGATGAGCGCGCCGGAGTGGAGCCGCTACGTGAAGCGCATGATGCACAAGCCGAACTCCGGCATCAGCGACGCGCAGGGCAAGACGATTTACGAATTTCTCGCATACGACCAGGAGACGCGCAAGGACAAGAATCCGTCGGCCTTCTCCAAGGCGTTGAGCGATGAGGAGATCGAGAAGCTGAAGGCGCAACAGCACTGATACCGTGACCGTATAGTTTGATGGTTTCCCAGGTCTCAAAATCGAGACCTGGGGCACCCAGATTCCTGGGAATGATTACAAAATCCCGCGGTTACGGACCTGGAGCGCGCATTTGCTTTTCAGTTGGCCGGAGGCGACTTATTATGTGGCCAATTTGAAAACCCGGCGAGTTTGAAATGGCTCGCCGGGGCTTTTTGCGGAAGAATGCTGTTTGCAAGTCAATTTTTATGGAAAGAATCGTCAGAACGGGGAAACCATGAGTTATTCCATTACTGTCCCGGACCAGGAGTATTTCGACAAGAATATCCCCTGCCGCTCCGCCTGTCCGATTCATACGGAGTGCGGGCGCTATGTTCAGGCGATTGGAATCTCCCGCGACGAGGAAGCCTATCTTCTTGCGCGCGCGCCCAACCCCTTTGCATACGTTCTGGGGCGCATCTGCGCGCATCCCTGCGAGGATAACTGCCGGCGCGGCAAGATCGACGAACCGATCGCCATCTGCGCCTTGAAGCGCTACGCTACGGATCGCCACAACCTGGGCATGGGCCACGATCCGGCGCGCAAGAAGCTGCCCGCCCCGGTCAAGCGCGGCAAGCGCATCGCCATTGTGGGCGCGGGCGTCTGCGGCCTTACCTGCGCGCATGATCTGGCGCTGCTGGGCTACGAGGTTGAAGTTTTCGAGTCGGCCCCGGTTCCCGGTGGAATGCTTTATCTGGGCATCCCGCAGTTCCGGCTGCCGCGCGAGATCATCAAGATGGAAGTGGATAACATTCTGGCGCTGGGAGTTACGCTGCACACGCGCGTGACGCTGGGCCGGGATCTATCCTTTGCCGATCTGCGCTCGAAGTTCGACTCGGTTCTGCTGGCCACGGGCCTCAACAAAGGCCGCGAGCTGAGCATTCCCGGCGCGCATCTGGCGGGTGTTTACAACGGTATTGATTTTTTAATTAACGTCAATTTGGGTTTTGAAATCGAGCTGGGCAAGCGCGTGGTGGTAGTGGGCGGCGGCAACGTGGCCATCGACGTGGCGCGGGCAGCAGTGCGGTTGGTGCAGGAGAGCTTGAGCTTCCCTGAAGCGGAGCTGGATGAAGACGCCAAGGGCTTGCAGCCGGCCTTCGACGCGGCCCGCATGGCGATGCGCTCCGGCGCGGAAGAGGTGGAGCTGGTCAGCCTGGAATCGCGCGCGCAGATGCCGGCGTGGAAGGGCGAAGTGGACGAGGCCGAGCATGAAGGCATCGCCGTGGAAAACGGCTGGGGGCCCAAGGAGATTGTCGGCGAAAACGGCAAGGTCACCGGCCTGAAGGTGCGCCGCTGTTTGACGGTCTTCGACGAAAACGGGCGCTTCAATCCCGCCTTCAGCGACGAGGAAAAGATCATCCCCTGCGACAGCGTGATTCTGGCCATTGGGCAGCAGGCGGACCTCTCATTCCTCAGCGGCGAAGAGGGCGTGCAGGTGACGCCGCGCGGAATCTTGAAGATCGACGAAAACCTGATGACCACGGCTCCGGGCGTCTTTGCCGGCGGCGATGTGGCCTTTGGGCCGCGCATTTTGGTCGAGGCCGTGGCCAACGGGCACAAGGCAGCGCGCTCGATTCACGTCCACCTGAGCGGCAAGACGAAGAAGACCGTTTTGAGCCGCTTCCGCATTCTGCCCAACTGGGAGATGCCGCGCGGCTTCCTTTCGACGCCGCGGCAGAAGATGCCGGTTCTGGCGGCCAATCGGCGCATCGGAATTGCCGAAGTGGAGCTGGGCTTTGACGAGGAGCAGGGGCGCGCGGAGGGATTGCGCTGCCTGAACTGCCAGGTGAATACGATTTTTGACGGCTCCAAGTGCATTCTCTGCGCAGGCTGCGTGGATGTTTGCCCAGAGCGCTGCCTGCGGCTGGTGGATCTGGTGCAGGTTCACGGCGATGCGCGCTATGACGCGCTGATTCAGAATCGCTACGGAGTGCATCCCATCGAGCTGGAAGCCGGTCAGGCGGGCGCGATCATCAAGAACGAAGAAAAGTGCATTCGCTGCGGACTCTGCTCCCAGCGGTGCCCGACCGGGGCCATCACCATGGAGGCTCTGGAACAACAGGAACGGGAAGTCTTTGAGTGAGGGTGCGAGGGATATGAATCGAAGAGAGTTTTTCAAGATCAGTTGGGGCGCGGTCGGCGTGGGCGCGATTGTCTCCGGAGTTGGGGTCAGCCTGGCCGCCGTGGTGCGGTACCTGATGCCCAGCGTTTTCTATGAGCCGCCGCAAGCCTTCAAGATCGGCAGCCCGGCGGACTTTCCCTTTGGCCCTCCAACCTTTTTGGTCGAGGAAAAGATCTTTGTCTTCCGCGACCGCGAGAAGGGCTTTTCGGTGGCCAGCGCGGTCTGCACGCATCTTGGATGTACGGTGGCGCATTTTTCCAGCGACCAGCGCTTCCATTGCCCCTGCCACGGCAGCGTCTTTGGCGCGGACGGCGCGGTGCAGCACGGCCCCGCGCCGCGCGCGCTGGATTGGTTTGAAGTGACACAGGCTCGCGATGGACAGCTTCGCGTCGACAAGGACAAGATCGTCCCGCCCACTTACCGGCTGATGGTGTAAATGATGAATCTGATACGCGAGATTTGGCAATCAATTGTGCGGCGGGATCCGCTCTCCACCGACAAGGGAAAGTCCGAGCTGGTCTTTCTCAACGTGTGGCTGCATATTCATCCCGCCAAGGTGAAGAAAGAAAACATGAAGTTCAGGCATACCTTTTACCTGGGCTTTATCACTTTCTTTCTCTTTCTCATTTTGCTCACCACCGGCATTGCGCTGATGGTCTATTACCGGCCTTATCCGCAGCAGGCCTATCAGGACATGAAGGACTTGCAATTTGCGGTTTTCATGGGGCCGTTTCTGCGCAATATGCACCGCTGGGCGGCGCACGGCATGGTCATCTGCGTCTTTCTGCACATGTGCCGGGTCTTCTATACCGGCTCGTACAAGAAGCCGCGCCAGTTCAACTGGGTGATCGGCGTCTTTTTGCTGCTGATTACGCTCAGCCTCTCTTTCACCGGCTATCTGCTGCCGTGGGATCAGTTGGCTTACTGGGCGATCACCGTCGGCACCAACATCGGCAGCTATGCACCGCTGATCGGCGGGCAGTTGCGTGAATTGCTGCTGGGCGGGCACAGCGTCGGCGAAGGCGCTCTGATTCGCTTCTATGTGCTGCACGTGGCCGTGCTGCCGGCCGCAATGATTCTGTTTACCATCGTCCACTTCTGGCGCGTGCGCAAGGACGGCGGGCTTTCGCGGCCGCTGTGGAAGCTCACGGGGAAGACGGAGGCGCTGGTCACCATCGGCGCACCCGCGCAGGCTGCTCCGCTGCAAGCCGCCGCCGCGTCGAAGAACAAGACCTACGGCCTGATGGAAGTGGTGAGCGGCAAGCCGATCTTCGAGACGGTGACTCCGGAAGAGGAGGAGGATACAGTCTTCTCGTATCCTTATGCCTTTGTGCGCGAGGCGGTGGTGCTGATGGGGACCGTGACCACCATCATGACCATGTCGCTGTTTTTGAATGCGCCGCTGGAGGAGCTGGCCAATCCGGCCAAGACACCCAATCCGGCCAAGGCTCCGTGGTACTTTCTGGGCTTGCAGGAGCTGGTGAGCCACTCCGCGCTGCTGGGCGGCGTGGTGGCCCCGGCGCTGATGGTGCTGGCTCTGCTGGCCATCCCGTACCTGGACCGCAATCCCAGCCGGCGGCTCCGCGACCGCAAGCTAATTCTCTGGCTCTTCACCATTTTTGTTGTCGCTAACCTGGCCTTGATCGTTATCGGAACCTTCTTCCGCGGACCAGGCTGGGCGCTGGTTCCACCGTGGGTTCATGTCGCCGGAGGTGCGGAGTAATGGAACGCAGACTGCAACAGATTTTCTTCGCACTCAGTTTTATGGCGCTGCTTCTGATCGTGGCCGCCGCGTGGCAGGCCAATACGCCGTCGTGGAAGGGCTATCAGCGCGCTTTCTTGCAGCTTGAGGCGCAGGAGGAGCCGAACGCCATCACCAAGGCCGCCGTGCTGGCCACGCCGCCGGAGATTCACCAGGTTCTTCTGCCCGGCTTGCAGCGCGTGGACCGCTGCACCACCTGCCACTTGGGCGTGGAAGATCCGACAATGAAGAATGCGCCGGAGCCGTTCCGCTATCATGCCAACCTGGGGCCGCACGTTCCCTCCAAGTTCGGCTGCACCATCTGCCATGGCGGGCAGGGCTTGGCCACGACCAAAGAGGATGCGCACGGCAAGGTCGATTTCTGGCCCAATCCGCTGCTCTCCAAGGAGTACATCCGCGCCTCCTGCGGCCGCTGCCACAAGGAAGGCGAAGTCCCCGGCGTGCCGGAGCTGACTGAGGGCCGCCGCCTCTTTGAAACGCAAGGCTGCCGCGGCTGCCACAAGCTGAATGGCGTGGGCGGAAGCATCGGCCCCGACCTGACCGCGGAAGGCGCCAACCGCCGCGCGCCGGAGTGGCTGGAGCGGCACTTCCTCACCCCCAGCGCGGTCTCCGCCGGATCGGCGATGCCCGACTTCCACTTCAGCAAGGAGCAGGCGCGCGACCTTACGTACTACATGCTTTCGCTCACCAACGAAGAGATGGGCAGCTTCTTCTCCAGCCTTCGCCTGATTCCCAGCCCGGAGTTTGGCCGCCAACTGTTTGTCGAGAAAAACTGCCTCAACTGCCACGCCATCGGCGGCGTGGGCGCCAAGACCGCTCCAGACCTGCTGGGCGTCACCAAGCGCCACTCCATCGAGTGGCTGGACGAGCAGTTGGTGAATCCAGAGCTGGTTTATCCGGGCAGCAGTATGCCGCAGTACGATCTGGAGACCAACGCCCGCAAGGCGCTGGTGGCCTATCTCTCCTCCGCCACGGCCGAGGACGCGCAGTTGATTCTCTCCGGCAAGAAGAGCGCCGCCACGCCGGAGGAGATCGCCATCGAGGCGGGCAAGCAGAACTTCTCGCGCTTCGGCTGCGTGGGCTGTCACGGAACAGAACTGCAAGGCGGCGTGGCCAATCCCAACGCGCAGGGCGGCGAAGTGCCGTCGCTGCTGCACGTCTCCGACGACTACACCAAGGACGAGGTCATCGCCATCATCCGTAATGGCCGCGTGCCTCCGCTGGACAATACCGCCGGTCCCACTCCCCCGCTTTACATGCCGTCCTGGAAAAGCGTCCTGAGCGACGAAGACATCCACCGGATTGCCGACTATCTCTGGTCGAAGCAGCAGAAAGCGAAGGATGCCTGGTAGCGTAAAGGAGAAATTAAGGCATATCTTCTACAGGCAACTCCGTGCCCCATCCATTTTACGTTCCATGTGAAATGGGTGGGGAAGTACGAACCCCAACCGGCAACCTAGCCCCTCAGTCCGCAGGTCTATGAGCGAATAATAACGTACCATCTCGAAATGTAGCGCTGGCCTCCCGGCCGGCTGTAATGTGGGCCTTCTGGCCCACGTTCGCTTATTCGATGGAATATCTTCCTCCAGTCACGGACCGGTCTGCAGGTTCGTGGTTAGTTATCCCGGAAACAAAGGTCACATTACATTCGCGTTCTTGTGCTTGCACAAAGGCCTCTTCGACTCAGCGCAACTGCCGAAGCGCATCTATATAGCCGGAGAAACCTGCTCCCACAGCCAACTTCTGATCTGACGGGGAAAGCAGCTCGGCACGGCTTCAAGATTCAACCTCAGTCGCAATGCGATGGGCGCCCATTGCATCAGCCGATAAAGATGAATCGGAGGCAAGAATTATGAGACGGAGATACGGCTTGAAATGGAATTTCGCCAGAGTTGCATGCGCGCTGGAATTTATGCTGTTCTCCGTCTCTGGTCAAGCCCAGCGAACTCTACAGGTGGTGCAGAGCGGTCTCCGCCCGGAAGTTGCGCAACAGCAAGCCAAGCCGATCAGTGTTTTGCCCGCCGATCAGCGATTACAACTTTCGATCATGCTTCCGCTGCGCAACCTGGACGAATTGCAGAGTTTTCTGGAGAAGCTTCAGGATTCGTCCAGCCCGGACTACCACAAATATCTGACCGTTGAGCAGTTCACGGAACAATTCGGCCCGTCGGAAGAGGATTTCCTGGCAGTCATCGACTACGCCAGAAGCAATGGCTTTACCGTTACGAATACGCCCAGGAATCGAATGCTGGTAAGCGTCAACGGCAGCGTGCAGCAGGTCAACAAGGCCTTTCATGTCACGATGAAGGCTTATCAGCATCCTACCGAAGGCAGGACCTTTTATGCGGCAGATTCCGCGCCCTCTCTCGATTTAAGCGTTAAGATATCGCACATCGCCGGCCTGGATAACTTCGCGCGGCCGCATTCACAGGCGAGCAAGGCCGCGCCGGGCCTGGAGCAGCGCGGAAATGCCAGCGATTTTACTGGGTCGGGACCAAACCAGGCGATGCTGGCCAAGGATATTCGCGCCGCCTATTACGGCAATGGTCCGCTGTCTGGCTCCGGCCAGGCCGTGGGATTGGTCGAATATCAGGGATATGACATCAACGATGTTGTGTTGAGCTTTTACGGAGAAGCCACGGCCACCGCGAACGGTGATAACTACACATTGACTTATACACCGGAAGGCGGCGGCGGTCCCTATACGATTCCCATCAACAATGTAATGATTGATGGCGGCACTCCGCTCGGAGATAATGATGGCGAAGCGGTGCTGGACATAGTGGCGGCGATTGGAATGGCGCCCGGCCTTTCGCAGATCATCGTCTACAACAGCAGCGGCTCCGATGTGGATATGTTCAACCAGATGGCCGTGGACAATATAGCCAAGCAACTCAGCACGTCCTGGGGATGGAGCAATAACGCCACGGCCGACGATCCAATCTTCATGGAATTTGCGGCTCAGGGACAAACCATGTTCGTCGCATCGGGAGACTCCGGAGCCTATTGGTACGGAACGCCCTACCCCTATCCAGGAGATGATGCCTATATAACTTCCGTGGGGGGAACCGACCTTGTCACAAGCGGCCCTCTCGGCTCATGGGTTTCGGAAACTGCATGGAGCCAGAGCACGGGCGGGCCAGGCAGCGATGGATTCGCGCTTCCCTCCTATCAGAATGGGCTGGCGAGTTATGCGGCCGGCAACTCCGGTCTCTCCTCCACCATTCGCAATACGCCCGACGTTGCCGCCGATGGCGATACGAACAGTTATAACTGCAGCATGGGGGAATGCGGCGATTGGGGAGGGACCAGCTTTGCTTCTCCGCGCTGGGCGGGATTTCTCGCATTGGTCAATCAACAGGCCGCGTCCGCGGGAAAGGCGCCGATGGGATTCTTGAATCCATCTATTTATGCGCTTGCCGAAAGTTCTCCTTCCAATTATGCCGCCGATTTTCATGATATTACCAGCGGAATCAACAACTGCAACTGGGTTGACTGTTATGATCCGGCTAATTTCTCCGCGGGCGCCGGGTATGACGAGGTAACTGGATGGGGAAGCATGACCGGCCAAAACCTGATCAACGCGCTGGTTGGAGCCGATACACCGAGCTTCGTGCTGACCAGTTCGGGAACTGGCGCGACTATCAGCCCCGGAGCCAACTGGCCGGATGTTATTTCAGTATCATCTTATTTTGGTTTCAACGGGAATGTGGCGCTCAGCACATCCGCGCTGCCGAGCGGCGTATCCGTCGTATTCAATCCCGCGACAGCCTCTCCGAAAACCCCCAGCACAGTAACATTCTCCACTAGCAATGTTCTCTCAACACCGTCTATAGTTACCATTACCGGAACTTCAGGCAACCTGATTGGGACGACAACAATCAATCTTGCCAGCCCATCAGCCTGTACACAAACCCCAGTCACTGGCAGGCTTACCCTGGACAATATGGCAACGTGGCTGTTGGAAACATCGGCCAGCGTGCCTGCATTGCCCGTCGGATTCGATACCGTCTATCTTGCTCCCCGCGCCGCGGGCAATGGAACATGGAATTGGACTGGGCCGAATGGGTTCAGCTCGTCAAATCGGTGGATTGGCCCGCTATCGCTGAACCTGGGAGCCAATACCTATGTAGTTACTTACACGAATACCAGCGGGTGCCAGACAACGCAGACTTATGTAATTACCGAATACTCGACGCCTAGCTTTTACGTCCAGGGGCCTGTTACTGCCGTGGTAGCTCAGAGCGGCAGCAGCCTTCCGGAGGCGATTCTGGTTCAAAGCGCGAACGGTTTCGCTTCCGCGGCTTCATTGAGCGTGAGCGGCTTGCCCAGTGGAGTTACAGCTCAATTCTCGCCGGCCTCTGTGACTCCTGCCTCGAACGGCGTTGCACAATCAACTCTTACACTCTCCGCATCCTCCGCCGCGGCAGTTGGAAGCTACACAATCACCGTAACAGGAACATCGGGATCGGCGGTCAACAGCACGACGATTCCAGTCATGGTCGTTAACAGCGCCGCAAGCTGCGCGGGAATAGCTCCACTAACCGCGCCTTATATTGAAGTGAACAGCGGCAATTGGCTTGTCGCCATGGCGGAGACAGTCGGTTTGAATACCCCCGTAAGCCTTGATATGGATGCGGAAAATTACGATAATGGAACCTGGGTGTGGTCTGGTCCGAATGGATACTCATCCGTCTCGTCAACAGATCGAGCTATTTATAACATTCCTTTAATCGCTGGCCTCAATACCTTTGAGGCTGTCTATGTGGAACCGAATAACTGCGCGTCCACTCAATCCTTTGCCATTACCGCGCAAACCGGGGCATCACCGGGATTGATGGTGGCGACACCCGCTTTAGCCGTCACCCAGGGAGGTAGCGGAAAAAATACGGCAATTGTGAGCAGCCTTTATAGCTTCAGCTCTGCCGTGACGATGAGCGCATCCGGATTTCCAAGCGGAGTTACCGCGGCGTTTTCGCCTGGTTCGGTAACGCCCGCGGAAAATGGCATTGCGATGACCGATCTCACACTAACTGTTTCTTCAGAGGCTCAGGCTGGAAGCTATACCGTAGTGGTTACGGCCACATCAGGAGATCAAACGGCCAGCGTTCCCTTCGAGTTTAACATTATTCCCGCGAACAGTTGCTCGCCGCAGGTCACGGCGGTTCCCTATATCAGCGTGAATGGGGGAAACTGGAGTTCCCAGGCCAGCGCAACCGTTTCCACCACCGCATCGGTGGAGCTTGATCTTAGCCCAGTGCCATTCATGTATGGTGAATGGTACTGGAAAGGGCCGAATGGATACTTTTATTCCACGGGAATTTACGACGCGGTCACTTCCATTCCTTTGAGCGCCGGGGACAATGAATACGTTGGGACGTATATCAGCCCCACCGATTACTGCGAAAGCGCGGTGACCTTCGATATCAATGCAACCACGGCTACGACTTTCGACATTTCCGGCATCTGGCCTCCCGCGGTCACCCTGTCGCCAGGCAATAACTGGACCAACACGATCACCGTCACCAGTGTAAATGGATTCAATTCTCCGGTAACTCTCAGCGCCACGGGATTGCCTTCGGGAGTAACCGCGAATTTCTTTCCAAGCACGATAACTCCATCGGCAGGCAGCGCCGCGACCTCCGTACTGACACTTACAGTTTCATCCACGCCTGCGTTCGGCGCGGCTACGATCAATGTAACCGGAAGCTCCGCATCCGTGGTGAATCATACGCCCATCGCGCTGACGGTGGTTCCCACCAGTTATACGGCAACACTAAGTCCGTCCAGCCTTTCGTTTACCGCGCAGGCAACCGGATCAACCAGTGGTTCGCAGGCCGTCACGCTGCAAAACACGGGGACTGGCACGCTGACGATCAGCGGCATTGCGGCGAGCGGTGTATTTTCACAAAGCAACGGCTGCGGAACGACGCTGGCTCCCGGTGCTAGTTGTACGGTCTTGGTCATGTTTACGCCGATTGCCGATGGGACGGCAACGGGCACACTGACCATCACAGACAACGCTGCCTCAAGCCCGCAGAGAGTTACACTTTCGGGCGCCGGCACTGGCGCTCCCTGTACTGGCAATATCTGTTACTCAGGCGTCCTGGCCTCCCCCGGGCAGTACGCCTATACTTCCGACTTTACGAGCGCGACAGGCGCCATTCTTGCGACCCTCACCGCGCCATCCAGCGCAAGCTGGAGCATTTCACTGATCAATGTTTCGTTGAATCAGGTCGTGAGCAGCCAAAGCGGCACAGGATCCATCAATCTGAGTTACAGTGCGCCGGCTGGAAGTTATGGATTTTATGTATCCTCCTCCAGCGGCTCCGGGGCCTGGAGAATCAACGGATCTTACCCGCCTCCTGCCGCGTTTTCCTTGTCCGACTCGCCTGCGTCCATCAGTGTTGAACAGGGCAATTGCGGGACAAGTGCGGTTACTGTTGCCAGTTTGAACGGCTTCGACTCTGCCGTTGCGCTCAGCGTTACTGGATTGCCGAGTGGAGTCAGCGCAGTCTTCTCAGATAGCTCAGTAACTCCTGTGTCGAATAGCACGGCGGGATCGACCCTCACTTTCACTGTGACGTCTGTGGCGGCTCTTGGAACTTATGCCGCAACCGTCCTTGGAAGCTCAGGCACATTGACAGGCAGCACCCCCATTACCCTGACCGTCACGGGGGGTCCGCCCATCGGCAACCTTGAGGTAGCCGCGGACAGCGCCACCGGCAGCACCACGCTTCCGCAAACCGACTCGCTGTATGTGCGCGGCTGGGTGGCTGATCCGGTGGATGGATCGCCGCTGAGCAACGTCAAGGTCTACATCGACGGCAGCCTCTTCGGAACGCCCACTTTGGATTTCGCCCGCCCCGATGTGGCCAGCTACTTCAGCAAGTCAACCTGGACTAATTCAGGCTTCAGCTTGGTCGCTTCCGTGGCTTCGCTTTCCACCGGCACGCACGCGGTTACTGTTGTGGCGACTGACTCCGGCGGCCGCTCGACCACACTCGGCCCGCTCTCCATTTGCGTTACAGGAGGTCCACCCCTCGGCAATCTGGACATAGCCGCGGACAGCGCCACCGGAAGCACCACGCTTCCGCAAACGGACTCGCTGTATGTGCGCGGCTGGGTGGCTGATCCGGTGGATGGATCGCCGCTGAGCAACGTCAAGGTCTACATCGACGGCAGCCTCTTCGGGACGCCCACTTTGGACCTCGCCCGCCCGGATGTGGCCAGCTACTTCAGCAAGCCGGCCTATGCCAACTCCGGCTTCCAGCTTGTGGCTTCGGCGGCCTCGCTTTCCACCGGCACGCATGCGGTTACTGTCGTAGCCATTGACTCCGGCGGGCGCTCGGCCACAGTTGGCCCGCTCTCCATTTCCGTTACAGGAGGCCCGCCCCTCGGCAACCTTGAAGTGGCCGCGGACAGCGTTACCGGAAGCACCACGCTTCCGCAAACGGACTCGCTGTATGTGCGCGGTTGGGTGGCTGATCCGGTGGATGGATCGCCGCTGAGCAACGTCAAGGTCTACATCGACGGCAGCCTCTTCGGAACGCCCACTTTGGACCTCGCCCGCCCCGATGTGGCCAGCTACTTCGGCAAGCCCTCTTATGCCAACTCCGGCTTCCAGCTTGTGGCTTCGGCGGCCTCGCTTTCCGTTGGTACGCACGCTGTTACTGTCGTAGCCATTGACTCCGGCGGCCGCTCAATCACACTCGGCCCTCTGACTATCACGATTTCCGGTGGACCGCCGGTTGGAAACCTGGATGCCGCCGTGGACAGCGCCACAGGCAGCGCCACGCTTCCGCAAGCCGACTCGCTGTATGTGCGCGGCTGGGTAGCTGATCCGGTGGATGGATCGCCGCTGAGCAACGTCAAGGTCTACATCGACGGCAGCCTCTTCGGCACGCCCACTTTGGACCTCGCCCGCCCCGATGTGGCCAGCTACTTCAGCAAGCCGGCCTACGCCAACTCGGGCTTCCAGCTTGTGGCTTCGGCGGCCTCGCTTTCCGTTGGCACGCACGCGGTTACTGTCGTAGCCATTGACTCCGGCGGCCGCTCGGCCACACTTGGCCCTCTGACTATCACGGTTTCCGGTGGACCGCCGGTTGGAAACCTGGACGCCGCCGTGGACAGCGCCACAGGCAGCGCAACAATCTCCCAGAGCGACAGCCTGCGGGTGCGCGGATGGGTGGCTGATCCCATCGATGGATCGCCGCTGGGCAGCGTCAAAGTCTACATCGACGGCAGCCTCTTCGGCACGCCCACTTTGGACCTCGCCCGCCCCGATGTGGCCAGCTACTTCAGCAAGCCGGCCTACGCCAACTCCGGCTTCCAGCTTTTGGCTTCGGCGGCCTCGCTTTCTGTTGGTACGCACACCGTCACCGTCGTGGCTATTGACTCCGGCGGGCGCTCGGCCACACTTGGCCCATTGACCATTTCCGTCACCACCGGTGACTGAGAACTCTGCTGGAGGCCTGCTTGAAGAGCGGTTGCGCAAGACGGCGCTGGAATGGCATACTCCAGCTAGAGCGGCTTGCACCCGCCAGCTACATTCCCCGAAGTTTTTTGCGCCGGATGGCGTGTGCGCGGCATTGTATTTCCCCGGTTTTCTTCCTTGCCCTGGCCCAAACTGCACAAAATGTAGTGTTTCGCATTCGTTTTCCGGCTGACTTTTCAGTCCGGCTCTGTGTGCCGATGTGCGAACGAACAAGATAAATCGCTGAGAACAATCAGGCGAACAAGATGGTGCTGAATGGATAGACCCAGGAATGCAGTATTTTCGTGGTTCCGCGCTTGGAGCGGGGTCCGATTGCAGGGGTGCGTGGTTTTGCTGGTTGCCGCCTGCTTGTTGGGGATGGTTTGCGGAGGGGCGAGTGCGCAAATTTCGCCGGGACCGCTGGCCCGTGCGCATAAAGACCTGAACGGATCGTCCAACTGCATCAAGTGCCATGAGTTCTCGGCCAAGACGCCGTCATTTCGCTGTCTGGAGTGTCATCGGGAGATCGCCGCCGAGTTGCAGCAGCACAGGGGGTTGCACTCCACCTTTCCGCAAGCAGGGCCGACGGGCGCGGCGTGCGTCAAGTGCCACTCCGACCACAACGGAGAGAACTTTGCGCTGCTGCACTGGGAGCCGACGGCCAAGGGCTTCGATCACACCAAAACGGGCTATACGCTGGACGGCAAGCACGCCAGCGTGGATTGCCGCGCCTGCCACACCGCGGCGCATATCTCGGTCGCCGAGCGCGCCCACCTGACCACCAAGGACTTGAACCACACCTGGATGGGCCTTTCGCCCAGTTGCCTGACCTGTCACGAGGACAAGCATCAGGGGCGCTTTGGGCCGAACTGCACGCTCTGCCACACCACCTCGGCATGGAAGGGCGCGAAGATCGACGAACAGCATTTTGACCACACCAAGACGCGCTACCCGCTGACAGGCATGCACCTGACCACGGCTTGCCAGAAGTGTCACACCCCCGGAGACGACGGGCAGCCGCGCTACGCGGGCATCAAGTTCGCCAGTTGCGCCAACTGCCACGCCGACCCGCACAAGGGCGAGTTCAAGCAGGATTGCAGCTCCTGCCACACAACGCACACCTGGAAGAAATCGTCTTTCACGTCGAGCTTTGACCACTCGAAGACGCAGTTTCCGCTGCTGGGCAAGCATCTGGAGGTCAACTGCGTCACCTGCCACAAGAGCGAGAACTTCAAGGCGCCGGTCGAGCACGCGCAATGCGCCGACTGCCACAAGCCCGATCCGCACAGCGGGCAGTTTGCCAAACGCACCGACGGCGGCAAGTGCGAGAGCTGCCACACGGTGAAGGGATGGAGTCCGTCCACCTTTACGGCGGCCGATCACGCCAAGACGAAGTATCCGCTGGTCTCTCCGCACGACAAGGTGAAGTGCGAGCAGTGCCACATCCCGGCCGGCAAGCAAACCGTCTACAAGATAAAGTTCGCCCTCTGCGTGGATTGCCACAAGGACGAGCACGAAGGCCAGTTTGCCGGCGCTCCGTGGAGCAATCGCTGCGAGCAGTGCCACACTGGCGCCACTTTTGAGACAACGAACTACACGCTGGCCAAGCATCAGAAGTCCCGTTGGCCACTCACCGGCGGGCATGAGGCGGTGGCTTGCAACGAATGCCACAAGCCGCCGGTTGGCTCAAAGGTTGCGGTCTATCACTTCAAGCAACTGGCCTGCACCGCTTGCCATGAGGACATTCACAAAGGCGAGTTTGCCGAGCGCATGGCGAAGCCGGACGGCGCGGGAAAGCCGATGGGGTGCGAGGCCTGCCACACTACCAAGGAATGGGCGGAGCTGTCCAAGTTTGACCATGCGCAAACCAAGTTTCCGCTGGAAGGCTCGCATCGCGCCGTAGCCTGCGCCGAGTGCCACAAGCCGCCGCAGATGGAGCTGACTCTGCTGCACGTTCAGTTCGCTGCCGCCCCCACGGTTTGCAGCGAATGCCACGAGAACCCGCATTCCGACCAGTTCGGCGCGCGCGGCATCGATTGCGCCGGCTGCCACAACAGCAATAAGTGGAGGCCCTCGCTCTTCGATCACGAGAAGACAAAATTCTCGCTCAAGGGCGGACACCAAAATGTCGCCTGTTCGGCCTGCCACACCCTCAAAAAGCCAGTGGACGGAAAAGATGTATTGTTCTATAAGCCGACACCGGTGGCCTGCGAGGCTTGCCACGGGAATAACATCCCCAAGGATGACGACAAGTAATCCTAGGTCTTTGACCACATGATTTTATACATGGAGTTTGTGGTTCCCAGGTCCCAAAATCGGGACCTGGGGCACCCCAAGTTGGTACATTATTCAACGGTCAAAGACCTAGTACCGTGACAGAGTAGTTCTCCACCGCCGCCACCGACCCACGGAGCATGAAACTCTAGCGCCGACCTCCCGGTGGCTGTGGCCTGGACCTCCCGGTCCACGTTTGTTACTTTTTAGTCTCCCACTTGCACTCCTGTTTGAATTTGGTGAGTAGGCCCAAGGGATTTCACTCTGAGCCTCTCGCAGAA
>CAYVGW010000006.1:0-55493 GCA_964450895.1 uncultured Occallatibacter sp. | reverse complement strand
AAGCCTGAAAAAGAGCCTTGACAAAGCCGACGCTGTCATACACGGCGCTACAATTACTCGACCAACCGATTGGCGAGCAGGGATTCCAGCTTGACCAGCGCGGCGGAAAAGCCCTCGATGCCCTCTTTCAGCTTATCGGTGGCCATGCGGTCGGCGGCGTGCATTGCGTCAAAGGCGGCCTTATCGACAGTGATCTTTTCCATCGGCAGCGCGCGGGCTGCTTCGGCATTCAGCTTGCGCGGTAGTTCGCCAGAGGCGGCTTCCAGTTCGGCCAGCAGAGCCGGCGAAATGGTCAGCAGGTCGCAGCCGGCCAGCTCGCAAATTTCGCCGATGTTGCGGAAGCTGGCGCCCATCACCTGCGTCGTATAGCCGAATTTCTTGTAGTAGTTATAAATGCGAGTTACGGAGATCACTCCCGGATCCTCCGCGCCGTGGAAGTCCTTGCCGGTATCTTTCTTGTACCAATCAAGGATGCGGCCTACGAAGGGCGAGACCAGTGTAACTCCAGCCTCGGCGGCGGCGATGGCCTGATGCAAACCGAAGAGGAGGGTGAGGTTGCAGTGGATGCCTTCGCGCTCCAGCACTTCGGCGGCGCGGATGCCCTCCCAGGTGGAGGCGATTTTGATCAGCACACGATGCCGGCCGATGCCGGCCTGATCGTACTGCGCGATGATGGAGCGGGCCTGAGAGATGGTGGCCGCGGTGTCGTAGGAGAGGCGCGCGTCCACTTCTGTAGAAACGCGGCCGGGAATGATGGCCAGAATCTTTTTGCCGAAGGCGATGGCCAGACGCTGAAAGGCGAGATTGGCGACGGCGGCCCCGGTTGCCTCCGCGCCGAGCTGCTGGCGAGCGTCGCGCAGAACCGCGTCCACAATCGGCTGATACTGGGGCAGTTGTGCGGCGGCGGTGATCAGCGATGGGTTGGTGGTAGCGTCTTGCGGGCGAAAGTTCTCCATCGCCTGGATGTCGCCTGTGTCGGCGACGACCACGGTGTAGTTGCGCAACTGTTCCAGCAGATTCTGCGTCATGATTCCTCCCTTGGGCACAAGTGTACCGCTGATTGGATTCATGGAGACGGCCAAGGTTGCACATTGGGCAAGACTACGGCTACTCCACAGTGTTACCGAGGCATTCGAGAGGGAAAACATCGATTTTAGAAGTTCATTTAGCCCACTTCCGGCTGAAAGGTGTTGGTCAGCGTGCCCAGGCCGGGGATGGTGATTTCGACTTTGTCCCCTGCCTGGAGCGGGCCGACGCCGGAGGGGGTTCCGGTGAGGACCAGATCGCCCTCTTCCAGAGTCATGACGGAGGTGATCCAGGCGAGTAGTTTGGGGATGTTGAAGATAAAGTCGAGGGTCGAGCCTTGCTGGCGCAACTCGCCATTGACGCGGGTTTCAAGGGTGAGTCCGGCGGCGGGGTCCAGCTCATCGCTGACCAGGGGGCCGACGGGGCAGAAGGTGTCAAAGCCCTTGGCGCGGGTCCATTGGCCATCGGTTTTTTGCAGGTCGCGGGCGGTGACGTCGTTGGCTAGCGTATAGCCGCGCAGGGCCGAGCGCCATTCATCTTCGCTGAGGTGGCGGGCGCGGCGGCCGATGACCAGCGCCAGTTCGCCTTCGTAGTCCACGCGCGTGCTCTGCGCGGGCATACGGACGATGCCGCCCGGTGCAAGCAGCGCGGAGACGGGCTTGAAGAAGATCAGCGGATAAGGGGGCATCTCGTGGCCCATCTCGCGGACGTGAGCGCGGTAGTTCTGGCCGACGCAGATGATCTTGGAGGGCGTGACGGGCGGCAGCAGTTGCGCCTGGCGGAGCGGCATCGGCTCAAAGCCCCATCCGAGAGCGGTCGAGCGGCCATGCTCGCGGCGGAAGGCGAAGTCTTCTTCGGGCGCGGGGACAAGATCGACGATCCAAAGTTCTCCGGCGCGGTCTTCTACCTGGCCGTAGAGGGTTTCGTTTTCGCAGAGAAAGCGGCAGTATCTCATGGGTTGGGAACGGTCTCCTCGGTTTCGGTGGAGGGGGGGCTTTCATGGCCATTCAGGGCGAGGGCGCTGACGGCGTAGCGGTAGGTGTGGCCTTGCTGGACCTGGGCGTCGTGAAAAGCAGGCCCGATCAGCGGCTCAGCGGCCGAGATGCGTTGCCAGAGAGCGTCGCCCTCACGGCGGTAGACGGCGTAACCGGCGAGATCGGCGTCGGGGACGGGCTGCCAGCTCAGGTCGATGGCGTTCTGGGCGGGAGTATCGCCGGTGATGGCTACGGCGGCCAGGTTGGTGGGCGTTTCGGGCGGGAAGATGTCTTGTGCGTCGACGCGCACCGAGGGCGACAGCTCGGAGGCTAGCTCCAGCGTCTTGCCGTCGAGGGTGACGCGAGCGACGCGCTGGGCGCGGTACTCGTAGGTTTGGCCAAAGCGTATGGTTTTGTCCAGTGCGAAGCTGCCGGAATTGGCTTCCACCAGCAGGCTTTGGTCGAGCGGTTCGGGGGGCGGCGTCAGAAGGCCCGTTTGCGCCTTGGCGACGGGCGGGGTGAGCAGCTTGCGGCGCAGGCGGACGGCGGTTTCCTCGGCGGGAGTCCAGCGCAGCACCACGCCGGCTTTGCGCACTTCGGCGGTCAGATTGGCCACCGGCGGAGGCGCCGCGCCGGCCAGCACGACGGCGGGGTTGGAGAGGCCGGCGGAGCGGCCATTGCGGTTGCGGAGTTCGACGAAGTAGCTGAGCGGACGCGGCGGGCCGGCGACGAGCGCGGCGGGGAGCGTGTCGGTGAAGGCGGCGTCTGCTCCGGGAGCCAGTTGCAAATCACCGGTTACCGTAAAGCAAGCATGAAGGCCTTGATCGCCAGTACCGAGAGTCACATCGTTGGCGCTGTTGGTTGCATCGTAAACGCTGCGGCAGATGCGCACTGCTACGCTGCCCTTGAGCAGCAGCTTGTCGGTATTCCTTTTGGGCATTGTCCAGGTGAGCGCGACTTGGCTGCCAGTGCGCGTGGCGGCCAGGTCGGCGACCGGGTCGGCCAGGTTGAGCGAGGGCGGCTGGGGCGCTCCAGGGGTTCCGCAGCCGGCGAAGGCCGCGACGGCTAGCGCGGCAGCCAGCGCCGCTCGTTGCAGATTGTGCTTGGTACTCATCGCCCTTTCAGTCTACCGGAGCGAGCAGGGCGCGGGCACGGCGCAAAGCAGATCGGCTACAAGGTTTGCAGTTTCCATGGAGGAGCAAGCGCGGACCGGGAGGTCCACGCCACAGCCGGCCGGGAGGCCGGCGCTACAGTTTCGCGCCTTGTGAGCCGGTGCAAGCCGCTGGATGACTGTTACTAAATACTGTGAACATGCGCTAATTGCTTCCTCCAAAGAGGCTGTTCAGAGAAGAGAAGTCATAGCTGATTCCGACCTGCGCGCCCACCTTGCTGCCGGTGATCAAGTCGGTTTTGTTCGACCACTTCACGCCCAATGGAACACTGATGCCGGATTTGCCATTGCTGATGGTGATCTTGGCCTGAGTGACCCACAAGGAACCGGCTGTGCCGACCAGAACCTGGGTGGGCGCGGGAATCGATGTGCCCGGAGCCACGTCGCTTTGCGTGATGTTGAGGACCGAAGGGTTGGGCTGGTACTGCCAGTAACCGGCCAGAGAAAAGACCGCCAGCTTGGCGGGCGGCGTTCCAAGAATGGGCGCATCGAACTCGGCGGAGATCTGGCCAGAGTGCATCCGTCCGTATTTTGCGGAGGCCGGGATCGCGCCGCCATAGATGGAGATGTCCGCGTTTGCCGTGAAGAGGCTCTTGGCGCCGCTGCCAGCCGTCAGCAGCGAATGGATGGCCGTAGTGCTGCTCATCGCGTAGCCGTAGACCAATTTGAAGTCATGTGTCTCCGGCTGATTCAACGGCTTGGCATAGTCGTATTCCACGGTGAACAGGTTGCCGAGCGTATTGTCGACGGCCGTCTTCACGGCAGTTTGATAGATCGCGGTTGCTTTGACAGCCGCAACGACATCAGAATCAAGGTTCGCATCGGAAGCCCTGGCATCGGCGATAGCCTTATTGACATAGCTGTCGAATGCATTCGCCAGCTCTTGTTGACTCTTATCAGCCGCCGCCTTTGCGAAAGCAGCTCGTGCATCAACCCAATCCTGCTGGCAAGCCGTGCAATTCAACGCTCTCACGACAGGACTCGAGGCTTGAAGCAGCGCCGGAATGGCCGCTTGCAGCTCTTTTTTGGAGGCGTTCCACCTGCTTCTCATCGCCGCCGAATGAGGATCGAAGGGATTGTGAACTGCGAATTGAGCGGTAATTCCAGTGAGCTTGCCGACGCTTGAGGGTATATCAACCTGGGTGCCAGCCGGGGGCGATGTGCCGGTTGCCGGCTGGGTTGCGGCCGTGCTTTGCGAGCTAGGCTGGGCCAGCGCGAAGGTAGCCGAGAGGTTGACGTCGCCCGCCGTCTTGCGCAACCAGTTCTGCTTGCTGGGATCAATCGAGATAGGCGCCTGGCCAAGCAGGAAGGAACCGATTCCCTCCAGATTGCCGCTCACCGTCGATGTGGTGCCGCTGGACGATTTTGTCAGAGCGCCGGAATCGACGGCCATGGCAAGGATACTGGCTCCGCCGGCCTTTGAAACCAATGAGGTGCTTCCCGCAGAGGACGCTTGCGCGGCAACCTGTTTGTCGGGCCGAGCCTGAGAGATTCCGGCTACAACATCGGCAAAGGCGCTGTTCATGGTGAGCACTTCCAAGCCGGGATTCAGCATCGAAGTGGCTGTCCGGGCATTCCCTGCAATTCCAAGCTGCACAAGATCTTGTTGAAGGGCGTTTGCATCCGGCGGGTTTCTCTGGCTGTCGTCGTAATAGGACAGCAAGGCCTGCTTGAATGCTTTCACCGAGGGGCGCGAATCGGTATCCAATGAATAGGCTTGAGCCGCCGGCTGTGCCTTGGGTTGATCGGGGGGTGTCACTGTTTGGGCGTGCGCCATGACGAGACTCAGGCAGGGCGCAAGAAAGAGCGAGGTTTTCAGGGGGATTATCATGGGTCTTCCTAGCTCCCAAACCCAAAAAATGCTCCGGGCATGTGGAGAAGCGGCCGCTTGGTCCAGAGATCAATGCTTGCCGCTCCGTTGACGGAATACGAGAGAGTTCCACTCTCTGGAACCGGACCATCCACAATGGCTATTTGAATAAAGGAATCGTCCTTGGGCAGCTTGAAAGACGTGTTGTTGTTCGCAACGGCAAGTGCGGTATAATCCCCCGAGCTTTCGACAGTCACGGAAGCGCCCGCAAAATAGGCGAAGCCGTTGGTTTGCGGAGTAAAGATAAATTGGATGGTATCACCGGTTGCGGCAACGAAATCGGCTGAAGCTGCGGACATGGAATTCTCCTCTCAGGGTGCAGTGCGGCTTATCGTTTCAGAGACAACTGGATGGAATGCTCCCCACCAGCCCCAATTCTATCCGCTCAATCGAACGTTTGACTTATCAACGAATCGCTTCCTGTCCTCTTCTTTCAAAACTGCGAAAAACGCTAACTCGCCAGGTTTTGCAAATCCGCGAGCGTGCCGTTGAAGGCATCCAGATCGGTGGTTTGCGAAGGAACGCCGGTTAACGGCTGCATGGCAAACTGCCAGAAGAGCCAGTTTGTCCAACCGCCGGGAATGACGGGAGCATGGACGCCGTATTCGGCGATCCAAAGAGGGTAATTCGACAAATCGGTTGGATTGCCGAGAGTCGTCTTCCAGAAAGAAACAAAGGTGTAGACGATGGGAGTTTTGCCAGTTGCAGCCGCCACGGCCGTCAGCCAGGATTCCGCGCCCGCGATCAGATCGGCTGTGGCTGCGCCATTGGTGACCTCTAAATCCAGCGTCGGAGGCAGATCGCCCGGAGCGAGCAGCGGGCTTCCGCCGTTCGCCCTGGAGAGGCTTGTTAGAAAGTTGTTCACCTGCGCGGCGGGGTCGTCGTTGGGATGATAGAAGTGATAGGCGCCCCGCAACAGCCCCGCGGCCTTGATTCCCGCCCAGTTATCGACAAAGTAAGGATCGGAAACCGTAATGCCTTCACTAGCCTTGGCGAAGGCGAACTGTTCGCCGCCGCTTGCCACCGTGGCCCAGTTCACCACGCCCTGATAGTTCGATACATCAATACCCGGAACTGCACCCGTTGGAAATCCCATAACTTCACCTCCGCCTTTTCAGTCAAATTGAAAGACTCTTTTGATTGGCCTCCTGAATCGGAGGCGGATTGCGTGCGTTTCCTCTCTACCGTATGGAGAAAAGGATTTTCTAAAAGCCGTGTCAGCTTTCCGAGATCTTCTTGCCGATGTACGCGCTATGGCCGAGGCCCATGAGAATCATCAGCGTCGGGCCGATGTCGGGCAGGCTCAGCTTGGCAATGGATCCGGGCGGGTTATCGGGGCAGTGAATGACCGCAATGACCTTCGAGAGAAAGACTCCAACGGCAATCACGGTCCATAAAATCACTTGCACCTTACCTAAATCGGGGGTGCCGGAATCGTCAGCGAAGAGGCCGCTCTGGCTGGGCTGAGGCGCGGGAGCAGCGGGAAGGCCGGCGGCGGCAGCAGCAGCGGCGGTGGCCGTGCTCTTGGCTTGGGAACTGACGGCGATGGATTTGGCGGAGACTGCGGTCACGACGCTGATGCCCATGGCGATCATCAGGTTAGTCGGAACGTCGGGCAATTCCAGACTGTAACCAGCGCTGAAGCGAATCTGGTAGATGGCTAGAAAGGCAAAGACGACCGCCGCGGTCCAGACCAGCATTTGAAACTTGCTGGTGCTTGGCCGGCCGTCCTCGCCGACTACCAGCGCCCAGGGATGCTTTCCCGTGGCGATGAGCAGGATGATCCAGAATGCGCCCAGGCCGGCGACACCGGTCAGGTAAGCGAACAATTGCTGTGCGGGCATGATTTTCTCCTGGTGAGGGTGAAAAACTATTCGTACCGGAAAGGATCGCCAGCCAAGCAACGCGAACGCCCGCGGTCTCGGCTCAGGCCGCGTAGGCGAGGATGGCTTGCGCCGGAATCTCAGGCAAATTTCCCGGCTGATTTGCTGCTTGGGATCGGGTTCCGTGCCTGAAAAAAGCTGAATAATGGAATACGGCCATCTTGCAAACTGTTTTAGTCGTCTTTCAACGGCAAGGGGGCCTTGAAAGTTAGGTCAATCTTGCACAAATATCCTGAAAGTGTCAAGTAAATTATTCGCATTCCTGTAAAAATCAGATTTTCCGGCCTGGCAGCCCGCCCTATTTACTATTTAATCAATAGAAATTCCGTGCCCGGACGAGGACGGCTATAGCCTCCGCAGCCGCGCACAGGCCTCGCCCATCTCGTGGTCCTTTTTGGCAAAGCAGAAGCGCAGCGACTGCTCACCGTGGCCGGGGCGGAAAAAACTGAGGCGCGCGCAAGAATCGGGTAGCCGGAGAGGGCGCGGATCGGCGACGATGGTTCACATGAGCGCTTCCATGGAAGTTGCAAAAGACGGCAAGACGATTGATCGGCTGCGCGCGCATATCGAGGCCAACCTCGACCGGCCGGTTCCGCTGGCTGAGTTGGGGCGGCTGACGGGCTTGAGCCCCTTCACGGTGCAGCGGCGCTTCAAGCAGGCGCTGGGGGTGAGTCCTCTGCAATATCAACGAGCGCTGCGGGCGGGCAGCCTGCGGGATGCGCTGAAGAAGGGTGAGTCGGTGACGGGGGCGATTTATGCGGCGGGATTTGGCTCCTCCAGCCGCGGCTACGAGGGCGCGCAACTGGGCATGACGCCGGCGCGCTTTGCCGCTGGGGGGCGGGGCGAGCAGATCGGCTGGTGCTCTGCGCACACCCCATTTGGGTGGATGATCGTCGGCGCAACCGGACGCGGGCTTTGCTGGCTCGCGCTGGCGGGCAGTGAAGAAGAGGCCGAAACAAGCCTGCGGGCGGAGTTTCCCGCTGCCATGCTCACGCGTGATCCGGCGCTCATGGATGTAGTGCATGTAGCTTTGGAGCAAGTGTTCGAGCATGAGGAAAATCTACCGGCACGGATGCCACTAGACCTGAGAGGGACGGCCTTTCAACTGCGCGTCTGGCAGGCGCTGCGACAGATTCCACGCGGCGAGACGCGCAGTTACAGCCAGTTAGCCCGCGAGATGGGCGCGCCCAGCTCCACCCGCGCCGTGGCACGGGCCTGCGCCATGAACCGCGTGGCGTTGGTGGTGCCCTGCCACCGGGTGATCGGCGCGGGCGGCGCGCTCACCGGCTATCGCTGGGGCGTGAAACGCAAGAAGATGTTGCTGGAGGCCGAGGGCGGGAAGCCGGGCGCGGGCAAAGAAAGAATGTAGGCAGACAGCAAAAGGCTCCGGGTAGTCATCCCGGAGCCTTTTGCAATTCTCTTGCTTCATTTGTATCCAGTTGAAACTGGACGCCGTCCGATGCATCTAAGATAGTCACTTTCACAACCACTTGTCAAGTGGGAATACAGCGAAAACCGTAGAAATGATGCAGATAAAGGACTTGTAATCGTAGAGCATCTCACCAAACCGGTACTCAAAGTGGAAATACAGAGAAATCGAAAGATCAGCCGGTCACAGGCTGGCGGAGGGCAGGAGAGTTGAACTCCCAGAGCTGACGAGGCCCTGCGACCGTTTATCGGACGGCGTCCAGTACCTACTGAAGATACCCTCCAGACGCGTTTGCCCGACATTCGATCACTTTAGCACGAAAACAAATTCCTGATGCAATCAAAGCCAATAAAAAAATTCATTCCGCGTGAAAGACCACGTCGAAGAGCAGCAAACTTACGGTGGTGAAGATAATGTCGTAGCCCACCAGCAGCTTGATCCAGAGCGCGGGGTCGCTTTCGCCGGTGAGGATCGCTGTGGTGGCCTGGACCATCGCCAGGAGCGCTGGGATGAAGATGGGAAAGAGAATCAGCGAGAGCAGCAGCTCGCGGTTGCGGCTGCGAATGGAGAGCGCGGCAAAAAAGACGCCGTTGGCCACCAGCGCCCAGGTTCCCAGCGGCAGCACGAGCGCCAGTAGCCATGCCTGGCCGACAATGTGCAAGTTATAAAAGATGAAGAAAAACGGCGCCAGCAGAATTTGAACGATAGTTACAAAGAGAAAATTAGCGAGCACCTTGGCCAGATAAAGCTCCGCGCCGGGAGCGGGCGTCATGCGCTGCGCATCCATTACTTGATGGCGAATCTCGCGCGCCCAGGCCTGGTTGAGCGCGCTCACCGAGGCGAACATGGTGGCCACGCAGAGCACGCCGCCGGCGATCTGCTGCGAGAATGCGCCGCGCGGATCAAAGGCGATCGAGAAGAGTACGACCACCAAGCCGGAGAAGAAGAGCATGGAGACCAGCGCGTCCAGCGAGCGCCACTCGATGCGCAGATCCTTGGCGAGATGAGTCCAGAGGGCGCGGGTCATGTGGCCTCCTCCGGTGAGTTGGAAGGGCTAAACGCAGGTCCTTCGACTCGCTTCGCTCGCTCAGGATGACAGTCATATTTAGATGCTCGCTCAGGATGACAGTCATATTTAGGCTTTCGCTCAGGATGACAGATTTTTGAAATTGAAGGCGCACTTTTGGTCATTGTTGGAGTTGTAGGCGCATCCTTGGTCAGGTCGGCGGTCTGGGCTGCGGCGGCGCGCAGATAATCGTCGGGCGCGAGGATCAACTGCGTCCCGCGCGCGCCGGCCGAGACGCTGATCTGGTCGAAGAGAATGATCGTCTCATCGACAAAGACCGGATAAGCCTTTTTTGCGCCGAAGACGGTGACACCGCCGCGGATATAGCCGGTGAGCGGCTGCACCTCTTTGAGCGGAACCATCTCCGCCTTGCGCAGGCAGGCAGCGCGGGCCAGCTTCTTGAAGTCCAGTTCCGCGTCGCCGGGAATGACGGCAAAGACGAAGACGCCTGGGCCGCCCGCGGTCAGCAGCGTCTTGAAGACCTGCTCGGGCGGCATTCCGACTTTTTTGGCGACGGTGAGAGCCGACAGGTCTTCCGGATCGACCTCGTACTCGCGAAGCTCGAAGGGGATGCCGAGAGATTCCAGGATGCGCGCGCCGTTGGTCTTCATTGGAGTGGACTCCCTTCTTCGCCACCCCAGCGACGAAGACCTGCCGCTGGGGACCCCGGTTCCAAAGAGACCACGCGGCCCGCATGAAGAGTCAGAATAAAGTCGGCGATGGGCGCGGCCAGTTCGCGCTGATGCGTGGTGAGAATAATCGTTCGGCTGCCGTGGCGGAAGCCGCTGAGCAGTTCGACCATCTGGCGCGCACTCTCCACGTCCATGTTGGAGAAGGGCTCGTCCAGCAGCAGCAACTCCGGCACGGAGAGCAGCACGCGAGCCAGCGAAGTGCGCTGCCGCATCCCTTGCGAGTAGTGGCCGAAGGGGCGCGTGAGCGTCGGGTCCAGGCCCACCTGGCGCAGCGCTTCGGCGGGATCAAGGCAGGCGCGGCCCCCGTCTTTCTGATCTCGATAGAGGCTGGCAAAGTAGCGGAGATTTTCCTGCGCGGTCAACTCGTCGTAGAGCATCGGCGCGTGGCTCATGTAGCCGATGCGCGCGCGGGCCTCGTGCGGCTCGCTCTCGCCGAAGACCGTAACTTTGCCGAAGCTGGGCCGCAAAAGGCCAGCCAGAATGCGCAGCAGCGTGGATTTGCCCGCCCCGTTTTCGCCCAGCAGCACATAGCAGCGCCCCGGCTCAAACTCCACCGAAACCTGGCGCAACGCGGCGAAGGAGCCAAAGAGCTTCGAGACGCTGTCGAGCCGCGCGCAGTGGTTTGCGCATGCGGTGGAGTATTCAGTAGTAGTAGTTGAATTAAATTGCTCCATCCTCAAGTTGCCCTTCTAGCCGCTTCACTTATTCGGCGTACAGGAAACTGTGCCAGATGGCGCTTCCATGCTTCAATATTCAATACAATGCAACTCGATACAAAGGGCTTTTGCCAAGGTCCGCTCGGTCCTTCCAACGGAATTGACTTTCTCAATTCATCGCTTCGATTGGACAGCAAATGACTATCAAGTCTGCTCATGCAAAGAAGGACAATATAGTGGATTTCCCCTTTCACCCGGCCCGAAGCATACTCATATAAAAATGAATCCCTGTATTTGTGCGCAAGTTTACTATTCAATACTCCGGATTGAAAATCTTGCAAAAACTGCGCTTTGTCTTTTGCTTGCGCATGCGGGTGTTCTGGGTCTTTGATTTCCAGAAAATAGGTTTCCCCATTCCACTCGAAAATACAATCGACAGCTTTCATGCAATGCGCCAACTTATGCGTCTTCTGATCGTCAAACCGGCGGGGCGCGGCTTTGTCCGGAAACTCAATTTCGATATCTTTTTCACAAAATTCCTTCATTTCGTGATACCCCCGAGGCTGCGTTTCACTTCCTCGTCGTATATACTGTCAAGAGTTCCGGCAATGTCGTTTGGTTCAATTCCACTGTACGTATCGCTCACTTTTGCCATGACCGGTCCAATTGCCTTACCCGTAACAGGCTCTCGAAATAGAGAGATGTACTTAATTTTAGATTTTTTGTTAGTTTGTAAATCGAACTGCTTTAGTAAGACATAATTATGCGTAGTGAGAAACACCTGTACTCCCAGCTCCTGAAGCTTAAATATAACCTTAACAACCTGCTCCATTAGTGATGGATTGAGATTCGCCTCAGGTTCGTCCCAAAAGAGGATCGACCCATTGGTCAATGTGCCATTCTGAATGAGTACCCAGACAAGTGCCAGCTTACGGATTCCTTCGGCTAACAAAGTAAATTCAAGCTCTCCCTGACTGCTTTTTAGAAAAAATGTCTGTCCCTTGACAATCACCTTGCCTACTATCGCATTTTCAAGCGCCTCCAATAGCGACTTCCGGACATTTCCGGTCGGTCCTGTAAGTATAGGTAAATATGCTTTCTTGATGATATCAATGTATATTTCTTCTACAGACCATTCCCGCTTGGCAGAAATAGCGATAAAACCGGGGGCAAGTGCAAGCATCTCCTTAGCAGGTATAAATGCGCTGATAAGAGGAGTTCGCGTCCAGGAGGAATTTCTTGTTGTTCGGGTATTTTCCGCCAAGGTAGCATGATTCGAAAACTCTGCTCGCAACCGCACATCATTTACACGAACAACTTCGATTTGCGCTGTGGAACTGGCTTTTTTGCGACGAACAAGCCGACCAATCGCCCCGTTATACGGGCTGAACACATTACGCAGCTTTACGCCAAATGGCTTATCCCTATCCTCACCCTCCGTAATTGCACAGGCTGCGTACAGAACTTTGAGGATATGGGTCTTGCCCGTTCCATTCACCCCGATGAGCACGTTGATGCCGGATGAAGGAGCGATTTCGACATTTTCAAATGCTGTGAAGTTCTTGAGCTTCAGGTTAGTAATGCTGCTCATTTTCGGTCATTGCCTTTCGTTTCGTCATCATATCAGAGCCGCAAACCTGATTTCACTATCTCCTAGCTGGCGGGTTTCGTCGCTGGCGCGTTCGCGGCGCGGGGGCTGGCGTTGGGCGCGGGAGCAGGCTGCATTCCGGGCGCGGCACCGGGCTGGCCAGGTTGCGCCGGCGCGTACTTGCTGGCGCACTTGGCTTGCAAGATCGTCGCGTGGAATTGGCCGTCGCGGCCGTATGTGCCTTCGGCCAGGGCCTGCGAATCGTCCTTGAAGGTGTCCGGGGGCGGCTCGGAGCCTTTGTAGTTGACCGTAAGCCGGCGGCCCGTGGCGGCCTTGGGCGAGTGGCTCTCGAACTCATTCATCACAAAGGTCACGTGCGTGCCGCTCTGCTCGATGGAACCGGGCACGACGAAACCCTCCACGCGCATTTTGCTGTGGTAAGCCTTGTCGCCCATCGCGCCCAGCTCGGCGATGGTCACGTAGTAGCTCTTGTTGTTGTCGTTCTTGTAGCCGGACCAGGCCAGCCACGCAATGGTGCCCACGATCACGGCGACCGCGATTCCGATGCGAACGGTTTGGGGGGAAGTGTTCTTCATCACATCTAACGATAGGAGCTTTGCGTGGCTTGGTCAACTGAAATGCAGGGAACAGGGATCAGGGATCAGGGATCAGTTGGTCAAGCGGGGATGGGATCAAGTTGCTTGAGCTGGGGCAGGGCGCGGATCGCCTTTCCCGCCTTCTGCTCGGCCAGGCGCAACTCATAGATGTTTTGCAAGTTAAGCCAGAACTGGGCGCTGGTTCCGAAGAAATGAGCCAGACGCAGAGCGGTGTCGCCGGTGAGGCCGCGCTGCCCGTTCAGGATGGCGGTAATGCGGTTGGGCGGCACATCCAGCCTGCGCGCCAGCTCCGAGGCGCTCATGCCCAGTTCGTTCAACTCCTCGGCCAGGTGTTCTCCGGGATGGATCGCGGGGATGTTCATGGAAACCTCCTCATGAAAAAAATTGTTGGATGAGACGGATTGTAAACAAAATCAGCAAGTTAGCTTCCGCTTCGCGAAAAATAGCGAGTTAGCGAGTTTGCGGCAGTTCAAGCCAGTTGCAACTTGACGCGGCAAGTCAGGCTGCTCCGAGTGAACCAAAGGATTTCGTAGCGCCCCTACGGGGCGCATTCTCTATTCTGGCATCTTTCCCAGGGCTGCGCTGCGCTTGCCCTGGGCTATTTTCGCCGCGCCCCTTCGGGGCGGATCGTGGCGCCCGATCAGAGTATTTACCCAATTGACATTGAGTGCGGCGTGGACCAGGAGGTCCACGCTACAGCCGACCAGGAGGTCGGCGCTACCTGTATCAGCGCTACCTGTAGCGCACAATTGAACTACCGCCCGTTTCGCTGCTCGGCCAGGTACTCCAGCCACTCCTCCATCCCCGCGCCGGTCTTGGCGGAGGTCTGGAAGATGCGGATGCCGGGGCGTATCTCGTTGATGTTTTTGAGGGCCAGCGCGCGGTCAAAGCCGCACGGCTCGGCAATGTCCATCTTGGTGATCACCGCGGCGTCGGCGGAGTTGAAGAGCGTGGGATACTTGAGCGGCTTATCCTCGCCCTCGGTGACGCTGAGCAGGGCCACGCGAATCTTCTCGCCCAGGTCGTAGCTGGACGGGCAGACCAAGTTGCCGACGTTCTCGATGAAGAGATAATCGAGGCCGCCGAGCGCAACTTCCGGCCAGCCTTCCAGATGCTTGCCGATCATCTCCGCGTCCAGGTGGCAGATTCCATGGGTGTTGATCTGGCGCACCGGAGCGCCGCTGGCCGCCAGACGCCGCGCATCGTTGTCGGTCTCCAGATCGCCGACCAGAGCCGCGACACGGACGCCTTTGCGCCGAAGTTCGGTGAGGGTGCGCTCCAGGAAGGCCGTTTTGCCCGTTCCAGGGCTGGAGACCAGATTCAGCACCAGCACGCCAGCCGCCGCGTAGCTTGCCCGCAGGCCCGCCGCCAGCTCATCGTTCTTCTTCAAAATGCCCCGCCGCAGCTCCACAATCCTGGTCGTCATGCGCCCTCCTTGATGCTGATATTTGACTTGCTGTTAAGAAATGCAACCGCAGATCCTTCGACTCACCACCCCCAAGCTGAAGAACGCTTGGGGCCCCGTTCGCTCAGGATGACAGCTCTGTAATTTCAGGATTACAGATCTGTAATTTCAGGATGACAGATTTTTGGTTGGACAATCTTTTTGGATTGGATCAACAGGGTTGATCCAATCCGGCTCGTCCACCTCAATCGAATCAATCTCCAGCTCGCGCCCCTGGCGGATCTCGCCGCACAACTCACCACAGCGCGGACAGCGGAAGCTCTGCACGCCCTCCAGCGTCGCGTCCTGCGCGCAGGCCGCGCAATGCACCACCACGGGCAGCATATCCACCACCAGCCGCGCGCCTTCCAGCGGCGTGCCCTGGCTGACAATGCCCCAGCAGAACTCCAGCGAATCGGGAATCACCGCGGCCAGCACGCCCACGCGTAGACGCACTTCCTTGACGCGTGCGCCGGGATGATCGGCCAGCGTTTCGGTGACGGTTTCGACAATGCTGGTTACCAGCGAAAGTTCATGCATAAAAGATAGATTTTACGCGCATGGGCTAGACCCCGCCATGCTGAGAGGCACGCGCCCGCAACACGGCCTCGGCGCGCAGCAGATCGGCCTCGGTGTCCACACCGATAGTGTCGGCGGGGGCCTCGGCCACGTAGAGCGCCATGCCGTTTTCCAGCAGGCGCAACTGCTCCAGCCGTTCGGTCAGCTCCAGCGGCGAAGGGGGCAGCGCGGCAAAGCGCTCCAGGGCGGCGCGGCGATAGGCGTAGATGCCCAGATGCTTGCGATAGGCGGCGTGGCCGCTGTTGTCGCGGTCGAAGGGGATCGTCGCGCGGGAAAAGTAGAGGGCGCGACCATCCAGAGCGGTGACCACCTTGACGGCGTTGGGGTCGGCGACCTCCTCGGCGGGACAGGAAACGGCCAGTGTGGCAACTTCCACCTCCGAGCGCTGGAAGAGCTGGAGCAGTGGAGGAAAAAACTCGGCGGTCAGGGTTGGCTCATCGCCCTGGATGTTGACGAAGATCTCGGCGTCGATCTGGCGAGCCACTTCGCGGACGCGATCCGAGCCGCTGGGGCAATCGGGCGAGGTCATCCGGACGGGAATCCCGCGCAGGCGGCAGGCGGCGGCTACTTCGTCGGAGTCGGTGGCGACGACGACGGGGTCCATCAGCCCGCTGGCGGTGGCCGCGCGCCAGACCCACTCGACCATGGGGCGGCCGGCGATGGAACGCAGCACCTTGCGGCTGAGGCGCGTGGAAGAGAGCCGGGCGGGAATCACGCCGACGATACGATTCAGACTCATGCAACCGAGTTTATACCGTGAGGCGGCTGGAATCATCTGCACGGACTGCAATCGGCCCTGCGGGGCAAACGGGCGTGATTTGCGTTTGGAGGGCGGGTGCGCTATTGTCATTGCGATTGGGCTTTGGCACGGAACTTCCCTTGAAACTTCAGCGGCGGACAATTTATTGGGTTGCGGCGGCGGCGCTGTTGGCGCTGACGATGGCCGGCGTCGTGGTTGGACGGGTAGAGCGGGCGCTGGGGGCTGGGCGGCGGGAGGCGGCGGCGAAGGAGTTGCTGGCCGTGGAAGAGCGGACAGTGGGCTTGCAGCCGAATCCCGGCTTTGAGGGGATCAGCTCGCCGGCGGTCTATAAAAGTGCGGCGGTTTATGAGGGGCACATCTGCCTTGCGGGTCCGGCGGGGCTTTCACTTTATACAGCCGACGGGGCTTTGGAGCGGATCTACCGCGTGGGGATGGACCTGCCAGCCGCGCCGCTGGGGCCGATGGCGGTGGGGATGCTGACGGATTCGCGGCGTCCGGAGCTGCTGATGGCCACGCTGGGCGAGGGGGTTCTGGCCTTTGATGGCGAGCGCTTCCGGCAGATTCGCGCGGGGCAGGAGGAGGCGCGGACGGTGACGGTGCTTCTGCCGCTCGGCTCCGGACGGCTGCTGATAGGCACAGCCAAGCTGGGGCTGCTGATCTATGACGGCAAGACGCTGAAGCGCTTTCATCCGACAACCGACAATGTGTATGTGACGGCGCTGGCCGGCACGGAGGCCGAACTGTGGGTGGGCACGCTGAACGACGGGCTGCTGTATTTCCATGGCGGGCAGACGGAGCGGATCGGCGAGGAGCAGGGGCTGCCGGACCGGCGCGTGGAGGCGATTGCGCTCAGCGGGGAGCGAGCGTATGCGGCGACGCCGATGGGCGTGGCGGAGGTGAGCGCTGGGAAGGTGGCGCGGGTGCTGGCCAAGGGGCGGTATGCGCGGGCGGTGCTGGCCGACGGGGATGCGCTGCTGGTGGGGCAGGCGGAGGAGGGAGTGCTGCGGGTGGCGCTGGGCGGCGCGGAGGGAGATGCGTTGGCGCGGCGGACGATTGCGGCGGATGGCGGGGCAGGTGTGGATGGTTCCCACCCATTGCGCAAAGGACGAACCACAGGTCCTTCGACTACGCTGCGCTTCGCTCAGGATGACAAGGCGCAGAAAAATCTTGCTGGCTCGGCAAAAGTGAAGATGGGCGCGGCGGGTGTAACGATAGAGCAGTTTTTGGCGGTGGGCGAGAGCCGCTATGCTCTGGCCGCGGATGGGCTGCTGCGGCTGGAGGCGGGCGGGGAGTGGCGGCGCATTCTGAGCGGCGGCCAGGCGCAACTGACGGACCGGGATGTATCCGCGCTGATGGTTGGCTCCGATGGGCGGCTGTGGGTGGGGTACTTTGATCGCGGGCTGGATATTTTGTCGGTGAATGGAAGCGTGCAGCACGTGGAGAACGAACAGGTCTTCTGCGTGAACCGGATTGTGGAGGACCAGCGGCGCAGCGCGGTGGTGGTGGCCACGGCGAATGGACTGGTGACCTTTGATCGCGATGGGCGGCAGAAGCAGGTGCTGACGCGCGAGGATGGGCTGATCGCCAATCACGTGACGGATGTGGCGCTGCTGGGGCAGGGGATGGCGCTGGCGACGCCGGCGGGGATTACCTTTCTGGATGCGAGCGGCGCGCATAGCATTTACGCCTTTCAGGGACTCATCAATAATCATGTGTATGCGCTGGGCGCGAGCGGAGACAGGCTGGTGGCGGGGACGCTGGGCGGGCTGTCGCTGCTGGCGGGCGGCGAGGTGCGCAGGAATTTGAATACCGGAAACTCCGGGCTGAAGCATAATTGGATCACCGCGCTGGCGGCGGTGGGCGATGCGTGGATGGTGGGCACGTATGGCGCGGGCGTGCTGCGGCTGGGCGCGGACGGCAGCGTGACGGCGACCGAGGCGACGCAGGCTGGAGTGGTGGTGAATCCTACGGCGATGGCGGCGGACGGGCGGCTGGTGCTGGCCGGAACGCTGGGCCGGGGGCTGCTGGTGGGCGATGCGACGGGCACGCGCTGGAAGACCGTCACCGCAGGGCTGCCGTCGCTGAATGTGACGGCTCTGGCGATTCATGCGGGCGTGGTGGTTGTGGGCACGGAGAATGGGCTGGTGAGGATTTCCGAGGACAAGCTGTAGGGAGCGCGGGGTTAGCGGGGTTAGCGGAGTTGGCGGAGTTCTTGACACCGCAGCGAGTTCGCACCGCTTCGCGGAGTTGGCGAGTTAGTCCCCCACCGGCGTTACCGACCCACAGGGCATGAAACAGGTGTGGGCGAGGACGCCCACACGACAGCCGGTCTGGAGACCGGCGCTACAATTTTTTCTTTGTAGCGGGGAGTGCATGGTTGGATGGAAAGGGATGCGATGAGGCGTTGGTTGTTGGGGCTTTTGTTGCTGCCGATGGCGGCGGCGACAGAGACGGGCGTGCTGGTTCCGATGGACAAGCAGGCGCCTGATCCGTCGGTGCTGTCGCTTGACGAGATGCAAGTGGAGATCACGATTGATAATGGCGACGCGCGGGTGTGGATGCGCCAGGTCTTTGTCAATCACACCAACCGGCAGCAGGAGGGGAACTATCAGTTTGCGCTGCCCAGCGGGACGACGGTCTCGGATTTTGCGGTGTGGGATGGGCCGGTGCGCATTCCGGCGGTGATTCTGGAGCGCAAGTGGGCCAAGGCGATCTATCAGGAGTTGAAGAGCCAGGCGATTGATCCGGGCTTGCTGGAGCAGGGCGAGCGCACCGAGGACGAGGCGCGGCGCAGCGCACTGTTCAGCGCGCATATCGTGCCGATTCCCGCCTACGGAACCAAGCGGCTGGAGATTGAATATCACGAGCACATTCCGGTGGCGGCGCGCAAGAGCTACTTTCTTTTGCCGCTCAAGCCAGACGCTTACGCCAGCCAGAAGGTGGCCAAGCTCAGCATTCGTTTCACATTGCACTCGGCGGCGCGGATGAAGGATTTTACGCTGCAAGGGCATCTGCTTCCCTTCCACATCGAGCAGCAGGATGAGCACACGGTGCGCGGCTCGATTGATGCGGCAAACATTGATCTGGCGGAGGATTTTTCTACAGTATGGACAGAGAATGAAAGCCAGAATGCGGTGGAAGTGATTACCTTCCGCGATCCGAATCCGGTGGCCTCGCTGTCCATGCAATTAGCGCCTCCCGAACCCGAGCAGAAAGGGAAGCAGCCAGCGGAACCCGGATTTTTTGAGGCGATGGCGCAGTTGAGTACGCAGCCGGCAAGCGCTACGCAAGGCGCGCAGGGCAGCCGGACGGTGGTGGTGCTGATGGACACTTCGCTCTCCATGCAGTGGGAGAAATTGGAGCGGAGTTATGCGGCGGCGGCCAAGCTGCTGGAGAATCTTGGCCCGGAGGATCGCTTCAATCTGCTGCTCTTCAATACCAGCGTGGACAGCTTCAAGCCCGCGCCGGTGAAGGCTGATTTGGCGAGCGTGAAGGCGGCGATGGATTGGCTGCGCGGGAGCCATCTGCGCGGCGGAACGGATTTGCAGAAGGCGCTGGAGAGCGGGCTGAATCAATTCAATGGTGCGGCAGCTGCTCCCGGCGCGGCGCTGGTGCTGTTGAGCGATGGCGAGACGACGCGCGGGATTATCAAGAGCGGCAAGCTGGCCGATTGGTACGCCGCGAAGTGGAAGCAGATTCCGATGGAGCGGCGGCCCAAGACCGATGTCTTTGCCGTGGGCGATGATGCGAATCTGCCGCTTCTGCGCATGTTGAGCCGCAATGGCGGCGTGATGGAGCAGGTGCTTTCGACCGAGCCGGTGGAGTTCAAGCTGGCAGCCTTTCTCGGCAAGGTGGGGCGCACGCCGATTGGAGATTTGCGCTTGGCGATTGCGCCGCAGGCCGCGGTGGATAAAGTTTACGCGCTGGAGGATGCGGTCTTCGATGGCGGCGAAGCGCGCTGGGTGGGGCAATATGCGAGGCCGCAAAAAGATGTGAGCTTCACGGTCAGCGGCAATCAGGATGGGCGCGGGCTGAATGCGGCGGCGAAGGCCGATCTGCCGGCGCAGTCGATGGAGCACGATCAACTGCCGCGCCTGTGGGCCGGCGCGCGCGTGCAGGCGCTGCTGGAGCAGATCGAGCGCGAGGGCGAGACCGAGGCCGCGATCAACGAGATTATTCGCTTGGCGCGCAAGTATAAATTCGTTACGCCGTACACATCGTTTCTGGCCGCGCCGCGCGCGCTGCTGCGTCCGCGCGTGATTCGTCCCGGCGATCCGGTGCTGCGCGTGCATACGGACAAGGCCATCGTTTCGGTGATGGCGCTCTTCCCCTTTGGATTGGAGAAGCCGCTGCGCTATCTCGAAGGCGAAGACGTGTGGCAGACGCGCTTCCTTGCGCCGACGGACATGAAGGATGGAAGCTATCCGGTGCGGCTTGTCTTGCGCGATGCGAATGGGCAGGTCTATCGCGAGTCGAAGAGCTTTGTGATTGCCTCAACTCCGCCGACGGTGAAGGTGCGGCTGGAGCG
This sequence comes from uncultured Occallatibacter sp., assembly GCA_964450895.1. Lineage (GTDB taxonomy): Bacteria > Acidobacteriota > Terriglobia > Terriglobales > Acidobacteriaceae > Telmatobacter. Next base: position 35,210 of record CAYVGW010000006.1, on the reverse strand, counting down.
AACGCGCTTTCGGGCGGGCGAGACGATTCCGCTGAAGGTGAGCGCCTCGCAGAGTACGCGGACGCTGACGGCGCGCGTGGAGGGATTGGCTCCGGTGAGTTTGCGCTGGAACAGCGAACAAGAGGCAAGCACGGGGCAGATAACTTTGCCGCAAGGATTGCCCGCGGGCGAGTATCAGCTTGCGGTGACGGCGGAAGACATGGCGCACAACCTGGGGAGCGCGGAGGTGCACATTGAAGTGGTTCCGTGAGCGCAGAATTATGTCGAGAGAAATCTTTGGCGCGAGCAGAGCAAGAACTGCTCTGGGCGCAATCGCATTGGGAGCGGCGGCTCTGACCGCATCGGCTTCGATCATCGTTTGGCAAAGCCCCGGATTGCTGCTCGGCGCGCGCAATGATCTGGCGCGCTGGCTGGAAAATGCCGAGGCAGGCTCAGGCGTGGAGCGGGCGCTTTATCGCTTGATGAGGCTGCCTGGGGGCGAGGCTCTCTATCGGCGCTCTCCACGCGAGGCGCGGCCGGAACTGACGGCGCTGATCAACTCCAGCAAGAACAGCGCGGCGCTTTATTCGCTGCGCGCGATGGAGGATGAAAAGGCGCTGGACTTTGACGCTGCCGAGCGCGATTGGAAGAGCTGGGCGCAGAAGGCTGACGATAAGCCCGCGGCCAATCTGGATTTGGCGGACTATTATCAGCGCCGCTTGAAGCCGCAGGAAGAGTTGGCCGCTTTGGAGGCGGTTGGCCAGGCCGCGGCAAGCCCGCGTGAACGCTGGATGGCGGCGGAGTCGCAGCAGTCGTGGAAGGCGTGGGAGCGCACGCTTAATGTGGTGGATCAATTCGCTCTGCCGCGCGCGGTTGCGGCACGCGAGTACGCGGGATGGGAGCAGCGTTATGCGCAGGAGCCCGCTGTCTATCCGCGCGAATTGAGCTTCGATCTTGCAGGCAAGGACTTCGCCGGTGCGTCGGCTTTGATTGCGCGCTACCGTAAAGTCTTTCCCAGCGACAAACAATTTCCGGTGAGTGCAGAGGCGCAAGTGGAGGCTGCGCGCGGATCGGCGAAGGATGGGCTGGCTGTTTATGATCGCAGCTTTGAGCCGCTGTGGCCGGCAGAGCTGGTGAAGAGCTACTATGATCTGCTCTCCAATGGCCACCTGACGCTCAAGACGCGCGATGAACTGCGCGCAAAGTTGGCGGCTCATCCGGAGGGCGGCAGTGATGCGCTGAAGGATGCGGCCAAGCTCTTTTATATTTTTCAGCAGCAGGGGCAACTGCAAGCAGCCAAGGCCGTGCTGGCCGAGTATCGCGAGCGCAAGGATGCGCGCGGAGCCGCGTGGAGCGTGGATGAACTGTACACGCTCGCGCGCTTGATGGAGGCCGTACAGGATTTTCCCGAGGCCGCGCGCTACTACTATGCGCTGGCCGCGAACAAGCAGACGCCGGATGCAAACGAGAAGGGATTGGCAGGGCTGGCGCGCATTCTGCTCACCGCGCCGGAGCAGCCGCTGCGCGTGGGCGCGGGCAATCTGGCGCTCTACAAGAGCATCGCCACGATGGATCGCGGGCCGGGTTACCTGAATGGAATTCTCTCGCTCTTCTTCAACTCGCAGCAGCCGGCTTCGGAGTTTGCTAGTCAAGATCAGTTGGCCACGCCGTACTTTCATCGCGCCAAAGCCGCGGAGATTCTAGCGGAGTTTGACCGCCGCTTTCCGCAATCCGCCGAGCGCGCCGAGCTGCACTATCAACTGATGAACGCCTACGCGGCTTACGCGGAAGACGATGCGGAGATCCGCGAGGGAACAAACTTTCTGGCGCAATTTCCCGCCGACGCGCGCCGCGTGGAAGTAGCGCTGCAACTGGGCGATCTGTACAGCAAGACGCATCAGTCGGAGAAGGAGTTCGCGCTCTACAAATCGCTGCTGAAGGAGCTTGCGGCCAAAGCCGATGGCGTTCCGCTAGGCGAAGAGGGCGCGGCGTACAGCAAGCCCGTGGCGGGCCAAGCGGCGGGCAAGGTTCGTTCCGCCGAGTACGCGCAAGTCCTCGACCGTTCTCTCGCGCGCTTTGTCGCATTGCAGCGTTTGCCCGATGCGCTGGAGTTGCTGCGCGGTGAATTGGATCGCAATCCGCAAGATCCCGGCCTCTATGAAAAGCTGGCCGGTTTTCTCGAACAGAATCGCTTGAATGAGCACGAAGAAGAGGTTTATCAGCGGGCCATCGAGCAGTTTCAAGACAATTCGATCAGCACCGGATGGTACGCCAAGCTGGCTCGCTTCTATCTTCGCGAAAGGCGCAAGGCGGACTACAGCGCACTGTCGCGCAAAGTGACGGGCATCTTTTCCGGAACCGAACTCGAAGAGTATCTGCGTCAGGCTCCCGCGCCGGATTCTTCGCTTGCGCTAGAGGTTGATCGCTTCGCGCAGGCTCGCTTCCCGCACGATCTGACCTTCGTGCGCAATCTGCTTGCGCAGTATCGCGGCAACCGTCCTTATCAGCCAGAAGAGGCCGAGAAACTGCTGTGGGCGCATTGGTCTGAGGCGCCTGATCTGCGCGACCAACTGTTTGAATTGCTCAGCAGCACAGGGCGGCTTGGTACGCAACTCGAAGCGCTGCGCGAGCAGGCGCCGGAGATCGACAAAGCGAATTGGTCTGCACTGGCGCAATCGAATCCCGCGGCGGAGCGCTTCTGGCTGGAGTCGTGCCTGTGGCAATCGCGCTATGAAGACGGCGTGGGCGCGGCCGATGCGCTGGCTGCCGAGTATCCGGCGGATGAAGAGCTGGGCCGGCAGGCTTCATCGCTGCATCGCTCGCTCGCTTACTTTCATCCGGAAGAAACGGACAAGGCCATCGCCATTGAAAAGCATTTGCTGAGCGCGAGGCCGGATGACTTGGACACACTCGCGCGCATTGGCGACATCTATGCCGATCGCGGGCGCATGAGCGAGGCCGCGCCCTACTGGACGCGCATGGCCGAGGTGCATCCCGGCGAAGCGGACGGCTATCTGCAATCGGCGACTGTCTTCTGGGATTACTTTGATTTCGCCTCCGCGTCCACGCAACTGCGCGAGGCGCGCGAGCGATTGGCGCAGCCCGCGCTCTTCGGCTATCAGGCCGGAGCAATCGAAGAAAGTCAGAGCAATCTTCAGGGAGCGATCAAGGAATACGTCGCCAGTTCGTTGGGAGACAAGCCCTCGGACGAGAGCCGCACGCGTCTGCTCGCGTTGGCGCGCAGGCCTGATTTACGCGCATCGATTGAAGCAGAAACGGCGGGATTGCTGAAGGCCGCCAACCCAACAAGCACGATGATCGAGTTGCGCTTGAGCGTGCTCGATGCCGAGCATCGCAGCGCGGACATGCCGCTGGAGTTGAAGCAGGTTGTTGCGCAGACGGAATCGTTTGATGTGCTCGATGCCGTGACGAACGCCGCGCGCGCCCATGCCTTGCCGGAGTTGGAGCAAGCGGCCCTGCGCCGTCAGATCGCGCTTACCACTGATCCAGTGCGCACCTTGGAGTTGCGCTATCAGTTGGTGGATCTCTTGCAGCAGCACAACCCCGCCGCGGCGACTGCGGAAGAGGATGCAATCTATCGCGAACACGGCAAGATCCTCGGCGTGGTGCGTGCCACGGTTGATTATGATTGGGCGCATGAACGCAAGCCGCAGGCCGTCACCGTGCTGCTGGACTCCGCCGATGCGGCCTATCCCGACCTCAAGCAGCAATTTCAATTGGAGGCCGCGCGCAAGCTGACGGAACTGGGCGAGTATCCGCGCGCCAAGAAATTGCTGGAGCCGCTGCTGAGCCAGAAACCGCTGGATGCAGCCATCGAAGCCGAGCTCGCCGACAACTACGCACACTCCGGCGATCAGGCGGGGCTTGCGTCGTTTTATCGCGCGCAGTTGGCCGTTGTGAAGGCCGCGGCTCTGGCACGCGAGGAGAAGACGGAGAGGCTGGCGCAGTTGCGGCGCGGGATGATTGCAGCGGCTACGCATCTAGGCAATTGGAATGATGCAACGGATCAGTACATTGAGTTGATCAACGCCTATCCCGAAGACACCGCGCTCACGCAAGAGGCCGCGCTGGTTGCGGGCGCGCACGGACAGCGCGACAAGCTGGTCTCGTTTTACAGCAAGACGGTCGAAGCCTCGCCGCGCGACGCTCGCTGGAGCATTGTGCTGGCGCGTTTGGAGACGGCGCTGGAAGATTATCTCGCGGCGATCGATGCCTACGCAAAGGCGATTCATGTGCGGCCCGAGCAGAAGGATTTGTATGAGTCGAAGGCCGACCTGGAAGAGCGGCTCTACAAGCTCGACGATGCAGTTGCCGATTATGAACAGCTCTACAAACTGAGCTATCGCGATCCGCAGTGGATGGTGAAAGAGGCAGAGGCGCGGGCGCGTCAGGGACGCAACGCCGACGCGGTGAAGGCTCTCGAAGCGGCGTGGATCACGGGCCGTCCAGCGAGCGCTTCGAATGATGCGGAAGTGGCGGCTCGACTGGAGAAATGGAATCTTCTTGACGACGCGCGCAACTATGCCGGGCAGTGCGTGGCGCTAGGCGGCGCTGATCTTCTGGTCAATGCGGAAGATCAATCGTGCGTCGCGATTTATGCGCGAACCATGGCGCGTTTGCGCCAGACCGACGCGGCCTTCACACGTCTGGCCATCGCGCGCCAGCAGGCGGAATCGGTTCCGCTCACCGCGGTTGCGGAGCAAGTAGTGAAGGAAGGCTTCAGCGCCATCACCAGCGATGACTGGCGCAAGCAGCGCATTCATCAGCGCACCGAGCAGGCCAAGTCCAGCTTTGCACAGGCTCTGAGAACCATGGCCGAAGTCGTGGCGCTGTACGATACGCCGGAGGAGAAAGCGCAATTTGCCGCGTGGTTGCAGAGCAAGCGCGCGACGGCCGTGGGCGGGAGCGAATTGCGCGAAGTGTATTTGCCCGCGATGCAGGCCGCGGGACTCAAGGAGATGGAGTCCGATCTTCTTTGGGAGTTTGTGGAGAAGAGCGGCGACCCCAATCGCGGTGAATTGGATGCGTGGCTGCAACTGCAACGGCAGCGCGCGCAATTGGACGGAGTTGGCGCAAAGCTGGAGGCGCTGGCCGCGACGCTTCCGCTGTTGAAGCAGCGAGGCGTGCAATACAAGGCAGCGGAGATCTATCGTACGCTTGGGGATACAGCGTCGGAGTTGCGCGTATTGGATCAATTGGCAGGCCATGGCTGGGGGAACGGAGGATCAAGACCCCGCTACATGGAACTGTTGCTGGCCGCACGTCCGCAGGATTTAGTGCGGATGGCCACGAACAAGCCAAATTCAAGTACAAATGAAGTAGCGCAGTTTTTGGTGGCAAACGGCAAGGCTGATCTGGCTTTAGCAGGAATTGCCGCACGATCGAATACAATGCCTGCCGTGTGGAAGAAGGCATACACGGGATTAACTGGCCTTTATCTGCGCGTGCATCAGCCGCAGGTGCGCGAGGGCTTCAACGGCGCGCTGGGCGGGGATGCGACCATCGGGGAGCGCATTGCCCATCCGGTGAACCGCGATGAACAACTGGCCGGCGAGGTGTGGTTCTACTACGGCTCGCGCTACGGCGAGTATCTCGACGAAGAAAAAGATGCGCAGGCCGAGGGGTATTTGGAGTCCGAACTTGAACACACGCCGGAGAGCGCCAGCGCTTACGCAGAGCTTGCCGATTATTCGGCGCAAGCAGGCCGCGGCGATGCAGCGCTGGCCGACTATCAGCATTCGCTGGATCTGAAGAGCGATCAGCCCGCGATTCTGGACAGCATTGCACTGATTGAATGGAAGCAGGGCCGCCAAGCGGATGCCGTATCGGCGTGGCAGTTGGCCGTGAAAAAGCTCGCCGCGGAGATGGATGCGCGCCATGTGCCGGAGAGCTTCTGGGGCGACTTTGCCCAGGTGCTCGGCGATGTTGCCGCGCACAATCAGTATGCGTCGATCAACGAGCCAGTGGATGCGATGCTGCGCATTTATATCGCGCGCAATGGCGAGTACCGCGTTGAGCCGCTGCTGGAAGCAGGCTATCATGCGCATGGCGATTCGATGGATTGGCTGCTCGCGATCACCACCGCTGCCAGCGATCCATCGTACATCCTGAGGACGATTCGAGAAGAGAGTTGGATCGTCAAGAAGCAGAAGAGTCAACTTCTCGAACACATACTGGAGTTGGAACGCCGCAAGGCACAGGCGCATCCGGATGAATCCAGTTGGGGCGTAGATGAGATCGAGTCAAGCCTGATCGACACGCTCCTTGATGAAAAGAGATTTGGTGAAGTCCATGCGGAACTGGCTCGAATTCCGGGAGAAAAGCTGAAATCCACGCCTTGGCTTGAATCAAATCTTCGTTTGGCGGAGGCCGAGCATCTTTTGCCGCAATTGATTGCGCAATGGAAGAAGGAGCCGGAGACAGCGCCGGAATCGCGTGAATTGCAAAGTTCGGTTCGTCTGTTGAATGAGCAATCCACGCGAATGGTCATGCGCTTCGTTTACGAGCGGGCGCTGGATGCACGCGAGTTGACTGCGCCGAACTTTCTTGGGCTCGCGGCTATTGATCTTGACGAAGGAGATGTGACAGGCGCGATTTCATTGCTGAAACGCCTGACGCTGATCAGCGGCAATCCCTACGGCGATACGGATTCCGCGGCCAGCCTGCTGGAATCGAAGCATAAATACACCGAGGCGATTCAGTTTCTTCAGCCGCTTACGCAGTCTTCTCCGTGGGAGGCGAGCTTGAAGGTGCGGCTTGCGGTTGCGATGCTGGCCGCGAATACGCAAGCGCCGCAAGCTCTTGCGACGCTCACCGCTGTGGCTTCCGATCCCAGGGCCGCCTACGCGGAACGGCTTGCCGCGGCGCGCGCAATGAAGGGCCACGGCGCTGCAAATCCAGCGACAGGCAGCGCGGAATTGAACTTGCTTGCGCGTGATGGCTGCCCCAGCGAAGACGAGGCAGGCAAGCCATTCTTTATTCAGGCGCGGATGGATGCGGCTGCTTGCATGCAAGATAAAAATGCGCGCGAGCGTCTCTTGCTCGCAGCGATGGCCGCCTCGCCAAGCGACAGCGCGTTGCGCTTGCAGTATGTTTCCGCCGCGTTTGAGGCGGGACAAAATGCGCGCGCGCTGGTTGCCTCAGAGCCGATTCTTGAGAACGGCAGCTTCTATGGCCAACGCTACTCGCAAGGATACGATTCCTTCGAGAACCAGGGCTATTACGGGCAGAACAAGATTCCATCTCTCACAACGTTGAAGCCGGAAGAAGCAAACAAGCTGACCTGGTTTGCGATTCACGCGCATGTGAAGCGGCATGAGGCCGATGTGGCGATGGCGCTGCTGAGAGGCGCTGTGAATGAAGAGCGCGACTCCACGCGGCGTCGCGCTCTTGAAGAAGAACAGAAGCGCCTGGAAACCGAAGCGGCTCGCGTTGCGGAAAACGAAGCGCGCGCTCCGCGGATTCACAATGAGCTGGAGCAGGATCGCCTGGTGCGTCCGCGCGTGCTGCCGGGTGAATTGTTTGTTCCACGGAAAAAGACGACAGACGCGGAGGATGCGGAATGAAACGACGCCTCTTAGTATTGATTTCAGTCATCATTGCAAGTTGCGGATTGGTCTTTGCCGTGGGCGCATTGGAAGAAGCGATCAAGGCGAAGACCGAGTTGCCTTCCTTGCTGCCCGAGGGCGCATTGCTCTCGATTGAAGCGCGCGATTTCCGCGGCCTTCTCCACGATTGGAACGCGTCGGAGGAGAAGCGCGCATGGATCAAGAGCAGCAACTTCGCATCCTTCAGCACATCGCGCCTTTTCACGCGCCTCTCGCAGGCGCAGGATGAATTCAGCGCGGCTGCCGGGCTGCCCGCTGACGAAGATCTGCTCGATAAAGTTGCCGGCAAGGAGAGTTGCCTTGCTCTCTACGACATCGGCAATCTCGAATTTATTTACATCACGCGCCTCGATGAGCGCGCGATTGAAGGCACTCCGCTGTGGCAGACGCGGAGCAAATTCGCCCAGCGCAGCGAAGCGGGAAGCGCTTTCTTTGTGCGCAAGGATGAGCAGTCCTCGCGCGTTGCGGCCTTTGCTGCCAAAGACGGCTGGCTGATCCTCGGCACAAGAGAAGACCTGGTGGCGGGCGTGCTGGATCGCATCGCAGGAACGGACAAGCAGAATCTTGCCAATGAGGGATGGTATGTTGAAGCCATCAAGCAGGCGGCTGGCGAGCGCGGCGATCTGCGCATGGCGCTTCATCTGGAAAAGATTGTCGGCACGCCCTACTTCCGCAGTTACTGGGTGCAGCAAAACATCACCGAGATGAAGCAGTACGCCTCGGCGGTGAGCGATTTGTACAGAAGCAGCCAGAGCTATCGCGAGGAGCGAGTGCTGTTGCGCCGTGCAGGATTTGCGGCCGCTGCGCAGGGGGATGTTCGCGCGCTCACGGCCTTGGCTCCTGAGGACGCGGCCTTTTATGCGGCGCAGGCCTCGCCGGATACGGAGAATCTGCTCGCCTCACTGCGCAACAATCTGCTGGAGGTCAAGCAGGCGCAGGCAGCAGCATCGTACACCACCGCGCCCACCATTGCCGCGGCGGAAAACGCGGGCAGCGCCGAGAATCTCGATACGTTCATCGATCAAGCTCCAGTGGCAATTCATCAGGCGGATGCGTTTGCGCCGCTGCGCGCGCTGCTCATCGCGCAGCAGACGGATGCCTCGCTCGAAGTGTTTTCCACGCGTCCGCCCAAGGATGGCGTCTTTGTCTCGTTGCAAACAGCGATGGCGCTCTCCGCCGCGCGCGGCTGGGATGAGGAGGCGGTGCGTCAGGCGCTTTCGCAAGCGCTGCCGCAAGGCTTGACTGCCGGCAAACTCGGTGCTGGCTGGGAGAAGCGGAAGAGTGCGGCGGGCGAGTATCTCGCGCTGGACGGAGCCGTGCCCCTCTATGAGGCGGTGAATGGAAAGCAATTGCTGCTCGCCAGCGATTCTGCCTTGATGGAAGAGATGCTGGCGCGCAAGCAGAAGGCCGGCTCTGCCGAGGGAAAAGATGGCGTGACGTATGCGGCTCTCTTTCGCCATACACAGGAGCAGAGCGACTTCCGCCGCATGATGGCGCAGCTTGATCTTGCGGGGCATCGCGGCGCAATCTGTCAGGAGGACGCCGCCGGCAGTGAAACGCCGTCATTCTTCTCCTGTAACATGGGAAGCTTCAGCAACGCGTTTTCCAAGCTGGAATCAGAGCGCATGGAAGAGAAGGATCGCGGCGCAACAGTGACGCAGACGGTCAACTATCAATGGGCTCGCTGATGATGGAGGCACGCGCAAAATTATTTTCTTTGCGCAAATGGTTGCTGCGCGCGACAATTTTGCCGATAGTCTTCTTGCTTTGGTTTAGCAGTCATTCACAATCTCAGCCGCCGCTCTTCTCGCAATCGGCAAAGGCGGTCATCGAGCGCGAATTTCCAAACGCGCATCTCTCTTACGTGCTGTTGGATGCATCGGGCAGCGTTCTTGCCGAGCGCTGGCCTGATGAACAGCCGATTTCTTTCGGCTCGCTGGTCAAGCCTTTTCTGGCCATCGCATACGGAGAACAGCATGGCGGAAAATTTCCGATTGTGCATTGTCTGGGTACGCCAAGCCGTTGCTGGCTGCCTCGCGGTCATGGGCCTATCGGTCTTGAAGAAGCGATCACTCAATCTTGCAATGCATATTTTCTGGAGTTGGCTTCCGCATTGAATCGCGCACAGGCGGCGCATACATTCACTCGTTATGGACTCGCTGGTCCTCCCGCAGCGGCCACGGCGGAAAGCCTTGTGGGTCTGGGAAGCGCATGGAAAGATTCGCCGCTGACATTGGCCAGAGCTTATCTGCAACTCGAACGCGAGCAGCAATCGCCTGTGCAGAGAAGGATTGTGAAAGGAATGCTCGGCTCGGCGTCTCGCGGCACGGCGCGTGCACTTGATGCTGCTTTGGGCAGCAACGCAGCGCTAGCCAAAACTGGAACAGCCGTTTGCTCGCACACGCCGCAAGCCGTTGCGGATGGCTATACTGTTGCCTTGTATCCAGCCGCGCAGCCGCGCCTGTTGCTTCTGGTGCGCGTGCATGGCGTGACCGGCGCCGAAAGCGCGAAGGTTGCGGGAGCCATCTTGCGCGCTCTGGGAGCAGGCGAGCGATAATGCTTCTATCGATGGCCATCACGATTCCCAATGCGATTTGTGCGACAATGCGCCGCCTGCTTGCGCTGGCTCCGCTGTTGCTGCTGATGGTGCCGCCTGTGTTCGCGCAGCAGGAGATTCGCTTTGGCGTACTGGGGCTTTTTCATCCCAAAGAGCTGCTGCTTGAGCCGGAGAACAAGCATGTTCTTTCCGTAGCGGCAGAGGGAGCCGCAAGCAGCGCGACTCGCATCCTCAACGACGAACTAGGCCGCCGTGAGATTCTCTTTCGCGCCGAGGGCGACCGCGTCGTTGCCGGCACGCATTCTGCAAGCAGTTGGTCAACCGAGGCGCGCGACGGAAGCGCAGTTGCCTTTCGCCTCACAGTGCCAGGAAAAATTCATCGCGTCTACTGGGGCAGGCTTACCGTGTTCGCACACCACGGCGAATTGACAGCCGTAGTTGCGATGAATCGCGAGACGGCGGTGGCGTCGATTGTTGGCGCGGAGATGATCGAGAGCGCTCCCATCGAAGCGCTCAAGGCGCAAGCCGTGGCCACGCGCTCCTTTCTTGCCGCCGGCCCGCGTCACATTGACTACGACTTCTGCGATACAACGAATTGCCAGTTTCTCAAGTCACCGCCGCCACCGAGTAGCCGCGTCGCACGCGCTGTTCAGTCCACGCGAGGGCTGATTCTTGCCTATCGCGGCAAGCCGCTGGCGGCCATGTACTCTAGCCGCTGCGGAGGAAAAACGCACAGCCTGCGCGATGCCGGCATGGAGCCGGGAGATGCGTATCCTTACTATGCTGTGACTTGCGTGTGGTGCCGCAAGCATCCATTTACCTGGCAGAGCACAATCAAATCGCGTGCCTATTCGCCTCAGCCCGGCCATGAAGGCAAGAGGATTGAACAGGCGCGTCAATGGGGATGGAGCGCGATTCCCGGAAGCGATTTCACCGCAACAGCGGAGAGCGATGGCTGGCATCTTGAAGGACACAGCCTGGGGCACGGCGTGGGGATGTGTCAGTTTGGCGCGGTTGGCATGGCGCTCGCCGGTTCAACCTTCCGCGAGATTCTTTCTCACTATTATCCGAACACCACACTGATTTCACAGCGGTGCAATCAATAGTTGAAGCTGGCCGTGCAATCGCTCAGCGACTCGCGGGCCTCGGTGGTGAATTGAATTCGGATCATGTCGCCAGCCGCGTAGTTGAATGTGTGCATACTGTCGATGAGAGTTTTGTTCGCGTTTGCCGCGGAGTTTCCCACGGTAACGCTCAGACCTGTGTTTACGCCGGAAGTTGCATCGAACATGGCGCTTCCTGAGGGCAGATCCCACACCGTGAATTTTCCGCTTGCAGGCTGCGAGCCGAGGTGTCCGCAGCGCACCGCGAGGTTGCTCACTGTGCCGCTTGTTGACGTGATGATTTGCTGCAGCGTTTGCGGCCCTGGGCTTTGCGTGCAGGATGTCTGCGAACCGCCCGCGCCGAAGAGCAGAATTGTGCTGGATGAGCTTGCCGTTCCCGCGCAGAAAGCTTGTGCTGACCGAGCGCCAGTGCCTGCGCATCCGATGCAATGTCCCTTGATTGTGAGATCATTCAACGTGGTGACGCCTGTGCCGATCAATCCGTTGATGGCGGGTTGAGATGCCAGAACAACTTTTCCTGACCCAACTGTGCTCGCGCTGGACAACTGAGCGGCCGCGATCTTTCCATTGCTGTCGCCGAGGGGGATGCCCGCCCAGCTTCCAGGCGTGCCCGCTGCTACGTTGACCCAGGCGGCGATTCCGTTGGCTGCGGCGTTGGAGTTTTGTTCCGTATCACCCAGCGACCAGGAGAATGCAGATGGGGAGCTTGATAACTTTGTGGGCAACTGAATCTCCGGCGCCAGCAAGGGCGCGGAAAAGGCAAGCGGCTCGTTTCCGTGTGCCGCCGCTAGGTTGCCAGCGAGAAATACGCGCACGGCATTCGCATCGGTTGCATCCACGGATTCAATAGTTTTATTCGCATCCGCGCCGATGGTGACGTGCTGCCCCGCGGAAAGATCAGCCGCGCTGGTGCAGGTCAGCACCCGATCATGGATAATTGCGGAGCAAGTAGTGTTCCCGCCATTCGGCGCGCCCGTGGTGCCTGTTTGAACCACAACGTCAAGGGCAAACCGCTTTCCATTAGATCCGCTCCAGTACGCGGGCGGCGCAAGAATCTGTCCCGCAAACAAGGTGGTTCCATTCGCGAGCGCCTTGAAGTCCTTATCCGCAAACAAGAAGTCAGAGGCTTGAATGCCGTACTGCCACAACTGATCGATATTCACGTCGCCCAGCAGTTGAATCGGCGACCTGCTTGCGGCAAGCCTCTCGCCGCCGCTGTTCATCGAGGATGTATATTCCAGAATAGGAATGGTACCGAAGTCTCCGAGAATGTCGTGCCTTGAAAGTTCCGGCAAGCCAACCCAGCGCGTCGTTGCATTGCCCAGCGTTCCATTGGGAAATTGGCTATTCAGCACACTCAGATTCAGTGCCTTGTCGTTGGCAGGCGACATCACAAATGAAGAGAAATTCGCGGTGCGGGTCGTTGATCCGGGAGCGACCCATGTGTTCTCGAAGTCTAAAAAAAACTGCTCTCCATTCGGGAGGGCTGGACAATCATAAAGTGTGAATACGCCCAGTCCGGGCATCAGCGTTGTATTGATCTCAATCTTGATATTCCTGGAGGTAAAGTGGATGGCCGAGCCGGCGCACGATGCGTTATCCAGCATGACCGCCGCGCCGCCGCTCAAGTTGTCTTGGGCGCTTTTCCTATTGTCAATTGTTCCATTCGCCACTCCAAAGGAATCCGCCCCCGCAACCCTCCAATAGATTCCAGCAATTCCTACGCCATCGGCCCTCCAGCCTTTGTCAAAATCTATATTGATGCCGCCATCGGAGAAGTAATAGCCGTACTTATTGGCCCCGACAACCCAGGTATTCGTGACATGCGTGCCCGTATCTACCCGTGAGCCGAAGTAAAATCCAACATCATATTTGCTGGCTTGCACCGGAGACTTGTTTCCAAGCGCTATGTTGTGAATCGACTGCTGATAGCGAGCGTTGGAAGGCAGCGCAATGAAGACATTCACCGTAGTGGCTGAGCCGTTGTCCGCGGTGGCGCTCACGTTGGCCCAGGTGAATGGCAGCGCTGCTTCAAACTGCGTGCTGGAAAGACCCGTTGAAGAGACTTGCAAGACGGCCCGGTTCAGATAGAAGCCCGCGGCCATCCCTTCGATATGCACGAACTGTCCAGCGGCGAGGTTATTCGCGGCTGTGAATGTAACCGTATTCGATGCAATGCTGAAACTGGTAATCTTTGCAACCACGCCTGCGGCAGGCCCGTTCCACTGAAGCCTGGGAGGCGAGTATGGCCCCTGAACGTTGCCCGTTATGCCCTCGATTTGACAGTTATAGGTGTTGATCGTTTTGGAGACGATATAGTTGCGGCCGCCCGGAAACTCAACCACGCCGCTATTCTGCTGAGTATTTGCAGGCGCGTTATTATAAGTGTTTCCACAGGCGGAAAAGGCCGCTTGAATCGCTGCTGTATCATCCGCCTTCCCGTCGCCCATCGCGCCGTAGGCCGGCGAGGTCACATCATAACGTGGTCCCGCACTGCCCCGGTTGGCGAGCAGAGCGGTTGCTTCCGTTGGGCTTACCGGTGGCTCTTTTGCGCGCAGTTCGGCTTCGGTCAAAGAAAAAAGCAGAATAGCCAGGGCAATCTTTTTCATGGCGCCTCACAGTGGATGAATTTTACTACCACGCACGCGAGATGTGCGAGGAATTTCAGCCTGCAATACAGTGCAATCGCATTTGAACTTCGCCTAATGCTCATCTTTGTCGTGATACACATGCAGGATGCTTTTCGGAGGGAGCAGGGGCATAAATGCCCCTGAAGCGAGGCTTGGGCAAGCTGGCCTTTAGGCCCGGGGCTAAAGCCCTGTCGTTTCAGACGCAAATTCAGGGGCATAAATGCCCCTGCTCCCTCCAGATGATTTCAAATGCGATTGCCCTGGCCTGCTCCCTTCAGATGATTTCAAATGCGATTGCCCGTGCCCTGCAATACCATGACTTTGGAGAGTGCCAAGTTCCCCGCCTCTCAGGTTTGATCTTGTTTGAGCCGCGGGTGGGATAGTCCGGCGGCCAGATCGATCACTCAGAATCCCCTTTTGCAGATGTTGCAAGGCCCGGCCAAACTTCATAGTCCATCCTGTCGGCATCGGAAGACTCCCGACCATCCGTCATGACGATCCAGGCAATGCGGTTTAATATCGCCCATGCGCTGGCCGCGCGCCACGCAGGCCTTGAGATAATCCGCTTCCGGGTCCGATGCCGGATCGATGAGGAACAACTGCAACGGGCCGAGCTGCCCCAAGCGCCGCGCATAGGCATAGTGAAAGTTCTCTTCGAGCGCTGCTTCAAAGGCCGGACGGGTGGCGGAAGGCGCCGGGGAATCCGACTGAAGATAGAGGACGTAGCACGGAGGGGTTTGGGAACGCACTGGCGCAAGCATCCAAAACCGCGGGTTGAAAGCAAAGTTCGCAAAAACCTGCTGGGCTGCGCGCGCGACGTGCAGGGCGTTCAGCTTTTCTCCCACCAGGTCCACCACTCCATCTTCCTTGCCCTTGAATTCGAGCAACGGGCACTGCCCGATATGACCGGCGACCTCGACCACGTCTCCCATGCGATAGCGGTAGAAGCCGCCCGACGTCGTCAGGAGGATCGAATACCGCTGCCCAATCTCCAGTTCGTGCGCAAGTTTGAGCGGAGCTTGGCCACGCTCGCAGTCCGTTTCAGCAAATTCGAAGAAGTGCGAGGTGATGGCCAGGCATCTTCCCGCCGCGCGCCAGGGAAAGCTCATCAGGCCCTCGGTGGCGATCAGTCCTTTGGGCTGAATCGCGGCGCGCGGAAACAGGCCGCGCAATCGGCTGGCGGCATCGCGCGCCTCGCCATCGGTCCAGCAACTGATCAGACGCAACTCCGGCCAGATGGCTTCAGGAAGCGTGCGTCCGGCTGCGTCAACCAAGAACAGATCGTCGCGCGGGCATGATTGAAAGAGCGTCTCCAACTCCAGCGCGCGCGCCTCCATTCCGTCCAGTCGGAGCCGCTCAATGATGGGGCCGGCAAGCCGCATCAGGTCTGCGAGAAGCAGCGTAAAGAACGTGGGATTCCATACGGAAAGGAAGCGCAGGTTACGGCAGGCCAGCAGTTGCCGCAAGCTCTCGAAGTGAAAATCTTCCATCTGCGTGGCGGAGATGGACTCGCGCACGGCGAGCGTGGCGCGAACCAGCGCCGCCCGATGCGCGCCGAAGTACTCCGTATCTTCCCCAAAGCCGATGGGAATGCCGCCGGGAGTCTGGGACTTGGGCGTCGCAACCGGGGAGATTTGCCAATACGATCTTCCGGCCAGGATTCCGGGAGCTTCCAGAAACATCCCAACCAGCCACGGCGCGATGGATCGTTGGAATTCTCTGAGCAAGGCGGGCGTATAGGGAATCAACTTGCTGGCAGAGGTTGATCCGCTGGAGAGCGCGAAAGACTTCACCGGCTGCGCGGTCAGCACCCTCTTCTCTCCCGCCGCGCACCTTTCGATATACGGTTCAAACTCCGAGTAGCCGCGCACAGGGACGCGCGCCTGATAGCCGGCAATGGTTTGGATGCCGGAAAAGCCATGCTCTCGCCCAAAAACTGTCGCGGTGTTCTCGCGCACAATCCGCAGCAAAATTTTCTCCTGCGTCCGAGCGACGCGCCGGGTGGCCAGCCGCCAACGAATGGTATCGGGCAGGCACGACGCGAAGAGAAGCGAATTTGCGGCGATGGTTTTCACGGGATCATCCAAATTATATTTTTGAATATCCGGCGAGCCTTCGGGTGGCCGCCGTGAAGTTATCGGGCCGGACAGGCGCGACGCAGACCAGTTCATCTCCGCGTTCATGGCGCGGATTCACCTCTTCGAAGAACAGCATCTCCGCGTCCGAGCGGCGCCGGTCGATGGCTTCGGGAGAGCCGGGGCGGATTCTCTGCCCGGGAGCGTGGCTTTCGATGATACGGCCTTCAGGACGGTAAAAATCTGGGTAGCGCGCGGCTCCAAAAGCATCGGCAATCTGGCGAAACGCCGTTGGATCGGCGCTGCCCGCGCGAGGAGAGTATTCCTCGAAGAGCAGACGAAGCACCCGGTAGGTGCGCCATCCTTTGCAGATGAGCACCCAATAGATCTCTTCGCCGGGAAACTCCTGGAGGGTGCGGAAGAAATACCGGCAAATCTGGTGCGCGGTCTCAAATGAACCGCGATGCCCTGCGCCGACAATGGTGTCGCCGGAGAAGATAGCCAGCACGGTGCGTTCCGGCAGTGCAAGATGGAATCTCGACAAGGTGGAAAAACCGGCAAGCTCTCCGGTGCTCGCGCGCAGCAGGATGACGTGCTCCTTGGCGGCCAGATCGCGCTCAAAGGCTTCGCGCGTCACGCCGAGATAGTACCGGTCGAGCAGGAGAAACATCTGCTCGCGCTCATCCCGCTGCAGGTCGCGGACCGCAATCGTGCTTCCAATCGTCTGTGTGCTCATGATGCTCTGCCTTACAAGGTTCCAATCTCAAGATGGGGAATCCGTTCCCTGGATGGAAGTTGCTCCGGCGCGCAATCACGCCAATAGACTAGATAGATTGTACTAACGATCTTCATGGCTGCCCGCCGCTCCACCACCTCGCAAAAAGGATGGCGGTCGCTGAGTCCGAGCAGCAGATAGGCGAAGCCAGTCTGGCTGCGCTCCGCGATAACAGTTTCGAGGAGTTCCTCGAAGATCGCCTGCTTCGCATCGCGGCTGCTCACCAGAGCGGCGTAGAGGCACGGCAGGGAGTGGCCGGCTGCCGGCAGGCGCGGCGCAAGGCCAAAGCGCGAACCGATGGCGAGAAATGGCCGCAGCGCCGCGAGCCACGGCGCGTAGCCAGAGACTACTTCTTGCTTGAACGGTTGCTGATCCCATACCGCCAGCGTGCCATCGATTGTCTCCCCGCGGCGGTGCAAATAGAGATCGCCCGCTGAAAGCCCAGGAAGCATGCGCGAGCTGGCGACGAAGTCCTCCGGCCGATAAACCGGAGCGAACTGCAAGCCGGCGTTGAACTGGTTCAAACAATCGAGCGCCGCGGGAAGGCCGGCGGAATCAGCACAACGAGTTACGCTGCTCCGCGCCTCTCGCCGCGCGCGCCGGTAAAGCGGAACAAGATAGGTGTGCAGGCGGCCAAAGGGAATGTACGCCGGCAGCCCCGCTCTCTCTGAGGTGAGGATCTTCTCGGCAGCGCGATTGCCGTCCAGGATGGTGGTGATGTAATACGGCGTCTGCCCGTCGCCATGAAGCTCGCGCAAGTATCGGTAACCCCGCGCCAGAAGCGTCGATCCCGCTGCATCCTTCCGAATGCGGAGAGAGCTAAGATACCCCAGGGATTGCTCGAATCCATCCACATAGGCCCGCCGCATGGCGCGAGAAGCGGTCGAGACCACCCGCCCACCGTCAACTTCTCGCCCAACGATTACCTCAGTAGCAATGTTTCCGATTTCAGCGGCGCGAAAAAAATCCGGCTCCCGCTCCAGCGAGAGGCGCATCGGTCCATCCATGGGCGTTGCGCGAAGAAGAGCGCGCAACGCGGCATCGTCGCTGGGAAGGGCGTGCTCCAGGATGTACCGGCCCGGATGCAGCCGTGCCCGCGCAGGTGCAATGAGGCTCGGAGTCGCGCTGGCTGGAATCATGTAGGAAGTATATCGCTCCAGGTGCTAGACTCGTAGAAATTGCTCCAGGTTCTGAGTATTCACACAGGCGCTTATGCACGTTACGCTGATCTATCCTTCGATGGGCCGCCGTATGCGGGCCGCGCAGATGCAACCGCTGACCATCGCGGCGCTGGCGGGACTGACTCCCGACGAGATAGAACTCAGCTTCTTCGACGACCGGATCGAGGAAGTGAATTACGACGCGCCGACAGACCTTGTGGGCATCTCCGTGCAGACCTTCACCGCGAAGCGGGCCTATGAAATCGCGGATGAGTTCCGCCGGCGCAAAGTTCCGGTGGTGCTGGGCGGATTCCATGTGAGCGCCGTTCCAGACGAAGCCACCCAGCACGCCGATGCGATCGTGATTGGACAAGCCGAGGAGTTATGGCCGCGCCTGCTGGAAGACGCGCGCCAGGGCCGCTTGCAGCGCGTTTATCGGCAGCAGCAGCGGCCCTCGCTACAGGGGCTGCGCTACCGCCGCAATATCTTTCAAGGAAAGAAGTACCTGCGCATTCACATGGTTGAGTTCGGACGCGGCTGTCCATACGCCTGCGGTTTCTGCTCGGTGAGTGAATTCTTCGGACGCCGGAAGGACTGCCGTCCGGTGGGCGAAGTGATGGACGAGATTCGCGCGCTGCCCCGCGGACTCATCGAGTTTGTGGACGACAACCTGATTGGCGACCTTCCGCGAGCCAAGCAACTGCTCCGCGCATTGATCCCGCTCAAGATTCGCTGGGTGGCGCAGGCGGGCATCGAGATTGCCTTTGACAAAGAGTTGCTGGAGCTGGCCGCCGCCAGTGGTTGCGCCGGATTGCTGATTGGGCTTGAATCCTTGAATGAAGAGAGCCTGCGGCAGATGGGCAAGTCAACACGCTGCCATGCCGACGAGTATTCCGACGCCATTGCAAAAATCCACGCGCACGGCATCCGAATCTGCGCATCGTTTCTGTTTGGCTACGATCACGATACTTCCGATACATTCCAGCACACATTGCAGTTTGCCAAGGAGCAGAAGTTCCTGCTGGCGCTGTTCAATCACCTCACGCCCTTTCCCGGCACGCCGCTGTATAGCGTGGTGCAGGCCCAGCAGCGCCTTCGCTTTGATCGCTGGTGGCTCGCGGATGGATTTTGCTGGGGCGATGTGGTCTTCGAGCCAAAACGCTTCTCCGCGGACGAACTGGGAGAGGGCTGCCGGCAAAACAGGCGCGGTTTCTACCAACCCTCGAGCATCCTTCGCCGCGTTTGGCTGCCGGCCAACCGGCGGCGGCTGGCCGAATCGCTGATACTGAACTTCCTGGTAAGGAAAGAAGTGCGGGAAAAGCAAGGATTCCCGCTGGGGAAGAAGCAATCACCGTCAATCGCATAAGCCAGGAGTCCTCATGTCACAGCATCGATTCTCGAAGGCGGAATCTATCAAGCCAGGCCAGCGCATGAAGCGGGTTTACCTCATCCTGATTGATTTCGTGCTGCCGCTGCCGATGACCGCGCTGCTTTACTGGCTCTGGTATCGCCGCACGGGAAGCTGGCTGTTTGCGGCTTATCCCCTGGCGCTCGGGGTTTTGTTCGGTTACATCTTTCCAGGCATCGGAACGAACGTATTTCATCTCTGGAAGTTCAACGGACCCTTCAAGATGGGGAATTACTTCATTCACCACGGCTTCATGTATGCGCCCTATCTGGCCTTCGTCTTCTATGTTGCGTTTCCAGCGGGCGCGCCGTTGACCGAGGGAAACATCGTTCGTATCTTGATAAGCGCCGGCTTCATGCAATGCGTTCTTTCGTGCCATCATGATACTTGGGGTGTGGCCACGGGCATGATTGAGATCGCCTCCCCGCCGGGCAGCGGGCATCTCAGCCCGGTGGAGACGGTGACGCGGTTCGCGCTCGTCGGGTTCTGGCTGGCGGGCGCAACCTATTCGGCAAGCTGCCTGTTGGCGTATCGCTCGATCGTGATGCACGCTCAATCCAGCGGAAGGTCATTCGTTCTTCTGCTCGTGATCGGGCTTGCGCTGATGAGCATTGCCGCGCTTCAATATGCTTTCGGCCAGCGCGCTGTTCTTCTTGATTCTGTCAGGAGAGTTGGACCTTGACTATGCGCATTCTGCTCATTGGTGCGAACGCTCGCAAGATGAACGATGGACGGCGATGGCAGGAAACTCAGGTGCGGGCGGCCTACGCGCCCACTACGCTGACCACGCTGGCCGCGCTCGTTCCGCCGGAACTCAATGCCGAGGTCACGGTCATCGATGAAGCAGTAGATAAGGTTCCCGGCGATTTTTGCGGAGCGGATCTTGCCGCTATCAGCGCCATGACCCCGGATGCCCCGCGCGCCTATCAACTTGCCGAAAAAGCCCGCGCGATGAAGATCGCCGTTGTTCTTGGCGGCTATCATCCGACTTTCATGCCGGAAGAGGCAGCCGGACACGCCGATGCGGTGGTCAAGGGATTCGCTGAAACCGCATGGCCGCAACTGCTGCGCGACTTTGCGCGCGGAGCGATGAAGCCGCTCTACGAGTCCGCATGGGAAGAAGCCTTCGCTTCCGGCGCGTGGATTCCGCGGCGCGATCTGCTTCGCCGCAAAGCCTACTCCACGGCCAACACGCTGGAAGCCTCTCGCGGTTGCGCGAACCGGTGTTCCTTCTGCATCGTTTCGCCCATGCATCAAAATCGCTTCGCGCTGCGCCAGTCCGAGCGAATTCGCGCCGAAATCGACAGTATGCCCGCCGGACCCATTGCCCTGCTTGATCCGAATCCCCTCGAAAGCAGCGCCAGCGCGGCGGAGCTGCTTCCCATTCTCGCGGGCCGCAAGTGGCTCGCCGCCGCTTCCATGAAGTCTGCCGCCAACCGCTCCTGGGTCAGGGCCGCTCGCGCCAGCGGCTGCCGGGGCCTGATGATTGGCTTCGAATCGCTGGACGCAAAGACCCTAGCCGCTGCCGGAAAGTCCTTCAATGACGTGCGCGTCTATGAGGAAACCTGCAAGATGCTGCGCGACGAGGGCATCGCCATTCTCGGCAGCTTTGTCTTCGGATTCGACGGCGAGGAGCGGCGCGTCTTTGAGCGCACGGCGGAGTTCGTGCAGCGCAACCGGCTGAATCTGGTTCTTTATTCTGTCTATACGCCGTTCCCTGGCACAAACGCTTGGACGCGGCTCAACGCGCAGGGGCGAATCCTGACCCGGGACTGGAGTTTGTACGATGGACGCCACGCCGTCTTCGCGCCGGCAAGGATGTCCGCCGGCGAACTCGAAGAGGGACTCCGCGATGCCTGGAACCAGACCTACAGCCTTTGCTCGATCTTCACGCGGATTGCCGGTTCCAGGACAATGCCGCTGGTGAGCCTTGCCGCCAACCTCGGCTTTCGCTATTATCGTAGCACCTTCATGCCGGTCGAAGAGACCGGAACTTTACGAGGCGAATCATGCGAATTCTGCTGATCATGCCGGACGCGCACATGCACAAACTGCGTTTCGGCGCGTTCTTGCGCTCCATGCGCGAAGCTCCGTTGACGCTGACCACGCTGGCGGCGCTCGTGCCCGGCGATCCGGAGATCGAGGTGAAGATTGTCGATGGCAGCGTGGACCGGATTCCGCTTGACGATCCAGCCGATCTGGTGGGCATCAGCGTCCTCACGGGATGCGCTCCGCCGGCGTATGAAATTGCGCGCCATTACCGGCAGCGCGGCACGCCCGTGGTGCTCGGCGGCGTGCATGTTTCCGTTCTGCCGGGAGAGGCGATTCAACATGCGGATGCGATTGTGATCGGCCGCGGGGAATCCGCATGGCCGCAACTGATTCGAGATTTTCGCGGCGGCCGGATGAAGCGCGTCTACCGCGAGCACGATCTTGCGGGCGATGTGCTGGCCGGCGTGCCCGCTCCCCGGCGCGACCTGCAGCGCAACTCCGGATACATGATGCCCAACACCATACAGGCCACCAGAGGCTGCCAGCGCCGGTGCGACTTCTGCTCGGTGAACGCGGTGTGGCCGCGCTATCTCAAGCGCCCCATCGCCGACGTGGTGCGCGACCTCCGGGCAACTCCGGGAAAAATTGTCGCCTTCAACGACGTCAGCCTGGTGGACGATGAAGAGTATGCGCGCGAGCTGTTCACCGCCATGATCCCGCTGAAAAAGAAGTGGGGCGGACTGGTGACCGCCGACAGCCTGAAGAACACGCGGCTGCTTGATCTGATGGTGGAGAGCGGCTGCGTCTATCTTCTGATCGGCTTTGAATCCGGCAATCAGGACACTCTGCGCGGCATTCGCAAGGGCTTCAACCAGAGCGCGCAATACAAAGACTTCGTGAAAATGCTGCACCGCCGCGGCATCACTATTCAAGGCTGCTTTGTCTTCGGCTTCGATCACGACGACAAGGACGTCTTCGACTCGACCATCGATCTGGTTCAGGAACTGGGCATCGACATCCCGCGTTACTCGCTCTACACGCCTTATCCGGGAACCCCCTTGTTTCAGCGATTGATGGAGGAGAAGCGCATTCTCAGCTTCAATTGGAACGACTACGATACCATGCACGTGGTCATCGAGCCGGCGCAGATGAGTCCGGAGGAGTTGTATGCCGGCTTCAAGCGCGCCTACCGCGAGACCTTCAAGATGCGCCGCATCGCCGGGCGCGTGGCGCGCATGGATCTGCGCTGCCCGATCAACTTCGTGGGAAATCTCTGCTATCGGATTTTTGTGCGCCGTCTTTACAACGAACCGCGCTTCGCCTTGCCGTACTCGATGGCCAATCCTGGTCTTCCGCCGTCGCCGGAGAACTGGCAGGCGTCCGCGGAGATGGAGGAGGCGCTGTGCGTGTAACGCTCATTCATCCCTGCATCGGCAAACGCGTGGGGGAGCGCCGTGGGCTGCGCACCTGGCAGATGCAGCCGCTTTGGGCGGCCGCGGTGGCCGCGCAAACGCCGCCCGGCGTCGAGATTCGCTTCCATGACGACCGCCTCGAAAATATCCCTTTCGACGAGCCAACGGATCTGGCGGGCATCAGCGTGGAAACCTACACCGCGCGCCGCGCTTACCAGATTGCCAGCGAATACCGCCAGCGCGGCGTTCCCGTAGTCCTGGGCGGAATCCATGCCACGCTCTGCCCCGAAGAGACCGCGCTCTACGCAGAAAGCGTGGTCACCGGCTGCGCGGAAGGCGTCTGGCCGGCACTGATCGGCGACCTCGAACGCGGCGCTCTCAAGAAGTTCTATCACGGCGGCCATGCTCCCACCGGCGCCGCCTGGCGCTATGACAGGAGCATCTTCAGCACCAAGAACTACCTGCCCGTGCAACTGATCGAATTCGGGCGCGGATGCCGGTTGAGTTGCGAGTTTTGCGCTGTCCAGACCGCATTTCACCGCACCTATAGCGGACGGCCGACGGAGCAGGCGCTCGCGGAGGTTGCTGCCGCCTCCTCGGGCGCGAGCCGCAACCAACTCATCTTCTTCGTCGACGACAACCTGGCCTGCGAGCCGGATCGGCTCAAGCAATTCCTGCGCGATCTGATCCCCATGCGCGTGCGATGGGTAGGTCAGGCCGGAATCAACGTGGCGCACGATCCGGAGATGCTCGACCTCATTGTGCGCAGCGGCTGCCGTTGCCTGCTCATCGGCTTTGAAAGCCTGAAGCCGGCCAACCTGAAAGAGATGAGCAAGCCGATCAATGAGGCGCGTGGCGGCATCGAGCAAGCCGTTCGCGATCTGCGCCGAGCCGGCGTGCCGGTGTATGGTACCTTCGTCTTCGGCTTCGACGACGATCTGCCGGACGATTTCGAGCGCACCGTCGCCTTCAGCGTCGAGCACGGCTTTTTGCTGGCCGCATTCGCTCATCTCATGCCCTTCCCAGGGACCGCTCTCTTCCGCCGTCTGGCCGCGGAGCATCGGCTGCTGAATGAAAGCTGGTGGCTTGATCCCGGCTACTCGTATAACAGCGTTGCCTTCCAGCCGCTCCATCTGAGTCCCGACGAACTGCGCCGCCACTGCCTCGCCTCGCGCCGCCAGTTTTTCTCACTGCCGAGCATGATGCGGCGCAGTCTGGCCGCTGGATTTCATCAGCGCGAATACTGGGTCGTCAACCTCTTGCATCGCGTTGAACTGAGCTTGCGAAACGGACATCCGCTGGGCGATCAGTCTTGGAACAAGCCTCTATTGCCCGCGAGAGAGAGGGTTTCGACCCCCCGGCCCCCTTGCGAGTGCGCCTGATTTCGAGACTGGCTTACCATATTTTGTTCTCAATCATTTAGCGGATGAGTGGTTGCCTTTTGAGCTAGTTGGAATTACCTTCTTGGTGTAGCGTCTCGCAGGGCCGCCTGTGGCATCATGCAGTAGTGAAAGTGCTCCTCGATACCGCTGGGATGGACTCCGCAAAAGCCAGAGAGGCGCGCGTTGGAGCGCGATGAAGACGAGATCGAACGGTGGAAACAAAAGCTGTGGCCGCGCATAAAAAAAACGCTCGAAGGTTGGGCGCCCATCTCGTCTTTGCCGATGAATCGGGCTTCCTGCTGATTCCCAACGTGGTCAGAACCTGGGCTCCGCAGGGATAAACTCGCCATTTATAGGCCACGCGCGCCGTAGATGGAATCACGGTCGATTGCTTCATCTGAAAGCAAAGGTGTAGGCGAGTGGCTCTCACTCCAGGCGGTAAGCTCGCGGAACCACTCTTCCGCACCAAGCGGGCGAGTCCGTCCGCGCTCGCGCACTTCAGTGGATAGCTTGCGCATGGATTCCGGCGTGATGGGGCGGCCTTCGCCGCGCGCGAGCGATGCGCGGGCGTCATCGATGGTGGCGCAAAACTCGATCCGGCGGCGCTCGCGCTCTTCCCACAACGCAAAGGCTTCCTCAACCGCATCGTCCTCGCTGCGCAGCCGTCCTGTTTCAATGGCGTGCCGCGCAAAGGCTCGCTGATCGGATGTGAGTTCGACTTCCATCATTCAAGCTCCTTCTTCAAGGGTACGCCATTCGATCCTGGAATGCGACACCATTCTATGAATTCCATTAACCCCTACGCCACCACCTGCAACCGAACGCCTTCATGCTCTTGCAGGCAAGCGATGATGTTGAAGAGATTGGCGGCGGTAGGATTGCCTTTGGGTCCGAACATCTGATGCAGCGTCTTCACATGAATCCCGGTCTTTTCCGCCAGCGAGGGAAAGCCCAGCGTCGCATTGATGAAGTCGCGCAGAATCTCGCGGCCCAGCGGCGTCTCGCCCGCCAGCAGAGAATCAACAGCGTCGCTCAGCAATCCGCGGCGAAACTCCCGATCGTTCCGCACCCGCGCCTGCACCGTCTCCCGAAAATCCCGCGTCAACGCCATGGACGGAAGAATGGAGCACCGAGTTTCAAAACTTCTGGACCGGATCAGTCGGGACGGCGCGCCCCCCGGTTGGCGCGCGGCAAATTCTCCGCACCTCCGAGCTTCAATGCACCCCGTGCTCATTCAGCCAGGGGCCGAACTCCTTGTCCACCTTGAGAATGTGGTTGGCGAGCCAGTCGCGCAGGAAGTTGAGCAGGTGAAGGTTGAGCGTGACCTCGCCCCTTTCGTGGCGCTCGACGTACTCGGCAACCTGCTTGACCAGATTGACATGCTCCGCCTTGTGGGCCTCGAGCCCAGGGTATTGGGTGGCAGTCATCATCTCTTCTTCGGTGGCG
This sequence comes from uncultured Occallatibacter sp., assembly GCA_964450895.1. GTDB lineage: Bacteria > Acidobacteriota > Terriglobia > Terriglobales > Acidobacteriaceae > Telmatobacter. The sequence goes on along the minus strand of CAYVGW010000006.1, from coordinate 9,642 downwards.
AAGTGGGTGAGGGTGTAGCTGACCAGCTTGTTCAGCAGCGGACCGGTCAGCTTCTGCGCCTGGCCCTTCAGCATCGCGCCATGCAGTTCATTGACGATGTCAAAGAGCCCTTTATGCTGGCTGTCCACTGTCTCCACGCCCACGGAATAATCTTGCCCAAAGGTCATCAGCGCCATGCGCGCCCTCCAGCCGGAAATTACCGACAGGGAAAAGATCGGCAGGCGGGAGAAAAAAATGAGCGGCGGCGGCGCGGCGGATCAGTCCACGCCCCGCTCATTCAGCCACGGCCCATACTCGCTGTCCATGCCTTCGATGTGTTCGGCGTAGGCCTCGCGCAGAAAGCAGAGCAGCGGGCGCATCTGCATCTTGTCGCCGTGCTGCACGCGATGGGAGGATTGCAGAATCTGCGCCAGCAGCCGCTGATGCTCGCTGCGATGGTCGTCGATGTTGGGATACTGGTACTGCTCCAGCAACTGCTCTTCGCTCCAGAAGTGCATACGGGTGAACTCGATGAGCCGGTCCAGCACCTCGCTGACCTGCTCCCGGCCGGAGCCGCGCACCGCGGCCAAACGAAGCTCGTTCAATGTATCCATCAAAATGCCATGCTGATCATCCATGGCGCGCACGCCAATCGTACCGGCGTGGTTCAAGGTTAAAAGGGCCACATGAGCCTCCACAAATCACTGTTGTCTCTATCGGAGATCACCGGACAACCATGACCGGGAATCCGCTCGCATACGTGACAAAGGTTATAGACGAATGAAACTGCAAATCCGCTTCGGGTGAAACGGCTGTTTTGCAAGGGCGCGGCTTTCATCTATGCCGTAAATGCCGAAAAACAAAGGTAGTTTATAACCTCCGAGAAAACTATTCAGAATTTTCGGCTTGCATCGCGAATTCCTACTCCAGAAGGATATTCGGGTCCGGCTGATGGCTGTGCGTGGTCAGGGCGAGCGCCGCGCTCAGGATCAGCCCGCCGCCGATCCAGGCGTAGGGGCCGAGATGTTCGCCCAGCAGTTGCACGCCCAGAAATGAGCCGAGCATCGGCTCGATATTCAGGAAGACCCCGGCGCGCGCGGCCGGCACATGGTGAATTCCCCAGTTCCACAGCAGCGTGGTGGTGGCCGTGCAGAGCAGGCCGCTGATGGCCAGCGCGCCCCATGCCGTCCAGCTAACATGGGCAAAGGGCGGTGGCGCAACCGATGCGTGGGTGAGAGGGCTGATGATCCAGGAACCCATCACCCAGGGCAGCAGCATCGCTCCGCCCACCAGAATGGTGTACGCCGAGACCGCCGACGGGCTGTGCGAGAGCATCAGCTTCTTGCTGAGCAGAATCCAGGCCAGCGCCGCCACCAGCGAGAGCAGCACCAGCACGTCGCCGGCCAGCGAGGGCTGCCCGCGCCTGCCCGCGCCGTGGTTGGCGCCCAGCGTGATCAGCGCAGCGCCCGCCGTGGAGGCAAACAGCGCCAGCCAGCCCAGACGGCCCAACCGCTCCTCCGTGGAGCCTTTGGGGGCAAACAGCGCCGCCGCCGCCGCCAGCATCACCGGCATGGCGCCCACCATGAGCGAAGCATGGCTTACCGTGGTCAGCGCCAGCCCGCCGAATTGCAGCAGGCAACTGATGGGCACGCCAAAGGCGGCCGAGAGCAGCAGCGTGCGCCACTCCGCTCCGCTGAAGCGCACCCGGCAGAGCAGCGCCACCGGCAAAACGCCCAGGCAGGCAAAGAGAATGCGGTAGAGCACCATGTAATTGACGCTCATCTCATTGAGCGCCAGCCGGCTGAAATAAAAGCCCGTGCCCCACAGGCAACTGGCGGCGAAACAAGCGCTGTAGCCCAAAAACCTGAGCCGCGGAGAAAGATCGAGTGAAGTTTCCATTCCTCTTTTACTGTCGCATATGGGCGCGCTTTGCGCTGTGGGCGCTGCCAAAACCGTCAGGGTGCAGTCTGCGCGCTGCCGGTTCCCTTTTTGAAACGCCACACGATGCGTCCGCCATCAAGATAATTTACATATAATACTGATTATAAATATGTTGAACACCGACACCCGTATCGGGAAAACTCCCATTTCTGAATGCGGTCACGATTCTTCTGCTATTCGTCTAAAATAATTTGCCATCCTTGTATAGAATTTGATACTAAATGTAGTACCATCTCTACAGATGGATGATGCTCGACTGAAGAAGCGGGTCCAGGAGATCGCCGAAAGCGTGAAGAACGTTCGGTTTGAGGATCTCTGTACCTTGCTCGACAACCACATCAAGCTGTTTTGCGAGGCAAGAGGGTTGAGCTACGATCATCGAAATTCCAGCGGAAGTCATCACGTTTTTCTCGTGGGATTGAAGCGCTTCAACCTCGTGAAACCACATGGCATAGGAACGTCGCTACTGAATAAAAGGTATGTGGAATGGTTTCTTGAAGCGATGGAGCATATCAATCTTTACGAGTAGAGGTCACGCCAATGAAAGTTGCCGAGAATTTCATGAACAAGAATTACCGTGTTGCGCTGCAATACGATCCTGATGGTTCTTGGATCGCTGAACACCCTGAATTACCTGGCTGCATAGCCGATGGGAACACCGCGCAAGAAGCTTTGTCTTCTCTGGATATTTCCCGGAAGTTGTGGATCGAATGCAGCCTGGCTAATGGGCTGGAGGTTCCTGAACCTCAAGAGCCGCCTCAATACAGCGGCAGGTTTGTGCTTCGCATTCCGAAAAGCCTGCATCGCGATTTGGCCAATGAGGCGGAGGCGGAGGGTGTCAGCCTGAATAGCCTTGTCAGCAATGTTCTGGCTGGCAGACATACGAGGAAGGCGCAAACCGTTTCATTTATGGATCAGCAAGCGGAAAAACAGGCCGCGTAGCCCGAAAACGCCGGGTGCCCCATCCATTCGCGTTCTTAGCGAATGGGTGGGAGACCACAACCCTCAACTCGCCGCGGTCAGCCCCAGCCGTTTCCATAGATTCAGCGTCGGTCCGGCCTGGTTGCCGGTGTAGAAGTGCAGCCCCGGCGCGCCGTTCCTGAGCAGCGTCTCGCAGAGCCGCGTCACCACCTCCAGCCCAAACTCCAGCAGCGCGGCCTTGTCGTCCTGCAACTCCTCCAGCCGCAACCGCAGCCAGCGCGGCAGGTCGGCGCCGCAGTTGGTGCAGAAGCGCAGATTGTTGGCGTAGTTGGTGATCGGCATGATCCCCGGCGTCACGGGAATGGTAATCCCCGCCCTCGCGCAGCGCTCCATGAAGTCGATGTACGCCTCGGCGTTGTAAAAAAGCTGGGTCAGCGCGCCGTCCGCGCCGGCCTCCACCTTGCGCCTAAAATTCTCGAAGTCGGCGCTGGGGCTGCTCGCCTGCGGGTGCATCTCCGGGTACGCCGCCACCTCGATGCGGAAGGCGTCGCCATGCTCCGCGCGAATAAAGCTGACCAGATCATTGGCGTAGTGGAAGTCGCCAGGAGCGGCCGCGCTCATCGCCGTGGCCGGCAGGTCGCCGCGCAGCGCCACAATGCGCCGCACGCCTGCCTCGCGGTAGCGCTCCAGCAGCGCGGCGATGGCCGAGCGCGTCGAACCCACGCAGGTCAAGTGCGGCGCAGCCTCCGCGCCCGTCTGCTCGATCACCGTCCTCATCGTCTCGTAAGTCCCGTCCTGCGTGGACCCGCCCGCGCCATAGGTGATTGAAAAGAAGTTGGGCCGCACAGCGGCTAACTGCTCGATGACAGCCGGCAGCTTGGCCACGCCTTCCGGCGTGCGCGGCGGAAACAGTTCGAAAGAAAAACTTAGCGGCGAAGATTTCATGTTATTGCTTTCTGAATCTGTGTTTGACGACAATTTTTAACTCCGTCAAGTATTGGCTTCAATCTTTTCCAAATCTGCGGAATAGAATCATTATTAAGTGCGCTAAGTTCATCCTCTATCCATCCTAATGTATATACACTAGATTCAGATTCGGGTGACCCATCAGGGAATTCATCAGTTTTACTGCATAACTTCTTGAACGCATTTAGTTCATACTTTTTGTCGTTCGTGATTCCGAAGCACAAAGCTCTCCCACGCTTTTCCCAGTATAGTGACCAAATCCCAAACCAGAAGAAGTAATTCTTCTCATGTTTTTTATCAGGTTCTGACCTATAGAAATAAACCCCATATTCATCGTTTAATATATTATGCGTAGGTTTGGCGACGATGAATTCTTCTTCCTCGCACTTTTTGGCGATCTCATCGACCACATATGCCGCTTTGTTGAAAACCGTAAACTGAAGCCCTTTACCTTTGACCATCATATCAATCTCCTCGGTTGAGAATTCCACTCCTCCAAATTCATGCTTGAGCAAACGCCAGAATTCTATTTGAATAGGGTCAGCTTGAATCGTGGAGGCGAAAAGTTGCTTGTGGAGCGCATATATTTCTTCCCAATTAACAATCCTTGTGTCAATCGAAGGATATTTCTTTTGGAAGTCCTCAAGTTCCTGATCTACGCACGACTTGAATTGATAATTCTCAGGGACCACAAATATCAGAACCTTTTGTGATGCAGCGATCGAGTCAAAGAATCTGCTATAGCCACCACGCTGATATTCAGTTAGACCACGCCGCGGATTGAGCTTGGCTTCAATGACTGCATACACATTTGGCGAATTGACTATTAAATCAGGACGTCCAGCACCTTCTATGCTCTCTTGAGTGTCGAGTTGGTCCGGTGTAATTTTTTTCGCCAGTTCTGGATCTTTTAGTATCTTCGACAGCACAATGGTGCGAAGTTTATCCCCTTCTTGCCGTTTCATCAAGTTGCAGAGGATTTGTGTATAATCGTCCTCTTTCATTGCAACTTTGTGAAAAATAGATCGCTCAGAAAGTATGCTATTCATGCGGAGGCCTCCCGTTCTGGATACTGAACAAAGTTTACTACGCTGACCTCTTCATCTCTTCCCGTAGTTCCGATAGCGAGAGAAGCTCTGCATCAGGCAGGTTCACTCATCAACTTCATAGAATCACCATAAGCCAAGGAAAGCCTTGCCCCGTTCATCGCGGCTCTATGCGATGAGCGGGCGGATGCCTCAAGACCGGATAGATTCACACGAGCAATCACAACCCTTAACCATCCTGCGCCGTCCCTACGGGACTCCGGGGTGCCTTGTTGATTACGTCAACCCCGCGTTGAAACGCGGGGCTAATCACCATTGCGCCTACGGCGCGAGACGAATGGCCGAATGCCCCATATTCGCTATCGATCAGGATGGCGGGTTACGCTGGTCTCATCCATCGTTTTTCAAATTGAGGGCCCTCCCGGTCTCTTGCAAGGCGTCAGAACTATGCGACCGTTTTCGATGTCAACATCGAGGATGTCACCGGCGCGAATATCAAGCTGGCGTCGTAACGACACTGGCAGCACGATTTGGCCTTTGGCGGAAACTCGAATCTGCATGGTAAGCTCCAGTTTGAATTGACTGTCCGCAGGGTTTCCCAAGTCTCGGCCTTCGGACCTGGGAAACCCAACGAGTCCCTTAGTCCCTCAATACCGGTAGTTCTCCGCCTTGTACGGCCCTTCCACCGGTACGCCCAAGTAATCCGCCTGGCGCTTGGTCAGCGTGGTCAGCTTGACGCCAATCTTCTCCAGGTGCAGCCGCGCCACCTCTTCGTCCAGCTTCTTGGGCAGAACGTAAACACCCACTTTATAAGTGTCCTTGTTAGCCCAAAGGTCCAACTGCGCCAGCGTCTGATTGGCAAAGCTGTTACTCATCACAAAGCTCGGATGGCCGGTGGCGCAGCCCAGATTGACAAGGCGCCCTTCGGCGAGGATGAAGATGCCGTGGCCATCAGGGAAGGTATAGAAATCCACCTGCGGCTTGATGTTCAGCTTCTTCACACCCGGTTCCGCATTCAGGCGGTCCATCTGAATCTCGTTGTCAAAGTGGCCGATGTTGCAGACAATCGCCTGGTCCTTCATCTTCTTCATGTGTTCGAGAGTGATGATGTCCACGTTGCCGGTGGTGGTGACATAGATGTCGCCGCGGCCCAGCGTATCCTCGACGGTAGTCACCTCGAAGCCCTCCATCGCCGCCTGCAACGCATTGATCGGGTCGATCTCGGTGACAATCACCCGCGCGCCCATGCCGCGCAGCGAGTGCGCGCAGCCCTTGCCCACGTCGCCATAGCCGCAGATGACGCCGACCTTGCCGGCCACCATCACGTCGGTTGCGCGCTTGATGCCGTCGGCCAGCGACTCGCGGCAGCCATACAGGTTGTCGAACTTGCTCTTGGTCACCGAGTCATTCACGTTGATCGCCGGCACCAGCAGCTTGCCCGCCTCCATCATCTTGTAGAGGCGATGCACGCCCGTCGTCGTCTCCTCGCTGACGCCGCGCCACTCGGCCACAACCTTGTGCCAGTGTTTGGGATCGTTGGCATAGACGCGCTTCAGCAGATCCTTGATGACCTGCTCTTCGTGGCTCTCCGCAGAGCCATGCACCCACTTGTCGCCGTTCTCCAGCTCATAGCCTTTGTGAATCAGCAGCGTCACGTCGCCGCCGTCATCCACCACCAGCTCCGGCCCTTTACCGCCCTTGTGCGTCAGCGCCGCCAGCGTACACTCCCAGTAATCCTCCAGCGACTCGCCCTTCCAGGCAAAGACCGGCACGCCGGTTGCGGCAATCGCCGCCGCGGCGTGGTCCTGCGTGGAGAAGATATTGCAGCTTGCCCAGCGGACCTCCGCGCCCAGGCTGGTCAGCGTTTCAATCAGCACAGCGGTCTGAATCGTCATGTGCAGCGAGCCGGTAATGCGCACCCCAGCCAGGGGCTTGCCAGCCGCGTATTTGTTGCGGATCGCCATCAGTCCCGGCATCTCCTGCTCGGCGATGATGATCTCCTTGCGGCCCCACTCGGCCAAAGACAAATCGGCCACTTTGTAGGCCAAATCCTTCAGTTCCATTGTTGAAGTTGCCATGTTTTCTCCTTAAGAACAAAAAGTTGGTGGAAGCGTTTGAATAACAAATTCAGCAAGTTAGCTTCCGCTTCGCGGAAATCGCGAGTGAGCGGCAGTTCATTTCGGGCATAACTTGCATCGCGAATCGGGATATTCCTTAAAAAAAATCTGAGTACACGGTTGTGTTGAAGAGGTTTGCACCCGCTGACCGGGTGCCTCGTTCACTTCTTCATTCTCTCACATCGTCCCATCGTGATATATTGATATGTATCAGAGTCCGCCTATGCCGTCAATCATAAAAACGCTCCGCGTCCTCGCCGACCATAGCCGCTTGCGCATTCTGCTCCTGCTGGCGGCGGAGGAACTCTCCGTCGCCGAGCTGCAAGAGATTCTGGTGATGGGCCAAAGCACCATCTCGACGCATCTCTCCCAACTCAAGCAGGCCGGTCTGGTCGAGGACCGCCGCACCGGCAAGAGCAGCCTCTACAAACTTACCGCCCCGGAAGCCACTCTCGCCGGAATCCTCCATGAAGCCCGCCAGCAGATTCCCGAAATGGAAGCCGACAGCCAGGCCATGCGCCGCGCCGTGCAAAAGCGCCAGGACAAGATGCGCGCCTTTTTTGACTCGGTGGCCGGCCGCCTGGGCAGGGATTATGTTCCCGGACGCAGTTGGAAGGCCATGGCTGAGGCGCTGCTGCGCCTGATGCCGCCTATGGTCATCGCCGATCTGGGCGCGGGCGAAGGGACGTTCTCGCTGCTGCTGGCCGAGCGCGCCACGCGGGTCATTGCAGTCGATAGCTCGGCCAAAATGGTCGAGGTCAGCCGCGAGCAGGCCCTCCGCCACGGCGTGCGGAACGTTGAGTACCGCCTGGGCGACATGGAAGAGCTGCCCATCGACGACGCCTCGGTCGATCTGGTCTTTTTCTCGCAGTCGCTGCATCACGCTCTGCATCCGCAGCGCGCGCTGCAGGAGGCGTACCGCATTCTCGCCCCCAGTGGCCGCATCGTGATCCTCGACCTGCTCAAGCACCGCTTCGAGGAGGCTCGTGAGATTTACGCGGATGAGTGGCTGGGTTTCAGCGAGTCGGAGCTGGAAGCCATGCTGCAAAAAGCCGGCTTCACGCAGTTGCAAAGCTCGGTTGTCCACAAAGAGCCGGAGGCTCCGCACTTCCAAACTCTGCTGGCGATAGGGACCAAGGGACTAGGGACCAAGGGACTAGGGGTATGAGTTGTAGCAAACGAGAACAGCGCCGTCCCTACGGGACTCTGGAGGGTTTGTTGGGTACGTCCACCCAGCGCTGAAGCGCTGGGCTAACAACCATTGCGCCTACGGCGCAGGTCTTCGGAAACAGCCTACGGCGCGAAACTTTCGGAAACAGCCTACGGCGCGGGAGTTGCGGAATCTTATCGATTTTTACAGAGTCCTTATCTCCTCAAATCCCGATTTTGGTATACTGGTTCTAGACAGTTTGCCGGTATTGCACGCCGGTTTACGCGCCCTCATCGTCTTCACCCATCCCTCAATCCACCATCCCCAACCCGATCGAAAGATTGCGACAGGAGGAGTGTCTATGGAACAAGATAGGTTAAAAATTGCAAGAAATTATCTGCTGATCAGCGATTTCGATCAGACATTGAGCTTTAATGATTCAGGAATCGTCCTCAGCGAGATGCTGGGCCTGCACGGCTTCGAGGAGCGCATCGCCGGGCTCTCGCGCATCCACATGGTGCAGCAGGGCGGCGAGCTGGCTTACCTTTTGCTGCACGACCCTGAATTCCGCCGCGTGCGGCGCGAGCATCTGGTTGATGTCGGCAAGCGCATCCGCTTGAAGCAGAACATCCGCTTGCTGGTGCAGATGATCGAGAACCTCGACGGCAATCATTTCTCCTTCTATGTGGTCTCCGCCGCGCCGGAAGAGGTCATTCAATCTGCCCTCGAGGGCATCGTGCCCGCGGATCGCATCTTCGGCACGCGCTTTCGCTACGCCGAGAACGGGGAGATTGAATCCATTGTGCGCGTTCCCGCCGGCTACGGGAAAGTCGTCGTCGTCGAAGAGCTGCGCAACCGCGTGGGCGTTGGTCATGACCGCATCGCCTATGTGGGCGATGGCAGCTCCGACGTACACGTCATGCTGCACCTCAATCGCCTCTCCGGCCTGACCATCGCCGTCTCCGAGAATCCCTACATCACGCCCATCGCGCAGCGCACCATCCTCAGCGACGATGCGCTCAGCGTGCTGATCCCCATCCTGGAAGAGATCAACGGCTGGGATTCCATCCGCATTCGCGCTCTGTTTGAAGCGAATGGCCTCATGCTGCGCGAGTGGGACAAGGTACAAACCGACTCGCTCACCATCAGCAGCGCCAAGCCGCATCCCGTTCAGGCGGTGGCCTGATGCGGCTGGAATGGATTGGCTGGGTTGCGACCGCTGCCTTCGCCAGTTCGTACCTCTTCAAGCGGCCGGAAGCGCTGCGCCGGGTCCAAGCGGCCGCGGCCACGCTGTGGGTCATCTACGGCGTCATCATTCACGCCTTCCCGGTGGTCGTCGCCAATGTTGTCGTCGCCGCGATGGCCATTTTCTCCTCGACGATGGCAAGGCGCAAATCCGCCGCCTGAGCGGTGGGGGCCAAGGGACTAAGGGACCAAGGGACTAGGGACCAAGGGGCCAAGGGACTAAGGACTGAGGGACCAAGGGACTAGGGACTAAGGGACGGAGGGGTAGTACCTAAGC
>CAYVGW010000005.1:0-56166 GCA_964450895.1 uncultured Occallatibacter sp. | reverse complement strand
ACGTGAGCGACTTCGGCGGCACCGCGCGCGAATATCAGGTGCGCGTCGACCCGAACAAGCTCATCTCCTACGGCTTGAGCATCAGCCAGGTCGAGCAGCAGTTGGCCATCAACAACGTGAACGCCGGCGGCAGCTTCGTCGAAGAGGGCTTGCAGCAACTGAACGTCCGCGCACTCGGACTTTACCGCAATGTGCAGGATATCGAGAATACCGTGCTGACGACTTCGCATGGGGCTCCCGTTCGCGTAAAGGACATCGCGGTCGTCGACTGGGGCCCCAGAATTAGGCTGGGGCACATGGCCAGAGCCGATCATCGTCCGGACGGCGTCATTGTCGATGAGCCCGACGTCATCCAGGGTGGCGTGCTGATGCGCAAGGGGGCCGAAGAAGGCCCCACGCTCGAAGGCATTCACAAGAAGGTGGACGAGCTCAACAATCACATTCTGCCCGAGGGTGTGAAGGTCATTCCCATGCTCGACCGCAGCGATCTGCTTCATTACACGCTGCACACGGTGCTGCACAACCTCGGCGAGGGAATGATCCTGGTAACGATCATCCTCTTCCTGTTTCTCGGTAATGTTCGCGGGGCCATCATTGTTGCCCTCACCATTCCGTTTGCCTTGCTTTTCGCATCCATTTTTCTCAATTTGAGCCATATCCCCGCCAACCTGATTTCACTGGGCGCGCTCGACTTCGGAATGGTTGTGGATGGCGCGGTTGTGATGGTCGAGAACATCATGCGGCACTTGAGTCATGCCCGCAAGAATGGTTCACCTGAAGCTGGCCGCATCACGATGAGCATGAAGACTCCGGTTGAAATGATCCGTGATGCAGCCCACGAGGTCCAGCGTCCGGTTTTCTATGCCATCGGCATCATCATTACAGCGTATATGCCGATCTTCACGCTGCAACGAGTTGAGGGAAGATTGTTCCGGCCCATGGCTTGGACCGTTGCCTTCGCATTGCTCGGCGCCATAGTATTCTCCATTTTCATTGTGCCTGTGCTTGCTGCCTTCTTGTTCCCGCATGGCGTCAAGGAATGGCGCAATCCGGTGATGGAGTTCCTGAAGGATCGCTACCGGAACGGGGTTAAGTGGGCAATAGAAAATCGATGGATCACTGTCGGCGTGGGATTGGCTTCATTGGCCGGCGCACTTTTCCTGACGTTCAGTGGAATCATTGGATCTGAGTTTCTGCCCCATCTTGACGAAGGCGCCATCTGGGCGCGCGGCGCAATGGCGAATAGCGTAGGCGAGACGGAAGGCACGCGCTTTGCAGAGCAAAACCGCTATATTTTCGCCTCCTTCCCCGAGGTCACCAAGGTCGTTTCACAAGCCGGTGCACCCGACGATGGAACCGACACGGGAGGATTCGGAAACACCGAGTACTTCATCGACTTGAAGCCCAAGGACAAGTGGCGGCCCATCTTTCATCAGAACAAAGAAGAGCTGATCGCCGCAATGGATCGCGAAGTGGAGAAACATCCTGGGGCTTTCTGGAATTTCTCTCAGCCCATTGAAGACAACGTGGATGAAACAATGACCGGCACGAAAGGCGGCCTGTGCGCCAAGTTATACGGGCCGGAGTTGGACGTTCTTGAAGAAAAGGGCGAACAAATCAAAGAAGTCATGGCTAAAATCGACGGGATCAAAGATCTGGGAATTCAGCGCGATACTGGGCAGCCGAATATTGATCTCACTGTTGACCGATTGGCAGCGGCGCGCTTCGGCATCAATGTTGCCGACATACAAGACGCCATCCAGACTGCGGTCGGTGGTAATCCTGTCAGCCAGGTGCTGCAGGGAGAAGCGGTCTACAACGTGGTTGTGCGCTATCAGAAACCATATCGCGATACCAAGGAAGCCATCCAGAATATTCGCTTGCTCGCTCCCTCGGGAGAGCGGGTCTCGCTGGCTCAGGTGACTAAAGTCCAGGTTCGCGATGACGCCTACGACATTTACCGGGAAGACGGTTCCCGCTATGTGGCGATCCGCTTTGAGGTTCGTGGGCGCGATCTCGGAACCACGGTCAAGGAAGCCATCGATCAAATCGGCAAGAATGTACAGTTGCCGCATGGTTATCACCTTGAATGGTCAGGAGAATACGATAGCGAAACGCGCGCTGAAAAAAGGCTGCTCATGATCGTGCCCCTGACAATCTTTCTGATCTTCATCATTCTTTACACGATGTTTCGTTCTTTCAAATGGGCGATGCTGATTCTGCTCAACGTAGCCATGGCTCGCGTGGGTGGCTTGCTAGCTCTTCTTGCAACTGGCACATACTTCAGCGTATCTTCCGGGGTCGGATTCCTGGCTCTTTTCGGCGTTTCTGTCCAGACAGGAGTCATCATGCTTGAATACATTAACCAATTGCGGGCGCGAGGGTACACCCCTGCGGGCGCGGCTATCGAAGGCGCCGTTCTGCGGCTTCGTCCCATTATGATGACGATGCTGGTGGCGACCTTGGGCCTGCTTCCCGCCGCGATGTCGCACGCTATCGGCTCCGACTCTCAACGCCCCTTTGCCATCGTCATTGTGGGAGGATTGATTTCTGACCTTCTGTTGAGCATCTTCCTATTGCCCACGCTGTATGTCTGGATCGCACGAGAAGGGGACACGCTCCCGAAACCGGAGGGGTCAAATGACGCTGTCTAAATCAGTATCTGTTTTCACGCAAACCATCGGCAGTTTTGTTCTGGGCATAGCTCTACTTGTTAGTTCCGCGAGTGCGCAGCAGGCGTTCACTTGGGACCAGGTTAAGGCGAAGTTCGAGATGGTCAACCCGGTGTTGAAGGCGGACGCGGCCAATGTGGAGGAGATGAAGGCCGAGGAGATTACCGCTTTTCTCCGGCCCAATCCGCAGTTCACGTTTTCTGCGGATGGAACTCAGCTCTCGCGCCGGAATGGAGTGTGGCAGCCATTGGTCGGAACCCAGTTTCAGCCCAATTTCAGCTACCTGCATGAGCGCGAACGTAAGCGCGAACTGCGCCTGGAGAGCGCCAAGGAAGGCACGGAGATCACTCAATCCCAACACATCGATTTGGAACGTAATCTGGTCTCTGGCCTGCGCTCGGCCTTTGTGCAGACTCTCCAAGCCAAGGCCGTGCTGGCCTTGGCTAAAGCCGATCTGGAGTACTACGACAAGATCATCGAGATCAGCCGCGCTCGCTTCAACGCAGGCGACCTGGCCAAGATCGATCTGGCCCGTATCGAACTTCAGCGCGTGCAATACGAGTCAGAGATCGAAACCGCCACCGTCAATCTGCGCCAGCAGAAGATTCAGCTTCTGCTGCTGCTCGACGACCGAACGCCGGTCGATCAATTCGATGTAACCGGACTTTTTGAGCTAGGCCCGGACCTGCAAACGCTTGGCGATTATCACCAGATTGCGCTGGAAAACAGGCCGGATCTGCGTGCGGCCATCCAGACCATCGAGCAATCGCAGACCAATCATAAGCTCGCTGTCTCCAATGGCTCGACCGATCCAACATTTGGCGCGTGGTGGACGCACAATCCATCCTTCAATAATCCTAACGACTATGACACACTCGGCCTCAGCGTCAGTATTCCCTTGCGGATCTTCGACCGCAACCAAGGTGAAAAAAAGCGCACGCTGATTGACATCGACAGAAGTCAGCAATCTGCCGAGGCAGCCAAGGCGCAAGTCTTCAGCGATGTGGACAATGCCTATGAGTTAGTGCGAAGCAATATCGCGCTAATCAAACCGTATAAAAAACAGTATCTCGACCAGTCAGTCTATGTGCGGGATACTGTTACATTCTCTTACGAGCACGGAGGGGCTTCGCTGATGGACTTTCTCAACGCGCAAAGTGACTACCGGGTGGTTCAACTCGCCTATCTGCAATTGATTGGCGCGTACATGACGGCCGCCGGACAAATGAATCTTGCAGTGGGGCATGAAGTCATTCAATAATCGCAGTGGTTCTAGAGGACGGGACCATTCACCCGGCATATTGAAATCCGAGTAAAAGGGGTCGCATCTATGAAAAGGCATGAAGTTCGCACTCGCATCGAAGAGGCCGGCATTCTTCCTTCCGTCCGCGTAAATACGCGAGAACTGGCGCGATTTGCCGCGGAGACCGTCTACTCGGCGGGGATACCCGTTGTCGAGATTACCATGACCACTCCCGGCGCGCTGGATGTAATAGACGACCTTGCAAAACGCTTCCCGGATTTGGCCGTGGGCGCGGGCACTGTGCTGGATGAGGAAGCTGCGCAGGCGTGTGTCAAAGCAGGCGCAAGATTCCTGACCAGTCCCGGATTTATTCCAGAGGTGGCGGCCTATGCAAACTCTGTGAATCTTGTGGTGCTTCCGGGAGCACTGACTCCCACGGAAATTATAGCCGCCTGGAAGGCCGGCGCGGACCTTGTCAAGATATTCCCGACAGGTCATATCGGTGGCATCCAATACGTGCGCGCCCTCAAGGTTCCCCTTCCGCAAATCCCGTTAATCGCTACAGGCGGAGTGAATCAGTTGACGGCCTTCGACTTTATTCAGGCCGGAGCAACTGCGATTGGCCTGGGCGGTGAATTGTTCCCCAAGGAGGCACTGCACTATCGTCAGTTAGATCGCATCCGCGAGCTGGCAAAAAGATTTCTTGGCTTGGTGAAGGACGCGCGGGCTTTGCGGGAGACTTACTACTAGGCATGATTGAGAGGCGCATTGAAAAACGTGAATATTGTTGAAAAAACAATTTCATTCCTATCATTTTCTTCATGCGACCCTCATGTTTTCTGCCTAGTATCAAAGCATGGGAGGTATCAATCACATGAAACTCAACCTATTCGCAGCATACATACTGGCCCTTGCTTTGGTGGGCGTAGCTAGCGCGCAGAGTCCGGCCTCTTCCGCACCGACTGGAGCCCAGTACACCAAGGCTCAAGTGAAGGAGATGGCGTTGAAAGCTCACGCGCCGGAGCAATACGCGGTTCTCGCCAGTTACTACGGCGCGCGGAAGGCGGACTATCTTCGCCTGGCTGCGGCGGAGAAGAAAGAGTGGGAGCGGAGGAGCCAGAACATTACCGGCGTCCTGGCCAAGTACCCAAGGCCTGTAGACTCGGCACGCAATCTTTACGAGTACTACATATACGAAGCATCCGAGGCGGGAAGGCTGGAAGCAAAGTACCATCAGCTCGCCGCGCCAAGTGCCTAGTGAACTCGGATGAACGCTTTGTACGTCAGTATATTGCCCAAAAACACCCGGGCAAATGTTGGCCGTCAGGGAGCGGGGTCATTTGACCCGCTCCCTGCTCTGCATATATAACATACAAATGAAATCCTTATAGTATCTTCACGACACTCCAGTTAAGCTATAGCTTGCCTGGAAATCCCGTTCAGCAAGGTACAAGTCAGATGGCAAATTCAGTCGTGCTGGAACCGGCGCAACCGCCGCGAAGACTTCGGACTTTGGCGCAGTGCGTCGCAGCCAATACCGTCCTCGTTCTGCTGACCTACTGCGGGGTCGCCTGGCAGATCAATTTGTTGACGGTCAGTTTCCTCTATTTGTTGGTTGTTGTGGCCGTGTCTACTCGCTTCGGCTTCTGGCAGGCGTCATTCACTTCGTTAGTGGCAGTTCTCTTGCTTGACTTTTTTTTTGAACCGCCGCTTTTCAGTTTCGAAGTTGAGAACTCGGGGATATTCGTTGCCCTTGTAACCTTCGAGGCGACGGCGCTGGCGATAAGCAGATTGCACGGACGGGAATTGCGGGTTGCAAGAGAGATGGCCATCCATCGCACGGAGATGGAGCAGTTGTATGAGTTGAGCCGCAGCTCGCTTCTTCTGGATTTGCGCCAGCCGCAGGGGCCGCAGCTTGCGGTTTTGATTCATCGCATATTCAATGCGCGCGCGGTGTCCTTGTTCGACGTGAACCTGAGCCGCCAGGATAGGATGGGCGATTGGGAGGCGGGCGAAGAGGATCTGGCCAGGGAATGCTACTTGCGGGATACTTCACAGGATGACGCGAGCACGCAGACCTGGCAGCGCATTCTGCGAGCCGGGCTTGGATCAGTGGGTGCATTGGTGGTGCGGGGGAAGCTGAGTCCTCTGGTGGTCGACGCACTGGCATCCCTCGCTGCAATTGCGATCGACAGGCACCAGTGGTTCGAAAAGGAAGAAAGAGCTGAGACGTCAAAAAAGGGTGAGCAATTGCGCGCGTCGGTGATGGATGCGCTGGCGCATGAGTTCAAAACACCCCTGACGGCTGTTCAGACCGCCAGTTCCGGCCTGCTTGAGCTTGGTGGATTGACTGAGTCTCAAGACAATTTGGTTAGACTGATTGATGGGGAAGCAATTCGGCTGAACAAATTATGCACGCAGCTTCTGAAAGCGGCCAAGCTGGAGGCCAAGCAGACAGGTCTTCAAACAGACGAAGTAAAGGTGATTGATTTGGTGCATGACATATTGGCAGCCCATGCGGATGATGCGGGAAGAAACAGCATTCGGGTCGTGGTGGAGGATGCTTCTTTGACTGTGCGGGCGGATCGAGAACTGCTTGCAATGATTCTGACTCAGTACATCGATAATGCACGGAAGTATTCGACGGCTGGGACGCCAATTGAGATTGACGCGCGAGCCGGCCATAACGAAGTTCTATTTTCCGTTCGTAATTTTGGACCGGTGATTCGGATTGAAGACAGGGAGAGGATTTTCGAGCGCTTTTACCGGTCATCTGAGTTTAAGGATGCCGTAGCCGGTACTGGTATAGGACTCTCTGTAGTGAAAAAAGCGGCTGAGGCTCATCATGGGCACGTGTGGGTCATCAGCGATAATCAGGAAGGAACGACATTCTATTTTTCCCTTCCCGCGGACGCAAGGAGGACGCATTGAACACGGAGCAGTCGAATGCTGGGCAGGGCACGATTCTGGTGGTGGACGACGACAGTTCCACGCGGCGGGCGTTGCGTGTAACCTTGACGGGCATGGGCTTTACGGTTGTGGAAGCGGCTCGCGGCGAGGAAGCGCTGTCGCTGGCCCGCGTGACTTGGTTCGATGCCGTACTGCTGGACGTGGATATGCCAGGCATGGGCGGAGTTGAAGCCTGCCGCCTGATTCGGCGCGCGGTGGCTCGCTTGCCAATCCTGATGTTAACGGTAATGGACAGCGAGGACGACAAGGTGCTGGCGCTGGATGCCGGAGCCGACGACTATATCACAAAGCCATTCCAGGTCCGGGAACTGACTGCGCGACTGCGCTCCGCGGTGCGCAGAAGAAATGCTCAAGATAACAACCACGACTCGCCGATCCGCCATGGCCAACTCGAACTGGATCCGGTGAAATACCGGGTGCTGAAAAGTGGGCAGGCGATTCATCTGACGCCCAAGGAATTCGAGGTTCTGCATTACTTGATGATGCACGCGGGCGAACCGATTCCACACGCGCGTCTACTAAAGTCTGTATGGGGGCCGGAGTACGGGAACGAATTGGAATATCTCCGCACATTTGTCCGCCAACTTCGCAAAAAAATTGAAGACGATCCAAAGAACCCGCAGTATTTGCTGACAGATGCTTACGTCGGTTATCGATTTAATGAACTTCCGCAAGCGTCTTGAGGCGTGACTTACAGGCCCTTGGTCTGAGCAATTTATTGAACAAATGGATTCTTCTTTAAGGAACCTTTACTTAGTGCATGAAGATTAATATCAGAACGACAAAAGCGAGCAAGAGGGGCCAACTCTGCGGAAATTCTCCAAAGTGCGATAGACCTAAACGACATTCTGGTTCATGCTGTTTGCCACGGCATTTGCAGGCCGTTTCTATGGCAAAGAGCAAGGCAAGGCACAAACGGGCACCAAAATCGATTCTGAAGCTTCCCGACCTTGAGCAATCCAAATGCGCTGTTTTGAGCAGTCTTACTTCTTCAAGCTCACAGCGGACATATGACCATGCGATCCGGGAATTCATCGAATGGTATTGCTCGGAACCCCGGCTCGCTTTCAACAAGACAGTGGTCACCCGGTACCGCATATCCTTGGAACAGCGGCACTACGCATCAACCACCATAAATCTACGACAAGCTGCGGTCCGGAGACTGGCTTACGAAGCTGCCGATTGTGGTCTTCTCAGCGCGGACTTGGCTGCTGGCATCCACCGGGTGAAGGGGGCCAGGCGCTTGGGGGTGCCCGTTGGCAATTGGCTTACTGCGGAACAGGGCAAGCGCCTGTTGTCCACAGCGGACAGCACTAGCCTTCGAGGCAAGCGCGACTATGCCACATTAGCAATTTTGCTAGGGTGCGGACTGCGCCGCGCGGAATTAACTGCGTTACGTATTGAAGACATCCAGCAAAGAGAGGAACATTGGGTCATTGCCGATCTTGTCGGCAAGGGCGGACACATCCGCACCATTCCAGTCCCAGATTGGGTAAAAGCCGGGATTGACGCTTGGACAGTGGCCGCCGATATCACCACCGGCACGCTCCTCCGTTCGATCAATAAAGCCGGCAAGATCTGGGGAACCGGCTTCAGACCCAAGGTGATTTGGGGTGTCGTGAAGCAAAAGGCAAAGGTTTGTGAGATTCCGGCTCTTGCGCCTCACGATCTTAGGCGGACATGCGCCCGACTGTGCCATCAGGCCGGCGGTGAATTGGAACAGATTCAATTCCTTTTGGGGCATGTTTCTGTGCAAACGACGGAGCGCTACTTGGGCTGCAAGCAACGATTTCAGAATGCTGTCAATGATCGAATTGGGTTGGAACCTGATTCGGTGGGACCGAGATAAATTTCAGGCTACTTGCTGACTGGGAATGCACAATGAACGTGGCTAATCCAAGATTCGTAAGTCGATACAACAATTATTGCCCCTGACACTTACTCGGCCGCGGTAGGGGCGATTATTATAGGTCGCCCCTATCGCGGATCCGTACGCAAGGAACGACAGTGACCACATAATTCAATCGATTAGTCCCCGAAAACGCCTATGTAGCCCAGAAGAGTCCTCAATCATTCCTGTTTTCTATGCTTTCGCCTTTACTCGCGCCCTTTTTTGCGAATTTCGATGTTCAGGCGCTTGATTTTCTGGTTAAGGGTGGAGAGGGGGATGCGGAACTGCTCGGCGGCGTCGGTTTGGTTGCCGTTGCAGCGCTCCAGCTTTTCGATGATGATACGGCGCTCGATGTCTTCGAGGATGTCAAAGAGCGAGGCGTTGGGGTTGTGCTGCAAGAGCGCGTCCTGGAAGCTGCGGCCAGTGATGTGGCCGGGGAGCAGGTCGGAGCCGATCACCGGGCCGCTGGAGAGCACCACGCCGCGTTCGATGGCGTTTTCCAGCTCGCGGACATTTCCGGGCCAACTGTAATCGACCAGGGCGCGCAGGGCGTCGGAAGAGAGCTTGCGCGGGCTGAAGCCGTTTTCGCTGGCGTAGAAGTCCAGGAAGTGCTGGGCCAGCGGGGGGATGTCCTCGCGGCGGGCGCGCAGCGGGGGCAGGTCCACGGTGATGACGTTGAGACGGTAGAAGAGATCCTCGCGGAAGCGTCCTTCGCGCACCTCCTGGCGCAGATCGACGTTGGTGGCGGCGATGATGCGCACATCCACCTGGACCTCCTGCACGCCGCCCAGATGCATGAAGCGGCGGTCCTGCAAGACGCGCAGAATCTTGGCTTGCGTGTCCATGCCCATGGTGGCGATCTCGTCCATGAAGAGCGTGCCGCCGTTGGCCACTTCAAAGAGGCCTTTTTTGGAGGCGATGGCCGAGGTGAATGCGCCTTTGACGTGGCCGAAGAGCGTGGATTCAAGCAGCTCGGAGGGCATGGCGCCGGTGTTGATGGGGACGAACGGCTTGTCTTTGCGCGGGGAGTTGGCGTGGATGGCCTTGGCGATCAGCTCCTTGCCGGTGCCGCTTTCGCCCTGGATCAGGATGGTGGAGCGGCTGGGTGCAACCTGGGCCACCAGGTCGAAGACCTTCAGCATGATCTCGCTTTTGCCGACGATGTTCTGGAAGTTGTAGCGCTGCTTGAGGGCGCGCTTGAGCTGGAGATTTTCCTCCTCGGCCTTGTGGCGGGCGACGGCGGAGCGGATGTCGGCCAGCAGCTTTTCGTTATCCCAGGGCTTCTGGACGAAGTTTTCCGCGCCGGCGCGCACCGCATCGACCACGTTGTCCACGGTGCCGTAGGCGGTAATCATGATGACCGGCAGTTCGGGGTGGCGTTCCTTGATGATCGGCAGCAGTTCCAGGCCGCTCTGGCCGGGCAGGGCAAGGTCCAGCAGCAGCAGATCGAAGCTATCCTGCTCCAGGGTGCGCAGTCCCTCTTCGCCATCGACGGCCATGGTGACCGCGTAGCCTTCCAGCGTGAGCAGCACCTCCAGCGACTCGCGGATGGCCGACTCGTCATCGATAACCAGAATGCGAGCCAGGCAGGAGTCGCCGGCGGAAGGGTAGACAGACGGATTCAAAGGCAGTTCGACCTCAGGCATGTACGGAATTCCTCAGATAGGGAAACTCAAGATGAAAGGTGGTGCCGGCGCCGATCTCGCTTTCGACGTGAATCTTGCCGGCGTGTTCCTGGATGATGCCGTAGGAGACCGAGAGTCCCAGGCCGGTTCCTCGGCGGTCGCCGGGTTTGGGGGTAGTCTTGGTGGTAAAGAATGGGTCGTAGATGCGCTTCAGGTGCTCGGGCGCAATGCCGGAGCCGGAGTCGGCGACCAGCGCCTCAACGCAGTTTTCGCTCTCGTTGACCGAAGTGGCCACACGCAGCCGGCCGCCGTTCTGCATAGCCTCCTTGGCGTTCAAGAGAAGATTCAGAAAGACCTGCTGCAGTTTGCCGGGGTTGCCTTGGATGGACGGCAGATCCTCGGTCAGTTCCAGATCCACGATGATCTGCGCGGTCTTGAATTGGTGTTCGAGGAGGGAAAGCGTATCGTGGATAACCTGGTTGAGGCTGGTTTCGCGGAATTCGGTGGTCGAGGTGCGGGAGAAGTTCAGCAGGCCGTTGGCGATCTCGGCGGCGCGGAAGCTCTGCTGGATGATTTTTTCCAGCACCGGAGCCAGCCGGGCCTCGCCTTTGAGCTGCTTGGAGAGCATCTGCGAGTAAGAGGAGATAACGGCCAGCGGGGTGTTGATCTCGTGAGCTACGCCGGCGGCCAGCAAGCCTATCGAACTGAGCTTGTCTGCCTGCGCCAGTTGGGTCTCCAAGGAGATGCGCTCGGTGATGTCGTCCACCAGGATGATGCGCCCGACGGAGATGAATTCGCGCGAGAGCAGCGGCGCGATGGCTATATTGGCGGTGCGCTGCTCGCCGGCGCGGCTGGTCAGGCGGAATTTGTAGAGATGATGGACCCCCTGCTCGGCGCGGAAGCTGTCCAATGCGTCCACAAACTCCTCAGGGAAGACGTCGCGCAGCGCCTGGCCGATGGCCTCGGCGCGGCTGAGAGCATACATGGCTTCCATCTGCGCATTCCAGCTCTCGATGCGGTCCTCCAGATCGACGGCCAAAATGCCCACGTTGATCGACTCGACGATATTTTCGTTGAACTCCTTGAGCCGCTCGAATTCGCCGATCTTCTCCTCCAGGCGAGCGTAGAGGCTGGCGTTCTGCAGGGCGATGCCGATGTAGCTGGCCAGCGATTCCAGCAGCTCCACATCCTCGCTGGAGAGAAAGTCGCCGCCCAGCGTGCGTCCCAGGCCGATCACGGCGATGGTGCGGCTGGCGCCCAGGCCGTCCTTGGTTTGGCCTTGGGCTACGCGACAGGGCAGGTAGTAGTTCAGGTCCAGCAGGGCGGCAGTCCGCTGCTGCGCGGGCGGAAGATACAACGCGGCCTGGGCGTTTTCCAGGAAGATGTGGGAGTGATCCATTGCCTGATCGAAGTCCAGGAAGTTCAGGTCCAGGATGCTTTGAGCGCCGCTCTCCCGCGCAATCTGGGCTTCGGCGGAAAGGCCATGGGCGGCGGCCAGATAGAGACTGCCCGATTCACGCGCCAGGAAGACGGCCACGCGCGCCACCAGCAGCGTGTGCGGCAATTGCTCGACGATGGAGACCAGCAACCGCTCCAGATTGGTCTCCGAACTCAAGCCGCGGCCAAACTCGATCAGGGCCTTGCGATAGTCGTAGCGCTGGCGGTCAAAGACCCGGTCCACCCAGCTTTGAATGCGGCGCTTGAGGGGATCAAAAATGGCGGCTGTCGCCAGAATGGCAACCACCAGGCCCCACTCCCGCACGTTATCCGGCAGGCTGGTATGGACCTTGAGCGTAATCAGCGCGATGACGCCGAAATAACCGCCCAGAATCAGGCTGGTGGCCAACGTATACGCCACGCCGCGCTTGAAGATCAGGTCGGTGTCCATCAGCCGGAAGCGAATGATCGCCCAACTGAAGGTGAGCGGCAGAATCACCATGGACAGGCCAGCCATATCTTCAAAGAAGCTGGGTATACGCAAGTCGAAGAGGAAGAAGATGGCGTACAGCGTGAAGGGGCCCACGGCCAGGCACGCGCCGCGATAGAGCCATTTCAGTTGCTGGCGCTGCAACGGCGTATTGGCCAGATAGTAGCTGCGCACGAAAAGCGATGCGGCTACGACATAAAAGATCGCGTCGTAGAAGGTTCCAGCCTGTTCCAGGCGGTGCTTGAGCAGCCCGGTGGCCTGCCAGAAGTTGAAGGCCCACAACCACAGTCCCAGCAGCAGCGCGCCGGGGGCGTAGATCAGAGGGAGCCAGCGGCGGCGCAGCTTCTTGAAGCGCTCCTCCGGAAAACTCAGCGCAAAATGCAGAAAAAGAGCCGGTTGCAGAGATTCAGCCAGAACATTAACCCAGAAAACACTCCAATCCAGCGTATCGAATGTGCCGGTGTACTTGAACGCATAAAGGGCGAAGGAGACCAGGCAGAAGAGGTAGAAGTGCGTGGCGCGGGGGGCTGTCCAGCGGCGCAGGAGGACGTAAATGCCGATGGCCAGATAGATCAGTCCGATGACGCGCTGGCCCATCTCCAGGCTGCGGTCCGAGGGCTCGGGAATGACCTCTATGGGCGTTGATACGCCGTTACGAGTGATGGTGTAATCCACATTGATGTAATTACCGGTCAGAGAGAGTGCGCGATCCAGATCGGAGAGCCGGCGGATCGGCCTGCCGGGGAGCTGATTGAAGAACTTGCTCTGGCCGTTGAGCGTGTCCAGTTGCGAGTCCGGCTGATCGGCATTGGTGACCGATACGCCGGTAGGCGGGCCAGGCTCGTTGAGCAGCGCGTTCTTCGGCTGGCCCTTGTGCTGGACGGAACCCTCAGGGGGCTGCTTGATTCCCGTCAGCAGGTCGCCTTCCAGAATGCCTGCGCGCTGGCCGGGACTGCTGGGCAGAACTTTGTCGGCCACCAGGCCACTGCCGTCGGCCGCCTCCCGCCACCAGACGCCATCGCCCGGCTGCTGGGTGTTATGGTCCTGCCAAAAATTCAACGCCGCAAGCGCGACCAAGCCTAGTGTGACCAAGGCCAGCACGGTTAACTGCAAGCGGTTGTTGAGATTCTTCTCCATGAGATGGAATTCCTGACTTCTTCCTGCGCCAATCTCTGCATTGCACGCCGAATGCCACGAGCAAGCGATTTCTCGATCACCGAAAACAAAAGGGTAATCAATTGAGAATACGTTAGTTATAGACGCACGGTTCCAGGAAATGTTGCAGAAAATCGAGGAAAGCATCCTCGAAAATACTATAAATTACAGGATACCTACGAATAAAAGGATGCATCTATTAAAAAATGTATATTTTTTATCGCCTCTTCGCTGGCTGCCAACCTGAGGCGGCGGCTCTCTGGCTGCTCAGAAAAACGGCGGGACTGGCGTTTTAGGCTTGCAACGCCTTGAGAACTTTGGCCGTCGTCACCACTTGGCCTGTGTGGCGCTGGGTGTGGTCGGCTACGTGAATCAGAGCGCCGCCGATGCTGGTGGGCAACTGCTTGCGGCCCACGCTGCGGGGGGTGTCGAAGTCCGCCGTGGCCAGTGCGCGAACCCGTCTGGCGGCGTTGCGGAACGAGGCTTCCACCTCGGCCAGGAGGGCGGCCAGAGTTTCTTCCCCACTCTGCTCGGATTTGAGCTGGGCCAACTGCTCGCTACTGAGCGGATGGCCCTCCGCGTAGGTGAGGATGCGGTCCACCGAACGGGCGATGTGCTTGAGATGGAAGGCGATGGAGGGCAGTCCGAGCGGTTGGGCGTGCGCCTCGGCATCGGTCACTCCGGCGGTCCATTGGGTCAAATCTTCGAGAGCCAGATCCAGCGCGTGCAGCACCGCGCGACCCACCGCTGGAACCTCGGTATGAGTTCCGCGCAACCAGGGTTCAACGGTGGGGATATATATTGTGGAAGTATTCATGGGGTTCCCTAATTAACGTCTATTCCCGCCTCGTCCTCAAAGAAATCCGAATCCATTCGCTTCACAACATAACTGTCTATCGTGGAAACGCCAATTTCGTAATCGAACATATATTCCGACAACTGTGCACCATCAATTAAAATGACTCGACTTTCCAATCCTTCAACATATTCCTTCGCATCTTTTGAAAAAGTCGCTGTTGTGATGAAGATTCCCTTCTTTGCCTTGCGTCCGTAAAGGGCACCAACAAATTTCTGAATCTCAGGACGCCCAACGGTAGTGTTATCCCAGCGTTTTGCCTGAATGTATAGTAGGTCGAGGCCTAGCTTATCCTCTTTGATGACGCCGTCGATGCCGCCGTCTCCAGATTTGCCAATCGCCTTCCCGGCATCGGCCAGAGAGCCTCCATAACCCATTTTCGTGATAAGCCGTACAACCAGTCTCTCAAAGAAGTCGGGAGGACAGGACTTCACTCGCGATAATAGGTCGGATTCAAGCGACTTGCGGAGTTTTATGTAACCAGAAGCGATCATGTCCTCCGGGGTTTTGCTTGATTCTTCAAGAGGCTCACTTACAATCTCTCCGGCGAATGCCCTCCTTGGAGCTTGGAATTCGAGAAATTCCGGAAACTGTCGTAGATACTTCACATCAATTTTCTTGAGGTTCTGGCTGAGGACAGTCAATCCACGTTCTGTGATTTGAAACCGACTTCTCCTTGGGTTGCAAAGGAGGCCTGCTTTCTTCAAATAAGTGCGCGCCCAACCCACACGGCTGAAGAATATCCCTGTACCACCGCTGGGAAGCATCTCCTTTAGCTCGTTCTCAGTCAGCTTGAAATCGCCTGCAAGAATCATGGCTGATTCTTGAATCTGGTGCTCCTCACCATCCGCCGTAAGTTTGAGAAGCGGGAGCATTACAGTTTGATAATCAGGAATAGACATAATCTCTCGATCTGCTTTTCGCAAAACCTGGGCGAACTTCATGTTCCGCAATGGGCATAGTAAGCTTCTTTTTAGCCTAGCCATCCGGCATCCTTGATTCAGGATGCCTACCCCGCGCTTTTCACCCGCACCACGGTGATCTTGGCGAAGCCCTCTTCAAAGACTGGCGGCTTGAGCTTTTCGGCCATCTTGCGCATGATGTCTTCACTGACCGAGCGGTCGCGCTTGCGGTTGCGCTCCAGGCAGACGTCGAGCGGCACGTCGAAGAAGACCGCCTGCACCTCGTAGCCGAAGCTCTTGGCCATCTTGATCCACTGGCTGCGCTCGTGGCTGCTCAGGTTGGTCGCGTCCACGTAATTCAGCGGCATTTTGGCAATCAGACGCGCCCGCAAGAGCGAACGCAGCGTCGAGAAGACCAGTCCCTGGTAGCGCTGTTCCTCGACGTCGTCGAACAAGATGTTGCGCAGCAGGTCGCTGGAGAGCGGAGTGACGCCGCGCCGCCGGAACCAGGTGGTCTTGCCGGAACCCGGCAGGCCAATCGCCAGCACTACGAAGCCCTTGGGCGCCTGCGGCGAGCGCTCGGCCTCTGGCTCGGGAGGTAACCCGGAGGAGGTCTCCGGCTGCGTCTCCAGTTCCAGACGTCCAGAGCCGGCCGGCTCATTCCACTCCGGCCGCGCGGGGCGCTGTTTGCTGGGCGCATCGGGCTTTTGCTGCTTGACCGGCCGCGCCTCGGCCGACAGATTGACCACCGGCTGGCGCGGCTCCGCCGACCGATGCGTCGGTTTGTGCGCCGCCGGAGCATCCTCCAAATAGAAGGGCACAAGAGGCCGCGGTTGATTCGAGGGGATTTCCTGACCGATCTTGCCGGTCGATTCGGAGGTGTTTGCGGAGTGCCTGGACCGTCTGCTCATGCGTTCTTCTACCTTGCTTACTGTTACCGGAATAACATAGTTGACGGCGTCGCCGCAACTCATGTGCACTACGTCACATACGATCCTGTATTGGGAACGGCATACTACGAATGCGAGAGCTTCCGCAAAAAACCGGGCGAAAGGCAATTTGATTTCGTCCTGCTGCTCAAAAGTGTTAGCATAATGAGTTTGGTGGAAATGCCTTTTTGTCGTTTTCAACCGCCAAACGCGGCACGCCAGATCATACTGGAATACGCTTTAACACGTTCAAACCAATAGCCTTAACCGGCTCACGAAGGAGAAGACACACATGGCAGTAAAGGTTGGCATTAACGGCTTCGGCCGCATTGGCCGCAACGTTTTGCGCGCCGCGCTGGGCAACCCCGAGATCGAATTTGTTGCCGTAAACGACTTGACCAGCCCGGCTACGCTGGCGCACCTGCTCAAGTACGACTCGATCCTGGGCAACCTGAAGAACGAAGTCACCGCCGGCGAAGGCTTCATCGCCATCGATGGCAAGCAGATCAAGGTCTTCAGCGAGCGCGACCCCGCCAAGCTGGACTGGGCCTCGGTTGGCGCGCAGGTCGTCGTCGAATCGACCGGCTTCTTCACCGACGCCACCAAGGCGAAGGCACACCTGGGCACCACCGTCAAGAAGGTCATCATCTCCGCTCCCGCCTCCAACGAAGACATCACTCTCGTTTTGGGCGTCAATCAGGACAAGTACGATCCGGCCAAGCACAACATCATCTCCAACGCCAGCTGCACCACCAACTGCCTTGCGCCGGTCGTCAAGGTCATCCTGGAGACCTCCGGCCTGGTCAGCGGCGTTATGACCACCATCCACAGCTACACCAATGATCAGGTGATCCTGGACACGCCGCACAAGGATCTGCGCCGCGCCCGCGCCGCCGCTCTGTCGATGATCCCCAGCTCCACCGGCGCCGCCAAGGCCCTCAAGCTGGTCATCCCGGAAACCTCCGACAAGCTGGACGGCTTCGCCATCCGCGTCCCCACACCGAACGTCTCCATCGTCGATCTGACCTACATCGCCGAGAAGCCCGTCACCGCCGCCGAGCTGAACGCCGCTCTCAAGGCCGCCTCGCAAGGCGCATTGAAGGGTATCCTCGGCTTTGAAGAGAACGAGCTGGTTTCCAGCGACTTCAAGGGCAACCCGCTCTCCTCGATCGTCGATGCCAAGCTGACCAAGGTCGTCGGCAACAGCGTCAAGGTGCTGAGCTGGTATGACAACGAGTGGGGCTACTCCAACCGCGTCGTCGATCTGATCGGCTTCCTGGTCAAGAAGGGCCTGTAAACAGTTCTCAGTCGTCAGTTCTCAGTACTCAGTTTTACGGCACTGAGCACTGATTGTCTGCTTTGAAACTGGGTGCCCCAGGTCTCGATTTTGAGACCTGGGATACCACAAACTTTGGGTGCCCCACCCTCGCCGCGTCTTTGTTTTTGCGGCTAGGGTGGGAGTCCAGCCAGTTCATCATGACCAGTTCGGCTTGAGATTGCAATTTACTTCAGCGATGAGTAGCCGCGAACTTGCTAACTCGCGATTTCCGCGCAGCGGAAGCTAACTTGCTGATCTTGTTTCTGCACACTCTTTCATTGGCCATTTTTACTATTCTGAGTGGCTACGAATTCAGTCCCGGATTTCTTCATGCCAGATGAAAGCAAACAAATTACGCGTGTTGAAATGCGACCGGAAGAAATCATCCGTGCTGTGAAGATGCGTTTTCGCATTTGTAATTACTTGTTCAAAACCGCCTTTATCTGGTTTGGCGTTGGCGTGATTTTTGGGCCAATTTCCAATTATCATTCTGATTCTGAAATTGCGATGATGATTGGAACTGCAATCTTTACGCTCGCTTTTGCACTGACCCTAGCCATCTATCGCTGCCCGGTATGCGATACCTATCTCAGCCGATTTCGTCCAGACAAACTTCACTGCCACGGCTGCAACGCAAAGGTAAAATAATCACTATGACCCGCAAAAACATTCCCGGCACCTCACCCTACGAGCCGATCATTGGCTTCTCCCGCGCCGTTCGCGTGGGCAACACTGTTCACCTCTCAGGAACCGGCCCGGTCGGCGCGGACGATCTGGACGCCGCCGCCCAAACCCGCCGCATCTTCGAAATCGCCGCCAAAGCCCTCGCCGAAGCTGGCGCCACCTTCAACGATGTCGTCCGCACCCGCATCTTCCTGGCCCACGCCGAGGATTGGGAGGTTGTCGGTCGCGTGCATGGCGAGTTCTTCGGCGAGATTCGCCCCGCCACCACGATGGTCGTCGCCTCTCTGCTCAGCCCCAAGTGGTGTGCCGAGATCGAGATGGAAGCCGTCGTACCCAACTCCGATTGCTGCTCAAAGGATTCTTAAAATCGCTAGTGTTTTGAAAGGGCACGGCTTCAGCCGTGCCGCAAATGGACCATAATCGACGTTGGGCTTTACAGGCTGCGGAAAAACTCGGTATCAGGCCTGTTTTGTAACAGGGCACGACTTTAGTCGTGCCGCAAACGCATGATAATACAGGTTGGGCTTTAGCCCCTGATGGATGGTTTTTCGGCATTACCGGCTTTCACCACCGGCTGTTAAGGAGAATCAATTGGCTTTCTTGAAGAACTTATTCGGTCCGAGCAGACAAGAAATCTGGAAACAACTTTGCACCGAGATAGGTGCGCAATACGTTGATGGAGGTTTCTGGAAGGGTGATAAAGTCCAAGCATCCCACGGGCCATGGACCATCACTCTGGATACCTATACTGTTTCGACCGGTAAATCCTCTATTACCTACACACGCATGCGGGCGCCTTTCGTGAATACAGAGAGCTTCCGCTTTACTGTTTACCGGAAAGGAATCTTCAGCGACATTGGTAAGTGGTTCGGTATGCAGGACATTGAGATAGGGGACGAGGCCTTTGATCGGGATTTCATTCTCAAGAGTAACCAAGAGTTGAAACTGCAAGAACTGCTTGGAAGCTCTGGCCTCCGAGATCTGATCGACAGGCAACCGGAAATTTACTTTGCCGTCAAAGACGATGAGGGCTACTTCGGTTCCAGCTTCCCTGATGGGGTAGACGAGCTTTATTTTCAGGTTGTAGGCGTCATTAAGGATGTTGAGAGGTTGAAGCTGCTCTATCAACTCTTCGCTGAGACCTTGGATCAACTATGTCGCATCGGATCAGCCAACGAAAACGCGCCATACGTCAGCTTGTAATCGATAACTTCATGTTATGAAGTAAAGGTTCTACAATAAACGCTAGGCTTTAGCCCCTGAGGGAATTTTCTTGGGTAACAAAAACCGAACAGTGATGAATCCAGACTGACCACTGTTCACTGTCCGCTGACCACTGTAGAAAGGTTCACACCATGGCAAAGCTCTCCATCTGCGACATCGATCTGGCCAACAAGCGCCTGTTCATCCGCGTCGACTTCAACGTGCCGCTCACCGAAGACGGCGCGACGATCACCGACGACACCCGCATAGTGGCCACGCTGCCCACTATCGTCTACGCCCTCAAGAACCAGGCCAAGGTGATTCTGGCCTCGCATCTGGGCCGCCCCAAGGGCAAGGTCAATCCCAAGTACTCGATCAAGCCCGTCGTAGCCCGTTTGGCCGAGTTGCTGGAAAAGGAAATGGGCGGGGCCGTAGCCGTCTCTTTTGCGGCTGATTGCGTCGGCCCGGTGGCCGAACAGGCCGCTGCCTCCCTTGCGTCCGGCCAAGTGCTTGTGCTGGAAAACCTCCGCTACCACGCCGAAGAGGAGGCCAACGACCCCGGCTTCTCCAAGGCTCTGGCCTCGCTGGCCGAGGTTTACGTCAACGACGCCTTTGGCTCGGCGCATCGCGCTCATGCCTCTACCGAGGGGATAACTCACTTCCTCTCACCCGCCGTCGCCGGCCTGCTGATGGAAAAGGAGATCACTTATCTCGGCAAGGCTCTGGAAGCGCCGGAAAAGCCCTTCGTCGCCATCATTGGCGGCTCCAAGATCAGTGGCAAGATCGATGTGATCGACAACTTGCTCGATAAGGTTGATACGCTGGTCATCGTCGGCGGCATGGCGTATACCTTCCAGCGCGCGCTGGGTATAACTACTGGCAGGTCGCTCGTCGAGGAAGATAAGATCGACATGGCCAAGGCGGCGCTCGACAAGGCCAAGGCCAAGGGCGTCAATCTGCTGCTGCCCGTCGATAACATCCTGGCCGACGCCTTCTCCGCCGACGCCAACACGCAGCCGTGGGATTGCTCCAAAAACTTCCCGGAAGATTGGCAGGGCCTGGACATCGGCCCCAAGTCCATCGCGGCGATTGAAGCTGTTGTTGCAACCGCCAAGACCATCGTCTGGAACGGGCCTGCGGGAGTTTTTGAGTTCCCGCGCTTTGCGGTGGGCACCAACGCCATCGCCAAGGCCGTCGCCAGCAACAAGGCGGCTATCTCGATCATCGGCGGCGGCGACTCGGTGAGCGCCATCAACAAGGCCGGCTACGCCGACCAGGTTACCCACATCAGCACCGGCGGCGGCGCATCTCTGGAGTTCCTCGAAGGCAAGAAGCTCCCCGGCGTGGAAGCGCTGACGGAGAAATAACTGATTCAATGAATGGGTGCTTCATTTCACATCTGATCTGGAGCACCTTGCTTCATTTGTGGTAATAAGCCTTGCAGTTCAACTGGAATTTGTAAAGGAAGTGCCTTTTCTACGATCGATTTCCAGATGAGATAGACACGACTTGTATTTGCGTTCGGTATCATTCCACCTGCTACGCCAATGTCCAATCTCTCGGCTCTCTTACAGGCCAGAGCAACGCTTGATATAGGAAAATGATTCTTCTTGAGATTTGTCTTGTTATATCCACCAAGCTGAGTATTTAACACTACTCCAACAGCGGTTGCGTCGGGGAAATTATCAAGTGCTGTTTCATCAACATGGTGCATCAAAAGCCATAACTCAAAACAAGGCTTGCTTAGAGCAACTTGTACGCCCTTTTTTTGTGCATCTTTCAAAGCGCGTGTAAGTCCTCGCAAGTGAGAACCTTGTGTCAAATGATCCGTATCCAGAACCATCCAAAGCTCATCATAATCTTCATGTTCATACTCAAGCAGTCTTTTCAAGACTTCTCCGGCGACTGATGTGCCGTTCGTGGTTTCAACAACGTGAATCCGTACTCGAGGAAATTTGGATTGGAAGAAATCAAAATACTGTTTCGGAGCATAAGTGTCATCGCAGGCAAGAATGAATAGCCGGTCATCCCGCAACCTATCGGGGTCTTTGTCGCGGGATGGAATTGGCCTTGGCTTGAGATTCAGAAGGCTCATGCGGTCTGTCCTTCTTTCTCATGCAATCGGTCTAAATCTCCCATGAATGGTACTGCTCCAAAACGGCCTTGTAAATAATGCTCACTGATCTTGGAGTCATTGCGTTCCTTAAAATCCGTAAGGGAATAGAGTCTAGTCGCGGAGCCATGATCCTTTTCCGAAAACCAGATCTCATCCCTGCGCAGAAGCTTCTGATCCAGAAGATTAGTTTCATGCGTTGTCACAATAATCTGTGATCGGCATTTTGAGCAGCGCTCCAAAAAAAATTCCATAAACTTCCAAGCTAAATTTGGATGTAAACTGCGTTCAACCTCATCAATCACGTAAACGATATCACTGGTATGCAAAGTATGTAGCGCGGGCATCAAATTCAACAATCTCTTTGTGCCATCGGATTCTTCATCCAAATCAAATGGGACATAGTCTCCTTTGAGGCTTTTATGAGCGGATTTGATGGTAATTCGGTAGTAGTGGTTTTCGGATGTCCGCTCGATGAACAACTCGTTTCCTTCGCCAAGCTCAACGAGTGCGGCACCATCCTCCTCCTCTTGTACATCCTTCAATACTTGCGAGAAGAGACGTTCAGGCAGAAGATTCCGAAGGTCTTCTTCAGTGATCTCTTTTTTAGTTATTTCCAAATGGTCGACGCCAGTGGATACAGACTTTAAAAATAAGCTTGCAAACTCGGTACAGCCTGGGTTATTGGCGAAATAATGACCAAGACGATGGAATGATGAGCCAGGACCAATTAATTTAAGGCCGTTCTTAAACCAGTTGATAACTTCCCCTATTTGTTCCCCATAATCCGTCGTTTCAAGCGTTACATTGACTGTGGCTAGAAAGCTCTGGTTCTGAGGGCCTCCGATTGTCGCGAGTGCAGTCAGCTTGGCGTTAGAATCTTTCAACCCAAGGGCTTCAATCGTCACATTCCCGTTGAGATCTGTGACTCTTTCATAAAGGATTTTCTCTCGTTTGTCGAACACCTGAACTAGCCACTCCTCAGTGATTCGCTGGTCGTTCGCCTTGAATCCAAACCTGTAGAGCTTCCCCCCCACAATGAACTGCAGATCAAAGCTCGAAGGCTCGTCATTTGCTCCGCCAAGGCGAAATGCCTCCCGTCCAGTACCTACGCCCTTTTGCCGCCTACTGAGAGCTACTAATTTGACATACTGCAGCGCCTTGAAAAGATTCGACTTTCCCGCACCGTTTGCACCATAGAGCACTCCAGCCCTGAGTACTTTCTGGTCTGAGTCCGGAATCGAAACGGCATGGGAGGCATGATTCGTGAGGCGATTGCTAGCCGTGAGGGAAAACGTCTCCTCCGACGAAAACGAGCGAAAATTCGAGACTGAAAATGAAACGATCATCTGAGCACCATGCGAAATATCCACACTATAGCACACTCTATGGCGCAAACATGTATAAACGATCACAACATCTGTGAAAATTCCACATTTAGGCCAAATTGCAGGTGACTAAGCTTGAATCGTTCTTTGATTCCAGGGTGGGAGGCCACGAATCCCATGGCGCGCAAGCGCCGTCTGGCCCCACCGCAGGTGGTTTCACGCTACAATCAAGTTGTAGAGGTCGCGTACGGCCTGCGGCAGTCTGTCCTCGGAACGATGCGCGCAGGAACGATTA
Source organism: uncultured Occallatibacter sp. (assembly GCA_964450895.1). Taxonomy (GTDB): domain Bacteria; phylum Acidobacteriota; class Terriglobia; order Terriglobales; family Acidobacteriaceae; genus Telmatobacter. The sequence goes on along the minus strand of CAYVGW010000005.1, from coordinate 33,055 downwards.
TCCGCTTGGAAGTTCAATTGGTAAGAGGTTGAAATGGCTACGAATACGACACGTTGGAGCTTGGTGGTGCCGACAGAGGTGGACAGATCGGTGCGCGAGTTCCTGGCGGTCGATGGACGGGAAAAGAAAGGCGAATTGTCGCGTTTTGTGACGGAGGCCGTGAATCGTCAAGTTCCGCAAGAAGCCATGCGATCGGCGCGCGAGCGAAACAATGATCTGAATGCAGACGAGGTGGAGGCGCTGGTCGAAGAGTCGCTCGATTGGGCGCGGGCGCAGATGCGTCAGGCGTAGGCCGTATGTTGGTTCTGCTCGACAGCAATATCCTGATCAGCGCCTTGGTCAGCCCGGACAGCCCACCGGGCAAGATCGTCGATGCATGGCTGCAGGGCAGCTTCTGCCTGCTGACCTGCCCGCAACAGATCGACGAGATTCGTATCGACAGCCGCAATCCAAAGTTGAGTTGACGTGTGGCGCAGCACATCTTCGGCGCTTTGATGAATCATCTTTACGACTCTGCCCCATGGCCAAAACCCATCCCCCGTAAATATCAGGCTGCTGACCCGACAGACAGCTACTTGCTGGACCTGATAGAAGCGGCGCAGCCTGATTATGCCGTTACCGGCGACAGGCGCTCCGGCTTGCTCGAAATCGGCAAGCTGGGGCGGACGAAAATTCTGAGCGCAGCCGTGTTCTGCTCTTGTGTGCTGCGATTGCGCTGATTAAGCTGCGTTAGCTTTGACCGGCTTGGCGGCAGTGCGTTGTAACACTTGATACACGCGCCATGCCCAAGCATTCCGTGAGCCGCGCCCATCAATTCTGGCGCGGCAGTACGATGTCGGAGATGGTGTAGGGCGGAACGGTGATCTCCAGTTCATTACCGGTTGCCGTGAAGGGAGCCGCTGCAATCGGCGCGCCGGCGCTGAACTGCGCCGTGCCGTAATCGAAGCGCTTTCCCGCTGTGCCGATGCTTCCATTCCTGAAGGTAACTTTCACGGTCGCCGGAGACTTGGGGTCTTTGTTGACCAGCATGATGGCGATATAGCCGTCGCGGCGAAAAGCGGCATGAGCGCCCACTAACCCATTGCTGGAACTGACATCCAGCAGCGCGTCGCCGGGGGAGTGCGCCATGATGTGCAGCATCTGAAAGCCGTAGAAGGCGGGTCCGAATTTCTTGCGGTCGCCGGAGAGCATCGAATCGCCGTACATCTCGGTCCAACTGGTATTCAAGGTGCGGGATTCGATCAATGTGGCGTAGAGATCGGCAATCCAGAGAGCTTTGAACTCGGGATGCTCGACCTTGGACCAGTTGCCAAAGCCAGCCGGCGCAAAGGCCAGCGGAAGAGTCCGGCCCTTGGGGCAATAGGAGCTGTAGTCAGCGAGCATGGCAGAAACGATGGTGCCGAACTGGGCTTTGGAGTTGGCGAGCAGATCAGCTTCGTTCAAGGTCTTATAGTCGGGCGGGAGAAGCGGATTCTGGATCCATTCGAGGGTAGCGAAGTCCAGGTTCGCGCAGGCGCCCTTCAAAACATCCTTGTTCCACTCAACGCTCCATAGAACAGCGGCCCAGGCCGTGGGGTCAGAATGTTCGCCAGTCGAGTCCCAAATCTTTCTATTGCGTAATTCAGGGTCCGGCGGGATGTTGAGCGCGGTTCCAATCTGAATGGAGGGATCGACGGCCTTCATGGCATTGGCGAAGGCGTTCAGATTCTGCGCATAAGCGGAGGGAGAGAGCTTGGGGTCGCCCTTGAGCTTGGCAAAGTCCTTGAGCGCGGTGGGCGCGGCTCCGTGGAGGTCAGGATTGCCGACGTGTTCGCCGCCGTAGAAGCCGTCGTTAAAAACTTGATCGCCGATCTGCCAGAGCTTGAAGCCGAAGGGGCGGGGATGCTGAATGCGGAGGAAGTTCAGGCCATCGTCGCTGGGCAACGGGGCTTGACTGCGCAAGTTGGCCCAATAGCCGACGGTCTTCCAGTCCTGACCAGAGGCGTCCTTGCCGAGCGATTGCGTGCTGGCGGGGTCTCCATTCGAGTAGGCCACCCAGGCTGCGGCCTCGATAGGCTCACCGCCGCCGTCGCCGTCGAAGTTGGTTCCATAGTTGACCACGATGATCGCCTGACCGAGCTTCTCAGCCATTTGCGCGAAGCTGGGGAAGGTGGCTTCCGGGGCAAAGTAGCCGGCGTCTGTGCCCTTGTAGCGGGTGGTGGTCTTGGTGGACCAGTGATACAGGTCAGCCACGCCATGGTTGGCGGGAAAGCGAGCTACGGAGATGCCCGCCGAGCGCAGGTAAGGTGCGCTGGCCGCATTGAATGAGTTGCCGTCGGAGGTGACGGATGGGACTCCCAGAGAGATATCGGTCAAAACGCTCAAGCCCTTGCTGAAGTCGATGGAGACATTCGCGCGGGTCTGGCCGAAGGCCGGACTGGTGAACAGCAGGCAAACAATGCCCGGTAACGCAGCAAAAAACTTTGAGTATCTCATCTGACGCCTCATTCCGATTATCCTCTGTTCTTCCGTCATCGTTCCAACTGTCTTCGGTACAAACCCTGCAAAAGAAGTTTTCGGATTGACCGATAAAATCATACCAAAGTGGAGATTGCTCTTGCATTCGGAATCGAAATGCAGTGGAATCTGAGCGGAAAGGCTTATTCTGATAGCAGGGATGGCTGCGCTCGCGTTCCGACGAACAGTTCCAACCGATTTTGTTGACAAGGATCAAGGCTAATGACTGTACTACGACGGAAAATCACGCTTGTTTCAGGAAACCTTTCTCATGTACGCGCCGGGAGCGCACTCATGGCGTTGGTGCTTTGCACCGCATCGCTCTGGGGTCAGAAGACGGCCCAGGTGCGGATCGACCTGAAGACAGCGGTGGCAGAGGTGCCCGCAGCCGGCTATGGCGTGCATACCAGCGTCTATGACAACAATTTCACCCCGGCGGACCTGACCGAAAGGCTGAAGACCGCGGGCGTAACCACGCTGCGTTTTCCGGGCGGCTCGTACTCGGACATCTATCACTGGAAGACCAACTCACGCACCGCTGGCTCGGATATTTACATCAATTCCAACGACACCTTCGACAACTTTATGACCAAGGACGTTCTGCCGCTGGGCGCACAGGCGGTGATCACGGTGAACTACGGCTCGAATGCGGCCGGAACCGGGGGCGGCGATCCGGCCGAGGCCGCCGATTGGGTGCGTTACGCCAATATCGAGAAGGGCTGGAATATCCATTACTGGGAGATCGGCAACGAGATTGGCGGCAATGGCTTCTTCGGCACGGAGTGGGAGTACGATCTGCATGCGCCCAACCCCAAAGGCCCCAACCGCAAGGGCAATCCGGCACTTTCGCAGAGCGCCTATGGGAAGAATTCCCTGGAGTTCATCCGCGCAATGAAGGCGATAGATCCGTCCATCAAGATCGGCATCGGCGTGGATATGCCAGACAGCAACCCCGGAACCGGCAACGAGGCGTTGCTGAAGGAAGTCAAGGACAAGTTTGATTTCGCGATTGTCCACTGGTATCCGAAAGGCAGCTCAACCGATTTGACGGTTACCGACGAGATCAAGCCGCAAGTGGCGGCGCTGCGCGAGCAGATTGCCAAGTTTTGCGGCCCGGCGAGGAAGAACATTCCCATAGCCGTCACCGAGACCAACGGCGGCGGCAGCGGCGCGAGCGTTGCCATCTTTGCCACCGACACCTTTCTGACCTGGTTTGAGGCAGGAGCGTTCAACGTCGATTGGCTGGAATTGCACTCCGGCTTCCTCTCTGAAAACTCGAAAGAGGTTCCAGACGATACGCCGGCCGAGGCTTTTTACGGAATGCAGATGGCCACGACGGCGGCGCGTCCGGGCGATCTGCTGGTGAGCGCGGAGTCCAGTTCGCCGATGCTTAGCGTACACGCGGTCAAGCGCAAAGACGGCGGCGTGGCGCTTGTGCTGATCAACAAGCACCCGAATCAGCCTTACTTGGTCAATGTTTCGATGCCGGATGCGCCGACAGACTCCACGGGCACGCGCTACGACTTTGGCCGCGCCAACTTCGGATCGAACGGCCCATGGGCAACCACAGGACCAGCCGTGAGCAAGATGGAGGGATTGGGAAAGAGCTTCTCCGTGACGGTTCCGGCGACCTCGGAGACGGTGCTGGTCATTCCAGGCAAGTAAAAACCGCTTATTCTGATTCGTCGAGAACTTCAATGCCGGAGACGGTGGCGTTGTTCCAGATTGGCTCGAAGGTTAGATTCAGCTTGCCTTGCGCCGTGGGCTTCTGGTGGTAGAAGGTCTTGGTGAGGACGTGCAGGCTGCCGGCTTCCTTGTAAATGTCAAAGTCGTCCAGCAGTGTGACGCCATTGCACATGACCTTGAAGAGGCGGCTTCCGTTCCCGCCCACGCCGGATGCGTGCGGTCCGAAGTAGAATTCGGCAAAATGCAGCACGATCGTATACCGGTCACGAGGAACCACGGGGATCGCATAGCTGAAATGCCCGTAGCGCTCAACGGAAAATAGATCTGGGTCGGGCGATCCTGAAGTCTTGACCCGCTGCTCGGACAGGCGCCCGTTCATGAAGTAATTATCAGAATGCCAGAAGTTGCCATCACGATCAGTAAAAGGTGTTGGCTGCGTAATCAGGCGGATGGGGAGTTGCTTGTGCGGAACCCCCGGCAAAACCTCCAGCGCGTTGAGCGTGGGAGTGCCTTTCTCGCCTGTGAACAAGAGGTGAAGGTATCCATCCTTGTCAGGAGTAATATCGCGGAAAACCCGCTCGTCGGCAATATCTTCACCCATGGCATCCGAATTGATATCGAAGCCGCTCAGGGCCATCGTTCCATTGATCCAGATGGAAAAACTGGATGGACTCTCCGAGGCGCGGTTCGAGGTCACAAAGTAGAGATGCAGCTCATAGATACCAGGTTTCAAGGGGATATTGTAGGCGAATTCTCCGTTTCTCCATTGTTCAAAAAGAAATGGATCGCTGCTTCTGGCCAGGTACCCGGCTGGACGCTGCCATGCGCCTCCACCATAAAAATACTGATCGGGCATCCAAATCGCACCCGCGCTATCCATCTGCGGACGGCCGGAATAGCCGGCAATCAGCCGAACCGGCTGGGGCCCGGAGTTGACCGGTCCCCCCGGCTGTGCAACTGAGGGCGGAGGAGGAGGCGATCCGCCGTTGGAACTCCTGACCGCGGCGCTGGAGCGAGTGAACAAGTAGATTCCCACACCGGCGATCAGAAGTGCAGCGGCCAAAAGGGGAAAAATCCAGTGAGCTCGCTTGAGACTGAAAATCGAATCCAGAATTCGTTGGAGGCGCGGGTGATCCGGTGAATTGGACTCGACAGCTGCCACAGCTACCGTGGAACGCCCCTTTCGTCCATCCGGCTGGCCGGAAGCGGAAGACGGAAGGGGGGCTGGATGGCGGGTAAAGACGGGAACGTAAGTACCAGACGGAATGACCAGTTGGATAGGATGGTCCCTTCCATCACTCTCGTAATACTCTTTCAGTCTCTTGCGCAGTCGGTGGGCTTCGACGCGGGCAATCGCATCCTCGCCCGCATCGAAGACCGTCTTGGAACGTTCAAAAACCTCGGTGGCGATATTGTATTCGTGAAGCTGATCGATCTCGCCTTGAAAGTATTTGTCGCCCAGATAGCGCACCAGGCGCACCAGCCGGGGAGAGCGGGAAAGCGCCGCAGCCACCGCGTCCAATTCGGCGCGTTCCTCCTCGCGATTTGAAGGTTCGGATTGTCCCGGCATGATTTCCAACCTCTGCAGGGTAGCTCTATTCATCCCTGGCAAACATATGATACGTGGCCGTTGTACAGCTTTGCAACGTGCAACCTGCAGGAGATGTCGTTTTTCTCTATATATTTTGTAATCAATCTTGTACATCTCGTACCCGGCCTGTACGAGACCCTGCAACAAGAGCGTACAAGATTAACCTTTCGCATTGTGGATGAAAAAACTTAGGGTGTTGCAGTCAGCAGTCATATAGCGCATGTGAAAGCTGTTCCTATAGGGGGAACCAGGGGAGGTGCGATTGACCCTGCTGGTCGGCTCGATTTCGGGTGCAGGAACAATCTTCGCCGGGATCGGGTTTCTGTATCTTTCGCGTTAGTGTTTCCGTTTGAACGATCGGGAATTGGCTGCTGAAGTTCTTTTGGCGAGGATTTCCAGGATCGGCAAGAAAATCGAATTCAGGCATTGAGCCGGAAGCGATGGCTCTCACATTTTGGAGGCGTACTTTGTTGAAATCAATGATTCATTCTCTCCGCACACAGGTTGCACAGCCTTGGGGGCAATCTCGGCTGTGGCGTGCCATCACATGGAGCGCTGTCATCCTGCTGCTGATTCCCGCAGCGTATGCGCAGACAACTTCATCCATCTCCGGCACGGTTCAGGATTCCGCCAATGCCATGGTGCCCGGCGCCAAGGTTACGCTGACCAACGAAGCCAACAAGGGCATTCGCGTGACCACCAGCAACGGCACCGGATTCTTCAATTTTGCGGCGGTTCAGGCGGGGACCTACACCGTCGAGATCGTCAAGACAGGATTTGAAACCTGGAGTGTAACCGGCATCGAGGTGCATCCGGGTGACAGTCTGACGGTTCCCAAAATCAAGCTGACGATTGGCGTAGTCACGCAATCGGTTACGGTGACGGCCGAAGTTGCAGGCGTAACGCTCAACTCCGGCGAACACAGCACACTGATCACCTCCGGCGACATCAACCGCCTCTCCACCCAAGGCCGCGACGCGACAGAATTGGTGAGCATGCTGCCCGGCTTCACGATCTCAACCGGCGGAGATGTGACCAACACGGGATCGGGCGGCTTGTATGGCAACTCGACGGTGACCATTGCAGGGGCAGGTGGTGGAACGACGACGGCCAGCATGGGAAACTATGGCGCCAACGGCGCATCGCCGCAGCAAGGTCTGGTCAACATCACCAGTGACGGCGCCAACATCATTGATCCCGGCGACATGGGATCCCAAATCAGCACCATCAATATGGACCAGGTGCAGGAGGTCAAGGTGCAGACCTCGAACTTCGGCGCTGACGAGGCCAAAGGCCCGATCGTCATCAACGCCGTGGGCAAGTCCGGCAGCGATACCTATCACGGCGGGCTTTACACCTACTTCCGCAATGCCGCTCTGAACTCCAACGACTGGATTGGAAAGTATCTTCAGCAAACGCGTCCGGAAAACCAGTATTTCTATCCAGGCGCTTCCATCAGCGGTCCGGTCAAGATTCCCGGCACCCACTTCAACGACAAGAAGCAACTCGTCTTCTATGCGGGCTTCGAATACTACGGCCAGAATCAATCAGCCGGGACGGCCACTGCTTTCGTGCCCACGCCTGCCATGCTGGCCGGCGATCTCAGCCCAACCTCCATCGCCAGTGCGCTCGGCGGAAGCGTAACTACGGCCGGTCTGGCAACCAACTGCGCGGCCGATTACAACGTCTCCAGCCTCTATAACACCGTGGCCGGCATCTGCTGGTCTCCGAACAATGTGATCGATCAGAATAGCAAGACGGTAACGGGTGGAATGATTGGCGCGTCCGGCAGCAATTCCATCGATCCCGCGATGGCCGTGCTGACCAACCTCTATCCGGCAATCAACCGCGTCCCGCGGGTGCAAAAAGATGCCAGCGGCAACGATATTTCCGCCTCGGACGGCATCAATTACGCCAAGAACGTGATGCAGACCCACAACGGATTTCAGTTCCATACGCGTCTCGATGAAAACATCTCCGACACCCTGAAACTGTACGGAACCTATAACTTGCAGAAGATCAACGATGACAATGCCATGAACAACATCTACTACAACCCCAATGGCACTGTCCCCTTTTCCACGCCCATGATGACCTACATGACTTCACAGGCGCTGTCGCTGAACCTGACCAAGACCATCGGCACATCGATCACCAACGAACTGGTGGCTACCGGTGTCCTGTTCAACTCGCCGGCTCAATTTGCCGATCCCGCCAAGGCGCAGGTTCCATCTAGCAGCGCGTGGCAAAGCGAGGGTTACACGGGCGGCTATTTCCATTCCAGCCAGACTCAGTTGCCCCAGATCGTTCAATATGAGACCGTTGGCATTCCCAGCATTGCCATGTCGTATGTTCCGGCCGGATCGCAGTACCTGAAGAAGTTTTCCTGGAATCTGGCCGACAATCTGACCAAGCAGTATCACACCCATGCAATCAAAGTCGGCTTCTACATGGAGAAGACCGCCAACAACTCGATGACGCTGGGCAGCAAGGTGAACGGATTTGCCTCGTTCATGCGCTGGGATTCATGCTATCCAAACCAGAACATGGTGGCAGGCGCCCCGCCCACCCTTCCCACGCAACCTTCGCAAAGCGCGGGCATGGGCAACACGGTTGGCAACCTGCTGATCGGCTGTCCGCTGGGCTATCAGCAGGATAACTTCGACCCCGCGCTCAACCTGCGCTTCATGAGCTTCGAGGGGTATCTCACCGACGATTGGAAGGTCAATTCCAAGCTGACGATCACCATGGGCATACGCGTCTCTCACTTGCAGCCGTGGGAAGATGCGCATGGCATCGGCATGGCCGTCTGGAATCCGGCTGCCGACAACATGACGCAGGGTGTCGTGTACCCGAACTCAGCCGATCCCACAAGCTGGAAGGGCCTGAACTGGCATTCGCGCGACGCCAGCATTCCCAACGCCGGCGTTCCTACCCGTGCGGCATTTTATTCCCCGCGCTTCGGCGTGGCTTACGATCTGCACGGCAACGGCAAAACCGTCTTCCGTGGCGGCTGGGGAGCTTACCACTCGCACGATCCAATCCTCTCGTATGGAGGCTCCGCTGCCAGCACCGCTGTCGGCTTGCAGACGTACACCTCTCCAGCTACCCCCGCCTGCACCTTTGCCCAGCTTTCCAACTTCTATGGGCAAGCCGGTCAAACTTCCGGCGCCCAGACGGTTGGATGCGGAGCGTATCTTGCAAACACCGGATCGCTCACTCCGTTTAACATCGGCGCATTGGATCCGCACGACGACCGCGGGCCGGTCACTTACAGCTACAACTTCACCGTGGATCAACAGGGGCCGTGGGGTTCGACCTTCGAAGTTGCCTATGTCGGCAACCAGAGCACCAATATCTCCACCCTGGCCTCGAACTCGGTGGGCTCCGATCTGGAAAATCAGAACGTCATTCCGCTCAACGCCTTTTTTGGTCCTGATCCAGTCACCGGCCAGACCAATCCAGACTCCGCGATCCCCAATACAGCCGACTATCGCCCCTACCCGAACTACCAGCATATCGATGTTCCCAGCCATAGCGTCTGGACCAATTACAACTCGCTCCAGGCGGGATGGAACAAGCAGCGCGGTTCGCTGGTTTACGGAATCAACTACACCTGGTCCAAGGCGCTCGGCGTGCGCGGCAGTTACGACACCGGTTATGTCTCCGATCCGGTTAACTTGAGCCACGACTACGGCATCGTCGGCATCGACCGTCCGCAGGCGATCAATGCCACTTACTCCTATCAGGAAGGCAACAAGTTCCACGGGAACCACATTCTTGGCCAGGTTCTCAACGGATGGGAGATCTCCGGCATCACTTCGCTGTCCAGCGGCATTGACCTGTCGATCGCCAACGGAAGAGCAAACTACGGTTTGGGCGGCGGCGCCGGCTACAGCGTGGGCGGCACTTCCGTCCAGCTTCCGCTGAATTCAAACGTGTGGCTGGGTACTGCCGACTACGGCCTGCAACCCACCGTTACCTGCGATCCGCGCAGCGGATTGAAGAAGGGACAGTATGTGAATGGCGCCTGCTTCGGCCTGCCCGCGCAGGGCACGCAAGGAGTGTACAATCTGCCCGACGTGCATGGTCCGGCGTACTTCAAATCGGATCTCTCGGTCTACAAGGACATCACCCTCAGCAGCCGCCAGAATTTGCAATTCCGGCTCTCAGGGTTCAACTTCCTGAATCACCCGATCACTTCGTTCAGCGACCTCAATCTGAACAGTCTGTACCTGACGGCCGGAGATCCTCAAGGCGTCACGTACACGAATCCGTCGGATGCTCTTGCAAATATGACCATTACCAATACCGGCTCTTTTGGTTACACGACCTACAAGAGCGGCGTGCGCATCGTCGAACTCGGCTTCAAGTACAACTTTTAGCCGCGGGCGCCGAGAGCGAAGCTTCGGCCTCGCTCTCGGCTCACGGCGCAGGCGGAATTGGGGCGACGGTGCAGGTGAAGCCGGTAGCCGGAACAGGAAACAGATGCAACATGCGGCCACGGGCCGCACTTTGGAGGCTTGAAATGTTGAGCAATATTTGGATGAAGGGTTGGGTTCGGAGCGGCGCGCTGCTGACCGTTGCGCTGCTGGCGGCCTTTGCAGCCGCTGCCGGCGCGCAGACTGTGCCGCCGATCGTCATCTCCGCGGCGACGGCGTTTACTCCCAGCGGTGTAACTGCGGCGGGCAAGGTTGTGCAAGACACCTGCGGCAATTTTTATGAACTGGAAAATAGCGGCAACCTGCTGGAGATTCCCGCCAATGGCGGAGCTGCCATTTACCTTGTCACGTACGGAAGCGGCGTTTCTGCCGGAGACGGCCTGCAGGGTGGCCTGGCTATAGATAAAAGCAATAATCTGTATGTCGGCAATAAGTGGAGCGGCGAAGTCAAAATGATTCCCTCTTCCAATTGCGTGCCGAACCCCGCCGCGGTGACCTCGGTTTTGAACAACAATTCCATCGGCAGCCTGGATGGGTATTGGTACGATCCGGGCGACATCGCCACGGATGCAGCCGGCGATCTGTTTGTCGTTACCAACGGCTTTGGAGGTTCGGGTGCGATTTTTGAACAGACCTCTCCATCAAGCGGGGCTGTCGTACTGGCGAGCGGCCCGGCACAGACCACCTCCCTTGCAGTTGACGCCTCTGGAAACGTTTTTTTTACGGTGACCGGAAGTGGAACCGTTTATGAGGTTCCCAAGGCCTCCTACGGCACGTCCAGCCCTACGGCGGTAATCACTTCAGGACTTACAACCGCTCTAGGCATCAGCTTCGATCCTCTCGGAAACATGTATGTCGGCGATTCGAGCACGGGAAGCATCTACGAGGTTCCTTATACGACTGCGCTTCAGTACGGAAGCATGTATTTGGTCGCCAAAGGATTGCCGCTGGGCACGGCAATCACCATGTCCAAGGACGGAAAATCGCTCCTTTACGCCGACTTCGGCGCGAGCATCTATGAGCTGGTTCCCGGCAGCGCCAACTTTGGCTCGGTCGCGGTCGGCTCTACGGGTACGGCAACGGTGAATGTCACCTTCAACGCCAGCGAGTCTCCCGCATCGATAGCGTTCAACTCTGGCGGCGCGTTCTCGTCCACCGGCGGAACTTGCGCTGCCGGCAGTTACACCGCGGGCCAGACTTGCACCATCAATGCACAGTTTGCCGCTTCGCATCCGGGCACCGCAACGGGCGGCATCACTCTAGCCGACGCAAGCAACAACGTACTGGCCACTGCCTATCTCTCTGGCACGGGCCTGGGCGCCGGCTTGACGCTGGATTCCGGCACGGTCACCGCGATTGGCAGCGGCTTCACGACGCCTGAGTCGATTGCGGTCACCTCCGCCGGCGGTTTCATTGTCGACTCCGGCGCAAACAAAGTGCTTTATTTTGCTACTCCCACCGCGAGTCCAGTCTTGATCGGCACCGGCCTCAAGGCTCCCTTGGGCGTGGCTGTCGATGGCGCGGGCAATCTCTTCATTGCCGATACCGGCAACAATCAGATCGTCGAAGTGCCCGTGATCAACGGCTCTCTGAGCAACAGTGCGCAGGTCGCGATTGTCTCCGCCACAACGACCTTCGGTGGCACGGCGCTCAAGGCGCCTGCCGGAATCACCGTCGATGGCCAAGGCAATCTCTACATCGCCGACACCGGCAACAACCGCGTCATCTACCTGCCTTACAACGGTAGCTGGAATGCCGCCAATGCTTCGGTGATTGGTTCTGGACTCACCGCGCCACTGGCCACCACCGTCGATCCGTCGGGCAACCTCTACATCGCCAACTCCGGATCGGGTCAGATTTATAAGCTTCCGCCGCCTTTCAGCAGCGGCATTCAGCAACTGGTCGCCGTCGGTTACAGCAATCCCTCGGCATTGGCCACGGACGCCTCCGGAAGCCTCTTCGTCGTCGATCAGGGCGCGGATTTGGTCTTCCGCATTCCTAACCTCTCCGGCTCCCTCAACCCCAACGACGAAATTGAAGTCGGATTCGGTGTTGCCGCTCCCTATGGCGTAGCTGTGGATTCAACTGGCGATCTCTATGTGACCGATCCCACCCATGCAACCGCATGGCAGGTAAACCGGGTCAGCCCCACCGAGTCGTTCGGCGATTGGGCGCTCAATGCTGCCAGCGGCCCCTTGCCGGTCAAGGTGGAAAATGAGGGCAACCAACCTCTGACTTTCAACAATCCCTTCTACTCCGCGTCCGGAAATACCGCAGACTTCAGCCTCGGTTCCCCTTCGGGTGCTGAGACTGCCTGCGGCAATAGCGGTACGGTTGCGGCTGGCGATGTCTGCGAGATGGACGCTATTTTCACGCCATCCGCCTCCGGAACCAGAACCGATACACTCACTCTGCAAAGCAATGCTCAGAATACGTCCACAGCGCAGGTGGTTCTCACCGGCACAGGAACTGCGGCAAGCGCCACCACAACCGTTCTGGCGGTAACTTCTCCGAGCGGCACGCCCTCTTTTGGACAAGCCATCACGCTGACGGCCACTGTTGCTTCCACGGGCGGAACGCCTTCCGGCAGCGCGCAGCTTCTGGTGGATGGCGTCGTCACCAGCGAAGCGCCCCTGAGCAGCAGTGGCGTAGCCACTTTCTCGCTGCCCATGGGCCTGACCGGCGGAAGCCACTCGCTGCAAGCCGTCTATCTGGGCACATCCACCTATGATGGAAGCGTCTCCTCCGCCCTGGCGGTTACCGTCAGCACGGCGCCTACCGCTTCCGCCATGGCTATTACCGCGCCATTCACCAATCCGTACAGCGCCCTGCCTGGAAACACCGTCTCCTTCACCGTCACGATCGGATTCGCTGGTGTCGGCATTCCAACAGGAACTGTAACCTTCGCCACGGGCACTACCACCTTGGGTACAGCAAGTGTGGTGCCGGCGGCCGGTGGCGTCTTCACAGCCTCCTTCAGCACAACCGCCCTGCCGGTTGGCACTGACTTGATCACGGCAACCTACAGCGGCGACGCCAACTATGTTGGATCGGCAACATCGGGAACCGTGATTGTGGTCAGCGGCGCAACGGTCGTTCTCTCCTCCGGCAGCCCCACCATCACCGTCAGCGGTTCCTCCAGTACCACCGTCACCTTCAGTCAGACGTCTGTAGGCGGATGGACGGGCATGGTCGGCTATAGCTGCGATACCACAACTCTGCCGGCCAATGCGCGCTGCATCTGGACTCCGGGCCAAGCGCAGGTGATGAGCAGCGCAGTGAATCCGACCGTCACCTTGAGCATCGCCGTCGACCAGCCGCCGCAAACCTCTATCGCCTCCAGCAAGCTGATTTGGTGGATGGGCGGCTTGACTGGGTTGCTTCTCTTGTTTGCCCGCCGCCGCTGGATGCACAAGGGCCTTGCATCGTTCGCGATGCTGGTCGGCGTCCTTCTGCTTGGCGTTTCAGCCACCGCGCTCACCGCCTGCAACAACAGCGGAATTCCGTACCCCACCCCCACCGGAAGCAGCACAGTTACCGTGTATGCATCCGCCGATCCGTTTGCTGCCGCACCTTCGGCTTCAACTCCCACTCCCACCGTCCAAGCCTGCGGCTATAACGCGACAACCAAGAAGGATGATCCCACTCTGGCGCCCTGCTCGCAACAGGCCTTTCATGTCACCGTCACAGTGCAGTAACAACAATCCACAGAACAACGGCCCGGAGCGTGAATGCGCTCCGGGCCGTTGTTTTTCCAGATGAAGTTGAGTCAGGCGGCCTTATTACAGCTGTTTTGCCCGGTTTATCAGCCTGCAACCAGTTCATGCTTCTCTCTGTGCGCCAGCAGCGGCAGCACATGAGCCTCGGCCGCATCCACGGTCAGCCCGTGCTTGGCGCGCAGTTCGTCCACTTTTCCGTGCTCGATGAATTGGTCGGGCCAGCCGATGCGCACCACCGGAACCAGGCTGCCCATCTCTTCCAGCGCCTCGATCACCGCCGAGCCAAAGCCGCCCATCCGGACGTGATCCTCGATGGTGACAAAGGCCGCCACGCGCTCGGCGTACGCGGCCAGCATCTCGCGGTCGAGCGGCTTCACGAAGCGCGGATTGATGACCGCCGCCGAGTAGCCCTGGCGCTCCAGCCGCTTGGCCAGTTCGGTCGCCATTCCGGTCATCGGTCCCAGCCCCAGAATCGCCACATCCGAGCCGTCCTTGACCACTTCGGCCTTGCCAACGGGTATCGGCCGCGGCTCTTCCTTGAGCATCGTGCCCGGCCCCACCCCGCGCGGATAGCGGATGGCGCTCGGCCCTGGAAGCTCAAGCGCCGTGGACATCATGTCCGCCAGCTCATCTTCATCCTTGGGCGCCATCAAAACCAGATCCGGCACGCCGCGCAGATACGCAATGTCGAAGAGGCCATGATGTGTCGGCCCGTCGTCGCCGCTGAGTCCAGCGCGGTCCATGCAGAACAGAACCGGCAGCTTTTGCAGCGCCACGTCGTGAATGATGCAGTCAATGGCCCGCTGCAGGAAGGTCGAATAGATGGCGCAGACCGGACGAAAGCCGCGCGTCGCCATTCCGGCGGCGAAGACGACCGCATGCTCCTCGGCGATGCCTACGTCAAAGTACCGCTTGGGATGGTGCGGGCGGAAGAGGTCCAGGCCCGTGCCGCTGGGCATGGCGGCGGTGATGGCCACCACGCGCTCGTCCTTGTCGGCCAGCTTCACCAGCGTCTTGGCGAAGACCTCGGCAAAGCTGAGCTGCCCCACAGGCTTGGTCTCGCCCGTCTCCGGATCGAAAGGCCCCAGGCCGTGGAACTTCTTCTGCAAGTCGAGCGCGGGTTGAAAGCCGCGGCCCTTTTGCGTCAGAACGTGCAACAGAACCGGGTGGTTCTCTCCTTTGAGGAACTTGAAGGTCTCCACCAGTTGCGGAAGATTATGGCCGTCGATGGGCCCATAGTATTGCAGACCAAACTCCTCGAAGAGAACCGAAGGCCAGAGCAGGCTCTTGGCGGCCTCTTCGGCGCGCCGCGCCACCTCGACCGCCGTCTTGCCGCCGATCTTCTCCACGATGCGCCGGGCCGAGTCGTGCAGGTTCTTGTAGTGCTCATTGGTGACAATCTTGTGGAAGTAGCGGGCAATCGCGCCCACGTTGCGGTCGATGGACCACTCATTGTCGTTGAGCACCACGATCAGCCGCTTGGTCTGCTCGGAGATGTTGTTCAGCGCCTCGAAGGAAATTCCGTTCGTAAAGGCCGCGTCGCCGGCCACGGCGATCACATGCTCCTTGCCGCCGGCCAGATCGCGCGCCACGGCCATGCCCAGCGCCGCGGAGAGAGCCGTTCCCGCGTGCCCCGCGCCAAAGCAGTCGTGCTCGCTCTCGGTGCGCAGCATAAAGCCGTTCAAGCCCCCCGGCTGGCGAATCGTATCCATCCGATCCAGCCGCCCGGTGAGAATCTTGTGAATGTACGCCTGATGGCTCACGTCGAAGAGCAACTTGTCCGTCGGTGTATCGAAGACCGTGTGCAGCGCCAGCGTCAGCTCCACCACGCCCAGATTCGGTCCCAGGTGTCCGCCGGTCTTCGAGAGCGTCTGAATCAGAAATTCGCGAATCTCCTCGGCCAGCTCCGCCATCTGCGCATAGTTCAATCGCTTCAGATCAGCGGGCGAGTGAATCGATTCCAGCAATTTTCCCATTCTTTTCTCCTCTGGTTAGCTCCGGCTGCCCGCACAGTCCGCAGGCCACAGATCAGATCCCGGCCCGGCTTCGCCAATTGATAGTATACCAACGCGGGGATTCAGACGGACTGCTCTGTTAGACACGCGCGGAGAGCGGAGTGATTACCGGTGAAATTGGATTTACGCGTGCATGAAACTGTAGCGCCGGCCTCCTGGCCGGCTGTGGCGTGGACCTCCTCGTCCGCGCTCGTTTCTGGGGAAGTAAGTATCCTCCCGCAGCAGCAAATCGCCCCGCGCCGGAGTGCATCAACGCAATGGTTGCCAGCAACCCCGCGCCGTAGGCGCAGTGGTAATTAGCCCCGCGTTTCAACGCGGGGTGAGCGCAACCAACAATTTTCCGGAGTCCCGGAGCGCTGCGCTTATGCTCCGCATTCCATCATCTGCCCATGCCGCATTCACGGTGTTTGGAGCTTGACCGGTGGAATTGCTTCCAGATAGATATTGAGATCGTCCACATCACTTTGCAGCACGGTCAGCGGAAGCTCCTTCTGCGCGTAGATTTGCTTGGCGGCCTTTGCACCCGCGGTCTCCGCATCTCCGGCAGCCGCATCGGAATCCGGCTTTTCCGCGTCCTGCCCACCGGAGATCTGAAGAATGTAACTGCCTTCCGGCACATCCGCGAAGGAAAAGCTCCCATCATCCAGGGTCTTTGTCTCCCGCGCCTTCTCGCGATCATCCGCGTAGAGCAGAAGCACGCTGGAATTCTTCAGCGCATGGCCCTCCGCAAGGGTAGAAACGGTTCCGGCGACGGTATGCAACCCAGAGAGCGGAATGATAATATCCGCGCCCGCGCCGATCTCTCCGGCCTGCACGTTGACGGTCTTGGCAGCTTTCACGCGGTAGGTGTTGCCCAGGCAAATGCGGGGAGCGGACTCTTGCGCATCCAGCGGCAGCAAAGCGCAGAGCCGGTATTCTCCGGCGGGCAGGTTGGTCAGGTTAAAGCGTCCGTGACTATCGCTCACCTCGGAAAGCGCCCAGTTCCCAAAGATTCTCAGGCCAACCTCCGTCCAGTCCTTCTTTTCGGTTTTACGGTTGAGTTGAAAGTGCATTCCGATGGCCGGGCTGCCATCGTCATAAGCAACCGTTCCGCTGATCTCCGCGCCGCGCTCCATCTGAAGCGACAGATCAGCAGTTTGATGCCTGCGAACAGTGACTTCGACCAAATGATCTTTCCACTGCTTGACTGCATCGAGTTCCTGCTCCTGATCGCCGGCGTATTCACCGAGCCGGGTAAAGTCGAGACCGCGCATCGGATCGAGATAGCCATCCTGGGTTGCGAAGGCATAATACTTTCCCGGTTCGACGGCTTCGATCTTGAAGCGCCCGTCCAGATCGGTCACCGCAGTTTCCACAGCGGAAAGAGGCGCGCTGTCTTTGCTCTTGTTAACCTTATCGGGAAAACTGGTGAGCGTGACCGTAGCAAATCGCGCCGGCTTGCCTGTGTCTGCGCAGAGAACGATTCCCGTCACGCTTCCCTTGGTGGGATCGGGCTTCTTCGCCTTCTTTGCATCGCAGCCGGTCATCCATAGGCAGGCAACGGAGAAAATGCAAAGCCAACGCGAACGCAACATAGCAGTCCCTCCAGCAAATCTTCAGGACTCCGGAAATTGCAGCCCCGACTGCGCCACGGGATGAAAGCTCCTGCGGTGCAGCGAGGTGGGGCCGAGGCGCTTGAGGGCTTCCAGATGCGCGGGGCAGGGGTAGCCTTTGTGCTGGGCAAGGCCGTAGCCGGGATACTCGCTGTCCAGTTCGACGATCAGCCGGTCGCGGTGGACCTTGGCCAGCACAGAGGCGGCGGCGATGGAGAAGCTGAGCGCGTCGCCGTGGATGACGGCCTGCTGCGGGCAGGGCCAGTCGATCGTATCGCGGCCGTCGATGAGAAGAAAATCCGGGCTGAGGGCAAGCTGCTCGACGGCGCGGCGCATCGCCTCCCGCGAGGCCATGCGGATGTTGATGCGGTCGATGGTCGCGGCGTCCACTTGGGCGACGGCCCAGCTTACGGCGCTCGCGCGAATCTCCACGTCCAACTCCGCGCGCTTTTTTTCGGTCAGCTTCTTGGAGTCATTCAAGCCGTGCAGACGGCAGCCCGGTGCAAGAATCACCGCCGCCGCGACAACCGGCCCGAAGAGCGGACCGCGCCCCACCTCGTCCACGCCGGCAATGC
Source organism: uncultured Occallatibacter sp. (assembly GCA_964450895.1). Taxonomy (GTDB): domain Bacteria; phylum Acidobacteriota; class Terriglobia; order Terriglobales; family Acidobacteriaceae; genus Telmatobacter. The sequence goes on along the minus strand of CAYVGW010000005.1, from coordinate 14,939 downwards.
GCAGCGAACCGCGCGCGCGCGCAGCTTCTTCCAGCGTCCAACCGCAGGGCGGAGTCTTGGTCATGATTCCAGTATAGAAAAGTCGAGCGGAGTGCCGCTTTCTATCATTCAGACGGAATAATCATCATCAAAAAAGTCTCTTGCGAAATTGTATTCGGAGGGACGAGTTTTGGAACGTTGTCGGCTGAGGAAATCGACCGCGGCTTCACAGTTTCACAGTTTCACATGAAAAAAGGGGGGGGTGGGGTTTCGGCGCATTTTCAGCCCAAGTGCATTGGCAATAACCTTTGTTTACAAGGAGATAGATGAAAGGTTGGCGGGAAGAGCGTGTAAATAACGTTGATTTTCTATCATTTTCCGGGCTTTTTCCGGCGACTTTCGTCTATTTTTGGCCTGTTTTTGATGAATTTTGCGCATGAATCCGGTTCAGATGCTGCTGAATTTCTTGACTCATGGTTCTATTGTGCTCTTTGGGGGATAAATATACTGCATGACGCGGCTGGGAATTTTGCAAAAGGCTCAAAAGGCCGCGGGCGGCAGCCGTAGCTGCCGCCCGCGGCCTTTAGCCTTGTTTCGGTTAGAAGAACAGCTTGGCGGAGACCTGAATCTGCCGCGGCCCATAGAGAGCATTGTTGGTCCCGCTGGTGGCGCCGAATGCGCTGAAGCCGGTGCCGCTGTAGGGCGTGATGCAGCCTTGCACAACAGACCCGGTGGGAGCGCTGGCCGTGCTGGAGCAGGTGGTCGAGGTGGCGCTGGCCGAGGTGTACGCCGAATAGGTGCTGTTCACGCTGGTAATGATGGTGTGATTCAGCGCGTTGAAGGCCTCGCCGATGAACTGCAAGTAGATGCCGTTGTGAAGCTGCACCTTGCGCGTGATGCGGAAGTCGACGTTATTGAATCCCGGCGCGGGGATGCTGTTGCGGCCGATTTGCGGCGGGCGGCCGGTGGTCGGTGAACCCGAGCCGGAACTCATGGCGCCGCCATAGATGCCGCCGTCGTCGCCGTAGCTGGTGGCGCTGGTCGAGCCGCTATAAACGGTTCCGCTCATCCCCAGGAAGATGGGTTCCCCGCTGGAGGCAATCTCGTCTCCGGAAAAGGTGAATTCGTCCAAAAGATTCTTGACCAGCTTGTTGCCCAGCATGATCCTTGGCTGATACATGAAGCTCATGGTAAAGCGATTGCGGATGTCAATATCCGATGGCCCATTCTCCAGGCGGAGATTGTTGGGGTCCAGCGCTGTATTGCCGCCGTAGAATGTGCCGCTGTTGCCCATCACCTGATCCGTGTCCGAGGCATGAGCCCAGGTGTAGTTGGCCAGCACTTCAAGCCCGTTCTGGAAGGGACGATGCACGGAGGCCGTCATCGCGTTGTACCAGGTGTTGGCGGCGCTGAAGCCGGTGTTGTAGGTGGCCAGCGAGGTATTGCGGCGATCGCTGGGCAGATAGACCGGCACCGTGATCTGCTTGACCAGATTGTTGCTTGCATCCAGCACGTTGTAGCTGCGCAGCCCATGCGGGGTTTGCCCGATCAGGTTGGCATCCAGAAAGACCGGCAGTCTCATGCCGCGGGTGCCCACATAGCCCAGGGTGAGGGAGAGCTTGCCGGGCAGTGCCTGCTCGATGGACAGCTCGGCTTCCTGCGTGTAGGGAGGCACGAAGTTGGGATCAAGGCCGTGGAAGCTCTGCGGGCCGAGCGTGGTCGGGCCGTTGACGGCCGGAGCCGCGCCTCCCGTGGGATAAAGCGAGGAGGAAAGCGCCGGCCCGGTGACGGGAAACGGAACGTTGGGATACTGAAGGCTGTTGGCCAGGCTGGGCACCGTGGGGCAGGTTGACTTTGCCGTGCCTACGCTCGCCTTGCAGCCGGCGTAGTTGTAATTGATCTGAACCACGCCGTTCTCCACGCGCATCGCGTAGTACGTGCTGCCTTGGTTGAGCGCGGAGAAGATTCCGTATCCGCCGCGAACCACCGTGCCGGTCCAGGGGCTGTAGGAAAAGCCGATACGCGGCTGAACGCGGTCCACGGTGTTCTTGATGGTCTGGCTGTAGTACGTGGAGAGCGGCGCGTAGTTGGTGTTGATCTTTCCCGGCGCGGGGGTGAGTTGGAGATCGTAACGAACACCAGCCGTGAGGGTCAGCTTTTGAGAAAACTTCCAGGTGTCCTCGGCGAAGCCGTCGTACATCTGCATCCAGAAGTCGTCCTTGCCTTGCGTTCCAGCTGCCGTGTTCACCGTATCCACGGTCTGGACAAAGGTGCTGTAGTGGAAGCCGGCGTAGGGATCGGTATCCCCAGACTGACCCTGGAATGCGTCAAATATCCAATCCTGGAAGTTGGCGACAGTGGTTGACTCGCCATAGCTGTAGAGGCCGCCGCCCTGATAGAGGTTGATCATCACCTCATGCACAAAGTTCATGTCGCCGCCGAATTTGAGGCTGTGACGGCCCTTCGCCTTGGAGAAGACATCGGTGAACTGAATGCGGTGCTCGTCCGGCTCCGCCACGCGGGGCAACGCGTTGGGCATGCCGAAGGTGACCACTCCGGTCGCCACGCTGGGACCGGCGGCATTGGCGCCGGCCGTCTCCAGGTCGCGGCCCCACTGGGCGTGGATCTGGTTGACCGCGCTGTCGGAAAGAACCGTCGTCAGGCCGCCCACCAGGAAGCGCTCATGGTAGCTCGTCGGCCCATTCGTGGTCGGCGAGCTGTTGGTGAAGGTTGGCGCAGGGCTGTAGCCGTTGGTGCTGTCAAAATTCGCCCAGTTGAGGTCGATGAAGGCGTCGTTCTTGCTGTTGATGTGATAGTCCAGACGCGGAAAGAAGAGATTCTGCTTGGAGTAGCGCGTCGGCGAGGCCTCGCCGGGAGCGATATTGGCGACATTCATCAGGAAGTTGATGCCAGCGGCGCATTGCGCGTCAGTGACGTAATAGTGCGTCGCTGTTGGATTATAGCTGGCATAATTGGCGTTGGACAATGTCGGGCACTGGCTGGGAGTGACCAGCGACGAGTTGGCCTTGACTGTCGGGTCGTATGTTCCGGCCGCCGTCAACGATATCTGGTTCGAGTCCGAGTAGAGAACCCGCCCGACCTTGCGGAAGCCGTCATAGGTGAAAAAGTAGAAGAGCTTGTCCTTGATGACCGGTCCGCCGACGCTGCCGCCGAACTGGTTCTGCTGATGCACGGGCTGGGTCAGCAGGAAGGGGTTGCCGTGGTTATTCAGCACCTGGTTCTTGCTGTATGGATCAAGCGCGTTCAGATCCGGGTAACGAAGATCGTAAAAGAAATCGCCACGCAGGGTGTTATCTCCGCTCTTGGTGATGGCGTTCACCTGGCCGCCGGCCGCCTGGCCGAACTCCACCGAATAATTGGATGTCTCGGCTTGAAACTCCTTGATCGAATCCAGCGAATAGACATACGGAGCGCCGCTGGCGCGTCCGCGCGCTTCGGAAAACAGCATCTGATTGTTGTTGGCGCCGTCCACGTAGTTCTGGTTATAAAGGCCGCTGATGCCGTGGAAGCTGATCAGGCCGCTGCCGCCGTCCTGGGTGACGTTGGAGGTGAGCAAAACGAAGTTGCTCCAGTTGCGCGCATTCACCGGCAGGTTTTGAATCAGTTGCTGATCCACATCCTGAGAGACCTCGGTCTTTTCCAGATCCAGCAGTTGCGGCGTGGCCGAGACCTCCACCGTCGCCGTGGCCGACTTGACGGCCAGGGTGAGATCAATCGTCAGCGTTTCTCCGACCTGCAACGTCAGGTTCTGCGCCTCCACCGTTCCGAAGTTGCTGGCCGTGGCGTCCACCTTATAGTGGCCGGACTGCAAGAAGGGCGCAACATAGAGACCGGAACTGTTGGTCGTATAGGCGTGGGAGACGCCTGTGTCGATATTGGTGACAGTCACCGAAGCGCCCGCGACAATCGCCTTGTTGGCATCGGTCACGGTTCCCGCAATTGAGCCGGCGCCCGCAGTCTGCGCCGCCGCCGGAACGCTGGTCAATGCCGCCAAAATACATAACGCGAGAATCGCCGCGCCGCATCTTTGAAAAAATGGCTTGCAATTCATCTGTACTGCCCTCCTGAAATCTGTTCGTGACTCTTTTGTTGAATCAGCAAAACCAAAGACACACACAGCCCCCGATTTCTCCGGAAGCCGTTTGTGCCTGGTTGTCTCCCTAATGGAGTTGATTTCCCGTCAACCTCTTATCATTCAATTGTCTGCTGGCCCCCCAGGAATTCAAGTGAAGATTCCGAGAATTCTGATGAAAACCCGGTACAAATCACAAAATTCGGGGATTCGATAGCTTTTCTCACGTGGCGCGTCCATGAACTTGTAGCGCCGCGCATGAAACTATAGCGCCGCGCGCGAAACTGTAGCGCCGGTCTCCAGACCGGCTGTGGCGTGGACCTCCGGGTCCACGCTTTTTTTAGCCCGAACAATTGCCAAAAACTCTCTTTTCAAGGCAGGGCAATCGCATCAACGGAAGTGTTAACTGAGCAGATTCCGCATCCGTCTTGATACTTTTCGTTGAAGTGTGCAACGGTTCTTCTGTTTCCGGGAGGAAATATGGAGACAGCGGGCCGATTGCGATTGGCGGATGTATTTGTGTCGATTCAGGATCCACGCCAGGTTGCCAAGGTTGAGCACGACCTAGTGGAGTTGCTGGTGGTGGCGGTCAACGCGGTTCTTGTTGGCGCCGGCTCGTTCGTTGCGATCGAGTTGTGGGCCAAGGAAAAGTTGGACTGGCTGCGAGGATACCTGCGGCTGACGCATGGCATTCCCTCTCACGACACCTTCGGGCGACTGTTTGGCTTGATCGATGCCGATCAGTTCGAGGCCGCTTTCCGGCGATGGGTCAGCAGCGTTTTACCTGCTCTGGGCGCGGAGATTGTCGCTGTCGATGGCAAGACAAGCCGTCGTTCCGGCGGAGTTGATGCCACCGCGCTGCATCTGGTTTCAGCCTTTGCCGCCGGTGCCGGGCTGGCGCTCGGGCAGCGAGCCACAGCAAAAAAATCCAATGAAATCACGGCGATTCCCGAGTTGCTCTCGACCTTGTCGCTGGCTGGCTGCACGGTCACCATGGACGCGATGGGCACGCAAACCGCCATCGCCGCAGCCATTCAAGAGCGCGGCGCCGGCTACGTGCTGGCCGTCAAAGACAACCAGCCCAAACTGGCCGAGTCGATGGAAGACTTCTGGCGCGGCTTTCGCGCCCACCCTGCCGTGCATACGCCCCACAGCTTTTGTGAAAGCGTCGAGAAGGGGCATGGACGCATCAAAACCCGCCGTTGTTATGTCTTTGATCAACTGGACTGTGTTTACAAACCGCAACAGTGGCCGGGGTTGCGCTCGTTTGTGGTGCTTGAATCCGAGCGCCTGATCGGCGACAAGACAACCTGCGAACGGCGCGCATACATCAGCAGCATGGCTGCCGGGCGCAAAAAATCAGTCACGCGATTCGATCCCATTGGGCGGTCGAAAACCGTTTGCACTGGATCATGGAGGTCAGCTTGAACGACGACCAGATGCGGGCCAGAACCAAAGCCGCCGCGCAATACCTGGCCGTCGTCAGGCACATCACGCTCAACCTCATCCGCCTCGATCCAATCCAACGAAAAGGCGGCATCAAGGCCCGAAGACTCATCGCAGCTACGTCCGATTCCTACCGCGCTGAACTGCTCGGACTCAAATGACGTTCATGCGATTGCCCGGGCATCCTCCCCCGCCCAGCCGATCTCCAGCCCTGTTGGAGTAATCTGGTTAATCAGGAGATTGTTGCCACAGATGATGAATCGTTGCCGCCTTTTCTTTGCCTTCCTGGCTGTGCTTGTCGCCCTGCCTGTACTCTTCGCACAGCAAGCCGCGCCGCCCGCGCCCAAAGAAGACTACGTCCGCGCCCACTACACCAAGTACGAGTTCCGCATCCCCATGCGCGACGGCAAGCGGCTCTTCACCGCGGTTTACGCGCCCAAGGACGCCGAGGGCGGCCCGTATCCCTTCCTCATCAACCGCACGCCCTACGACATCGGCCCCTACGGCGAGGACAAGTATCCCATGCACCTCGGCCCTTCCGAGGAGTTCGAGCGCAGCGGCTACATCTTTGTCGAGCAGGATGTGCGCGGCCGCTGGATGAGCGAAGGCGACTTTGCCGAGATGCGTCCGCACATCGACGAAAAGAAGTCGCCCAAAGACGTGGATGACGCCTCGGATATGTACGACACCCTCGAGTTCCTGCTCAAGCGCGTGCCCAACAACAACGGCAAGGCCGGCATCTACGGCATCTCCTATCCGGGCTTCTACACCTCGGCCTCGATCATCGACTCACACCCGGCGCTGGTGGCCGCCAGCCCGCAAGCGCCCATGACCGACCTCTTTGCCGGCGCCGACGACTCCTATCATGGCGGCGCCTTCATGCTCTCGGCCACCTTCGGTTTCTATGCCTTCTTTCAGCCGCTGCAGAATCCGGTCGCTCCCAAGCCGGAGCTTTACTTCGACTTCGGCACTCCGGACAGCTACAAGTTCTATCTGCAGGCCGGCAACCTCGCCAACCTCGACAAGCTCGACTTCAAAGGCTTGAACTGGCTCTTCCACGACCAGGTCACGCACAACACCTATGACAGCTACTGGCAGGCCCGCGACCTCTCGCGCCACATGAAGAATGTGCATTGCGCCGTGCTGGTGGTGGGCGGATGGTTTGACGCCGAGGATCTCAGCGGCCCGCTCAGAACCTACGACGCGATCCGCAAATTCAATCCCCAGACCCCCGCCACGCTGGTCGAAGGCCCCTGGGTCCACGGCGGCTGGGCGCGCGGCGACGGCTCCCACCTCGGCGACGTGCAGTTCAACGCCAAGACCAGCGAGTACTTCCGCTCGAACGTGCAGTTTCCCTTCTTCGAGTTCTATTTGAAAGGCAAAGGAAAAGCGCAGCCGCACGCGGTTGTTTTTGAGACGGGCACAAATGTCTGGCATAACTTCGACGTCTGGCCGCCCAAGGCCGCCGCGCCCAAGACCCTCTACTTCCACGCCGGCGGAAAACTCAGCTTTGATCCGCCCGCCGAGGCCAGCGGCGTGGATGAGTATCTGAGCGATCCCAACCACCCCGTCCCCTTTGTCGGCTACACCACCGACACCGTCCCGCAGCGTTACATGGTGGATGACCAGCGCTTCGCCAGCTACCGTCCCGACGTGCTGGTCTATCAGACCGAGCCGCTGGAAGAGGACGTAACCATCGCCGGGCCGGTCTCGCCCCGGCTGAAGATTTCCAGCAGCGGCACGGACTCGGACTTCGACGTGAAGCTGATCGACGTTTATCCGGAGGATTACCCGGACCCGGACGGAACCTCGCAGGGCAACAAGCGCATTCTCGACGCGCCCCCGCTGCACATGGGCGGCTATCAGCAGTTGCTGCGCGGCGAGCCATTCCGCGCCAAGTTCCGCAACAGCCTGGAGAAGCCGGAGGCGCTTGCGCCGGGCAAAGAGACGGCCATCGACTTCACCATGCCCGATGTTTATCACACCTTCCGCCGCGGACACCGTATCATGATTCAGGTGCAGAGCAGTTGGTTCCCGCTGACGGACCGCAACCCGCAGACGTTTACCGACATTCCCAACGCCAAGCCGGAGGAGTTCCAGAAGGCTACCGAGCAGGTGTATCGTCAGAAGGACGCGGCTAGCGGCGTGGAAGTGCTGGTGATGCCGTAAAAACAGGACTAGGGACTTAGGGACTAAGGGACTAGGAACTAATCCTGTGATCGCGTAATAACGTAGTGGCCGGAGTGTAGCGCCGGCCTCCTGGCCGGCTGTAGCGCGGACGTCCTCGTCCGCGCTCGTCCAAGTCGATTACCAAATCACGCAATCAGAACACATGCTGTAAGTGGATTGATTTTTCGTCAGAATGAATTGATTTTCCGCGTTTCTCCGCAAACTCTGTAGTTAGTGCCGCATTGATGAGGTTCAAAATGTTCATGCGCAAATCCCCCTCCCTCCTGCTGCTGACGGCCGCGCTGCTCACGGCCGCCGCGCCCGCGATTCACGCCGAAGAAGGCATGTGGACCTTTGACAACCCGCCCCTCAAGCAGTTGGCGGCCAAGTACAACTTCCATCCCTCGCAGGCCTGGCTGGATCATCTGCGCCTTTCGAGCGTGCGCCTCAATGACGGCGGCTCCGGCTCCTTTGTCAGCCCCAACGGCCTGCTGCTCACCAATCATCACGTCGCTCGCGGCCAGTTGCAGAAGAACTCCACCGCCGAACACGACTATATCCGCGACGGCTTTTATGCCGCCACGCCCGGCCAAGAGATGAAAACCGCCGACCTGGAAGTGAATGTGCTGGTGGGCATGGAAGACGTGACGGCACGCGTGCAGGGCGCGGCCAAAGACATCCGCGACGACGCCAAGGCGCTCAAGGCCCGCGACGCCGAGATCGCCGCCATCGAAAAGGAGAGCAAGCAGAAGACCGGCCTGCGCTCCGACGTGGTCTCCTTCTACCAGGGCGGCGAGTACTGGCTCTACACCTACAAGGCTTACACGGATGTGCGAATCGTCTTTGCGCCCGAGCAGCAGGCGGCCTTCTTTGGCGGCGATCCGGATAACTTCACCTATCCCCGCTATGACCTGGACATGGCTCTCTTCCGCGTCTACGAAAACGGCAAGCCGCTGCGCACCGATAACTTCCTCAAGTGGAGCGCCAAGGGCGCCGCGCCGGGCGAACTGACCTTTATTAGCGGCCATCCGGGATCGACCGAGCGCGATGATACCATGGCCCAACTGCTGATGGAGCGCGATGTGCGCGGGCCGGCGATCACTGAATACCTCCAGCGCCGCATCGCCACCGCGCAGGCCTTTGCCAAGCAGGGGCCGGAGCAGGCGCGGCTGGTCGGCAGCACCATCTTCGGTTTGCAAAACAGCCTCAAGGTCTATCTCGGCCGCCGCGATGCGCTCGCCGATCCCGCCATCCTGGCCAAAAAACAGGCCGACGAGAACGACTTCCGCGCCAAGGTCAACGCCAATAAAGAGTGGAAGAAGGAATACGGCAAGGCCTGGGACGAGATTGCCCAAGCGGAAGACAAAGTGAAGCCGGAGATTCAGAGCCAGCTCTTCCGCCGCACTGACAGCCGGTTGTTTACGCTGGCGATTCAAATCGTGCAGTACGTGGCCGAAATCAAGAAGCCCGACGGCGACCGTCTGCCGCAATTCAATGACGCCGGCCTCGAAACTCTCAAATTCCAGATGCTCTCCCCGGCCCCGATCTATCCCGCGACGGAGAAGCTCTTCATGGCCGCCGCGCTCAAGCTGAACCAGGAAAAACTGGGCAAGAACGACGCATTTGCCCAGGCCATCTTGCAGAACGGCGAAGTGGACGCGACAGTCAACTCACTGATCGATGGAACCAGGCTCGTTGATCCGGCCTTCCGCAAATCGCTGCTCGACGGCGGCGAGGCTGCCGTGGCCGCCTCCACCGATCCGATGATTGCCGCGGCCCGCCGCGCCGATCCCATCCTGCGCGCCATGAATCGCCACATCCGCGACACCGTCACCAGCGTGCTGACCCCGGCCGGCGAAAAGCTGGGCAAGGCCCGCTTCCTGGTCTACGGCAAGGATGCTTATCCCGACGCCACCTTTACGCTGCGCCTGAGCTACGGCACGGTCGATGGCTACCCCTACAACGGCACCGTCGCCCCGCCCTTCACCACCTTCTACGGCCTCTATGACCGCGCGGCCAGCTTCAGCAATCAGCCGCCCTTTGACCTGACGCCCAAGGAGGCCGCCGGACGCGACAAACTCGACCTCTCCACCCCGCTCGACTTCGTCTCCACCGGCGACATCATCGGCGGCAACTCCGGCTCGCCCGTCGTCAATCGCGACGGCGACCTCGTCGGCCTGATCTTCGACGGCAATATCGAGTCCCTGGCCGGCGATTTTGTCTATGACGGCACAAAAAACCGCGCCGTCGCCGTTCACTCGTCCGGCATGATCGAAGGCCTGCGCAAGATCTACGGAGTGAACGCCCTGGCTGACGAACTGGAGGGCAAGAAGTAGCTCTTGCGGAAGGTAGGGTCGAGCGCAGAGAGAATGCGACGGAAGCTGGGGCGTCCGGCTGGTGGCTACATGAGTCTGAGCGCATCCACATCCACCACCAGATTCCTGCGCGGGATTTGCGCTTGATCGGCGTTAGAGAGCATTCCGCGCAGGGCGGCGTTGAGGGCTTTGCGCGAGGCTGCTTTGAGAATCAGGTGAAAGCGGTAGACGCCTTTGATGCGAGCGATGGGCGCGGTGCAAGGGCCGAGGACGCGCACGCCTTCCGGTGCGGCCTTTTGGAACCACTTGCCTATTTCGCCGGACCAGGCAACTGCTTCTTCCAGCTTGGGCGACTGGATGAGCACGTTGGCCAGCACGCCAAAAGGCGGGTAGTGCATCCAGCGGCGGTACTTCAGCTCGCGCTCGACAAAGCTGGCGTAGTCGTGCTTGCTGGCGGCCAGGATGGCGTAGTGGTCCGGGTAGTAGGTCTGCACGACGACGCGCCCCGGCAGCTCGCCCCGCCCGGCGCGGCCGCTGACCTGCGTCATAAGCTGGAAGACGCGCTCGGCGGCCCTGAAGTCGGGCATGGACAGCGAATGGTCGCAGCCGACCACCCCGACCAGCGTGACGCCGTGAATGTCGTGTCCTTTGGCGATCATCTGCGTGCCGACGAGCAGGTTGATCTCGCCTGAATGCAGGCGGGCGAGCAGCCGCTCCATGTCGTACCGGCCGCGGACGGTGTCGCGGTCCATGCGCCCGATGCGCGCGGTGGGAAAGATTTCGCCCAACCGCTCTTCTCCCTGCTGCGAACCGGCGCCGAGATAGTACAGATGCTCGCTCTCACACTGCGGGCAGCGCGCCGGAACCCGCCGCTGGTAGCCGCAGTAGTGGCACTCCAGGCGCTGGCCTTCGCGGGCCTGATCGGCCTCCTCGCCGGCCGGTTTATGGTGGGTGAGGGCAATAGCGCAGTTCTGGCACTCCAGCTTGGCGCCGCAGGCGCGGCACATCACCGCAAAGGAGTAGCCGCGGCGATTGAGCAGGATCAGCGCCTGCTCGCCGCGGTCGAGAGCGGCCTTGGTCTGCTCGACGAGCGCGCGCGAAAAAAGCTGTTCGTGGCTGGTCTCCTTGAACTCCTGGCGCATGTCGATCAGTTCGACCGTGGGCAGGGGCCGGTTCATCACGCGGTCGCGCATCTCGATGCGCTGGTACTTGCCCGCCACCGAGTTCTGCCAGCTCTCCAGCGAAGGTGTCGCCGATCCCATGACGACGACAGCGCCCTCGATCTTGGCGCGCATCACGGCCACGTCGCGGGCGTTGTAGCGGGGCGTCTCCTCCTGCTTGTAGCTCTGGTCATGCTCCTCGTCCACCAGGATCAGGCCCAGCCTGGGCACGGGCGCAAAGATCGCCGAGCGGGTGCCGACGACGATGGGCGCCTCGCCCCGCCGGATGCGCCGCCATTGCTCGCTGCGCTCCTCCGGCGTCAGCGCGGAGTGAAGCAGCGCCACCTTGTCGCCAAAGGCCGCGTCCAGCAGGCCCACGCTCTGCGGGGTCAGGCCGATCTCCGGAACCAGCAGGATCGACGACAGCCCCCGCTCCAGCGCCCGCTGCATCGCCGCCAGATAGACGGCTGTCTTTCCCGAACCGGTCACGCCATGCAGCAGAAAGGGCTGGAAACCTCCTAGGGCTGTTGCCAGACTGGCCAAGGCGTCGATCTGCGGCTCGTTGAGGCGCAGCGGGCCGGGCTTGCTTTGCAGACCGCCCATATGAAATGCAACCGCCCGCTCGTCGATGCGGACCAACCCGCGCCGGACCAGCGTTTGCAGCGTGGAGGAGGGCAGGTTTTTGCGGCGCAGCTCGTTCAGCGGCAGTTCGCCGTCGCAGGCGGCCAGCTCGGCCAGAATCGCCTGCTGGTTCGCGGTCAGGGCGGGCAGGCGCGCTTCGGGGATCAGCACGGCAAAGCGTTCCGTGCGGCGGGCGTCGCGCTCGGCGGCGGCGGTCTCGCGGGCGATCCACTTCTTCCGCGTCAGGCTGGCCAGAACCGGCAGAGAGGCCGCCGTAGCTGTGCGCAGCGTGGAGACCTTTACCGGCTCGCCCGAGGCCAGTCGCATGAGTACGCGGCGCTCCATGTCCTGCTCCTCGGCGGAGAGCTTGCTCTTGCGCCTGGAGCCGCTTTGTCCGATCCCCGGTCTCAAAATCGAGACCGGGGGCACCCAATCATTTTTGTTACTAAAACCAGAAACGGGCACCCAATCATTCTTGTTAATAAAACCAGAAACGGGTGCCCCAGGTCCGGATTTTCGGACCTGGGAATCCACATCCCCTTGTTCCACGCCGGGTGCCCCCGGTCGCGATTTTGAGACCGGGGAGTCCACACCCTCCTGATCCGAAAGAAATTGTTGTTGATCCGGTTGCTGATCTGAAAGAAATTGTTGCGGATCTGAAAGAAATTGTTGCGGATCCGAAAGAAATTGTCGCTTTGTATCAGGGCACGACTTCAGTCGTGCCGAAAACGCATCGAAAGAGCTCTGGGCTTTAGCCCCTGAGGGATGTTTTTCCGAGGATAGATTCGGTTCTCGTTCCAAACTATCCGCCAAAAGATCCCGTCCAAGGTCGGTGATCCGGTAATACACCGTCCGCTGCACCTCGGCCATCAGCGGCAGCATTCCGCGCAGCACCTCGCCCAGCGGCGCCAGATAATACTGGGCCATCCACTCGCCCAGCTTGAGCAGCGGCTCGCTGAGCAGCGGCTCGTCGTCCAGAACTGCTTCGAGGGAGCGCACCTTGAACTCCCCTGCGGGCTTGGTGTTCAACCCGGTCACCACGCCGATCAGCTTCTCGTTGTTGAAGGGCGCGATGACCCGCGCGCCGCGCAGCGGCAGTTGCCCCTCCGGCGCCGCGTAGGTAAACACGCGGTCCAGCGGCACAGGCAGAGCGACTTCGCAATAAACGGGCATGAGAGGCAAGATTCAGTGTAGGGGATGGAGCGGATGCTTGGGGAGAGCAGCCCCGTTTGCCCCCAGGGAAGGCGCATTTGAACTTCGCCACACGCCTATCATTCTCGCGATACTCATGCGGGCGGCTTTTCGGAGGGAGCAGGGGCATTTATGCCCCTGAAGAGAGACTTGGGCAGTCTGGCCTTTAGGCCCGGGGCTGAAGCCCTGTGGTTTCAGGCGTAAATTCAGGGGCATAAATGCCCCTGCTCCCTCCAGATGATTTCAAATGCGATTGCCATGCCGTTTGCCCCCAGGGAAGGCGCAATAAAAAACTCTCATTAGCGGATTGCAGCAGTTCTTCTCTGTTTCGACTCTGCTTTATAGGGAGGCGGCACAATCAAAAGCGCCCGGATCCCATCAGGACCTCGGGCGCTAGAGCAGCCCTCCCCCAGAACTGCCCACGCTGCGAATTTAGGCCTTTTGAATGACTAAAATCAAGCAATCTTGAGTAATAATAAAGGTAATTGGATAAGCAGGAATCTCGCCCCAAAAAGGTAACTTTCAACCGGTTTATCACGCAAAAAGTACTCTCTGGGTGGTGGATGCCAAGTGACCTACCCATGTTAAATTTTGTTACCAGAAGCGTTTCTTCGAGATTTTCAGGGCTTCGCCGGCAGCACTTCCGCCCCTTCAAAGCTCTCTCTGGCTCCCGCTGACTCAAACCGGCAAACCTTCAGCTCCGGCTCCGGCTGGCCTGCGAGCGCCGCGCGGATCGCCGCCAAAGCCTCCGGCACGCTCGCCTCGCCGTCCACTAGGACCAGAACGGACGGCCCCGCGCCGCTCAGCGCCGCGCCCAGAATGCCGTGCGTGCCGGCCAGCGACAGGAGCGGAGGCAGCAACGTGCAAATGGAGGCTCGGTAAGGCTGATGAATCCGGTCTTGCATCCCGATGCGCAGCAGATCGCCGCGTCCCTGGGCAAAGGCCAAACCGAGCAGCGCCGCGGATTGAATGTTGATCACCGCATCAGCCCGCGAGTAGCTGTCGGGCAGCATCGCCCGCGCCTTGCTGGTGGCCAGCGGCTCGGTGGGCAGCGCAACAATCGCCCGCCACTCAACCGGCGGCTCAACCCGCGCCGCATGAACCCGGCGCTCGCTGCAATCTCCCTCGCAGGCCGCGGCCACAAAGCCGCCCAGCCAGCAGGCCGATGCGTTGTCCGGGTGGCCCTCCAGCGCCGAGGCCTCGGCCAAGATGCGCTGCGAACTCCAGCCCAGCCCGCCAAAGTGAACCGCCAGCGCAATCGCCGCCAGCCGTCCCGCCGCCGACGAGCCGCAGCCCATCCCCAGCGGAATCTCGTTCTTCATGCGGAGGTACAGCGGCGTCACCGGTCGACCGTTCGACTCCAGCAACCCCTTGTAAATCTCCAGAATGAGATTCTTCTCCAAACGCGAGCAGCGCTCCGCGTCGCGCCCCGTAGCCTCAATCGAGAACTCCTCAGCCCGCGCCGCCTCAATCTCCAGATAGAAGTCCAGCGCCACGGCCGCCGCGTCAAAGCCGGAGCCGAGATTGGCCGACGAGGCCGGCAGCCGCAGCGTGAGGCTTCCAGGAGTGACTTGCCTTGCCTCGCTCATCCGGCTCTGCCCTTCAGTGCGGCCAGCACCGCGGCCGGCGTCGCCTCCACCACCTGCGCATTGCGCTGCAAGCCGGCGATCTCCGCCTCCAGGCCCGCGCTTTCCTCCGCCGTCAGTAGCGTGCCGCGATGGAAGTCAATAGTGTAGTCCGCGTCCTTCAGCGTGTGGCCGGTCAGCACCAGCACCACCGTCTCGCCGGACGCGATCTTGCCCTGCGCCCGCAGCTTCTTCAGCCCGGCCAGCGTCACCGCCGAGGCCGGCTCGCAGCCCAGCCCCTCCGCGCCCACTTCGGCCTTGGCCACGGCAATCTCGCCCTCGGTTACATCCAGGCACCAGCCGCCCGTCTCCTGAATCGCCCGCGCCGCCTTGCGCCACG